>JANMSH010000307.1:0-7999 GCA_031389105.1 Hyphomicrobiales bacterium
CCCGGGACCGTACTTCCGTGTGCGCAGCGGAGGACTCTTCGCCCTCCCGATCCGGAGGCTTTCGCCTCCTTCGCCGCCACCCGTGCAGCCATTGAAGGCAGCTCCCCGTAGTGGGAGCGGACGGTGACCCGAGGCCTCCCGAGTCCAAGGTTACGAGCCTTGGCCGCAGGCGCCGCACCTGGCTCCATCTTCGGAACGTCTCGCGAAGACGCCCTCGGCCGAGCCAAGTGAAATGGACTATAGTCCATGATAGGATTTAAGTCAAGAGGCGCTTACGCCTTCTTCACCCAGCGGCCGTTCTCGTCGGGCTGCCAATAGGTCGCCTCGAAGCCCTTGGTCTTGGCGTCGGTCCACTGCGCGCGCGCGGCAGCGACCGCGTCGTCATCGTCACCGTCGAACACCAGCACGATGCGCGCGTAAGTGTCGGCGTCCGCCGGCACCGCCGCGCCCTCGATCAGGAAGCGGACGTTGGCCGCGTTCGGATTGCCGTCATCGAGCGTGAGCAGCACCGGTTGCGAAGCGGCCTCGGGCTCGCGCCAAGTGCCGTGCGGCAGAAAGCCGTCGTCGCGATAGGTCCACAGATGCGCGTCGAGCGCCTCGATGCGTTCTTCCGACGCGCCCTGCACCACAACCTTCCAACCGCGATCGAGCGACTTCTCCAGCAGCGGCGTCAGCACGCCCTCGAGCTTCTGGCCCTGCAGGTGGTAGAAGAGAATTTCGGTCATGACGCTCCGGTGCAAGTGCGTAAACGCGCGATAAATAAGATTTCCAGCGCCGTTGACGCCGTCCGCCAGGGGGCTACTCTACGTTGCATCACTGCGGGTTGCACCAATCGGGGGATCGACATGCAGTTTGGACCGGAGTCATTCAACTTCGAATTTGCGATCGATAAGCGAAACACCAAAAATCACGTAACGCGCAAAGCCAAGGTCACGTTCGACACCGAAGACCTGATCGTCTTCTTTGCCGGCATCGTTGCCGTCCTCATGACGATCGGCATGCTCGCGCATTGGGTGCCGGTCGACAAGCTGACGGTCTCGGTAGCAAGCCTTTCGGGCGTCGCCGCCGCCGTCGCCAAGATCGTGCAGGCGCGCCGCTACAATCCAAAGAAAAAGAAATAGCAGCCGGTTTTACTTCTCGTAATAATCCGCGACCAACCGGTCGAGCAGCCGCACGCCCCAGCCAGAGCCCCAGCTCTTATTGATGTCGCTCTGGCGCGAGTCGAAACCGGTGCCGGCGATGTCGAGATGCGCCCACGGAATCTTATCGTCGACGAAGCGCTTGATGAACTGCGCCGCGGTGATGGCGCTGCCCCAGCGCGAGCCGCCGGTGTTCTTCATGTCGGCAAATTTTGAATCGATCATCTTGTCGTAAGTGGCGTTGAGCGGCATGCGCCACACCAGTTCGCCGGTCGCCTCGCCGGCTTTGTGCAGGCGATGGCTGAGTTCGTCGTTGTTGGAGAACATGCCGGCATATTCCTGGCCGAGCGCGACGATGATGGCGCCGGTCAGCGTCGCAAGATCGATCATGAATTTCGGCTTGAAGCGTTTGGCGGCGTAATGGATCACGTCGGCCAGCACGAGGCGGCCTTCGGCGTCGGTGTTGATGATCTCGATGGTCTGCCCCGACATCGAACGCACGATATCGCCGGGCCGCTGCGCATTGCCGTCCGGCATGTTCTCGACAACGCCGATCAAACCGACCACGTTGACCCGCGCTTTACGCGCGGCGAGCGCGTGCATGAGGCCGACCACGCAGGCCGCGCCCGCCATGTCGCCTTTCATGTCTTCCATGGAGGCCGCCGGCTTGATTGAAATGCCACCGGTGTCGAAGCACACGCCCTTGCCGATGAAAGCTACCGGCGCGTCGCCTTTTTTGCCGCCGTTCCAGCGCATCACGACGATGCGACTCTCGCGCACCGAGCCCTGGCCAACGCCGAGCAGCGCGCCCATGCCGAGCTTTTTCATCGCCTTGACGTCGAGCACCTCGACGGCGACGCCGACTTTCTTCAGCACCTGGGTGCGGCGGGCGAACTCTTCCGGATAAAGAATGTTGGCCGGCTCGTTCACCAGATCACGCGCCATCAGCACGCCGTCGGCGATACCGTTGCGGCTTTCGAAGGCCTTGCGCGCAGTCGCGACGTCGCCGGTGGCGATGGTGACGCTCCGGCTCGCCGGAGTTTTGTCGTCATCCTTGCGCTTGGTCTTGTAGCGGTCGAACTTATAGGCGCGCAGCCGCGCGCCTTGCGCCAGATCCGCGGTCTGATCGGGCTTCATGGCGCCGCCCGGCAGTTCGGCGAAGATCACGCCGTCGCTGGCCGATGCCGGCACCTTGCCCATGGCGGTGCCGCCGAGTTTGACGAAGTCTTTTTGCGCCAGTTCGGCGGCTTTGCCGACGCCGACGACGACCAAACGGGCCGCTTTAAGTCCCTCCGGCACGATCAGTTCCAGAGACGACCCGCTCTTGCCGGTGAACTGCTCGGCTTTGGCCGCGCGGGCGACTAGGCCAGTGGCCGACCCCAGCGCCTTGGCAGTGGCGAGACCAAATTTGAGCCCGTCATCGCAAAACACGATCAGGACGCCCTTGCTCGGAGCGGTAAACGGGCCAAAGCCAAGTTTCAGAACATCGGTCATGAACGGCAATCCTTAATCTGGGCGGCAATCGCTTAAGGCGGGCATTTCCGGCGCCGCGGCGGCGGGAATTTCAAAGTCTGCGGGCGCCTGTCCATATGGCGCGGTCGGGTGGCCGCTGAAAAGCCCAAACTGCCCGGTTTTCGAGGCTTTTCACAGGCTCCGGCCACCGTCACGGCAATTAGATAGTGGTGTCCTATTTGCTTGCCAGAATCGCGGTCCGCAGGCTTGGTTTGGGTGGTAAGCCACGGTCCGGGTTTAACTTTTTGTTGTGCATGTTCAACGCTTTGCCTTCGCGCGGCCACTTTGTGAAGAGAACAAGGTAAACCCTAACGGGGGTTAGGTTTACGTTGTGCCGTCTGTTCGTCCGGTGGGGATTCCGGACGGCGGTTAAGTGCTTTCCGCAATTGGGGGACGACGCCGCGGATGGGGTCTATCAGCCGATACATTTTCAGCACCACGTTCGGTGCGTTCGCTGTCGTGCTCGTCAGCCTGACCGCCGTGATCTGGGTCACGCAGGCGTTGCGCGACATCGACCTGATGACCAGCCAGGGCCAGACCATTCTGGTGTTCATCGGCATTACCGGCCTGATCATCCCCCTGCTCGTCCTGGTGATCGCGCCGATCGCGCTGCTGATTGCCGTCGCCCATACGCTCAACAAGATGTCGACGGATTCCGAAATCATCGTGATGAACGCCGCCGGCATGTCGCCGTGGCTGTTGTTTCGCTCGTTCTTGTCGGTGGCAATCGTGGTGTCGATCCTGGTGACCGCGATCAGCGCCTATGGCGCGCCGAAGGGCCTGCGCATGTTGCGCGACTGGCTGACCGAAGTGCGCGCCAATGTCGTGAGCACCATCGTGCAGCCCGGCCGCTTCACCTCGATCGAAAGCGGCGTCACCATCCACATTCGCGAACGCCGCAACAATGGCCAGTTGGTCGGCATCTTCCTCGACGACCGGCGCAATCCGGCCGAGCGCATGACGGTGCTCGCTGAAAACGGCGAGCTGATCGACAACGACAACGGCACGTTCCTGGTGCTGCAACAGGGCACCGTACAACGCCACGAGCTCAAGGAACGCGACCCGGCGATGGTGAAGTTCGAGCGCTACGCGTTCGATCTGTCGCAGTTCTCCGGCGGCCAGCAGGCGGTGAAATATTCGATCCGCGAGCGCTATCTCTGGCAACTGATGTTCCCCGATCCGAAGGATCCGTTCCTGCTCGAGCAGCCGGGCCCGTTCCGCGCCGAGCTGCACGATCGCTTGATTGCGCCGCTGTATCCGATCGCTTTCGTGGTGATCGCCTTTGCTTATCTGGGCGCGCCGCGCACCACGCGGCAAAGCCGCACGCTGTCGATGGTCGGCGCGGTCGGCGGCGTCGGCTTGCTGCGGCTGATCGGATTCACCTCGACCGTGTTCGGCGCCACCGTCCCGATCATGCTGGTGCTGCAATATCTCGCGGTCGCCGCGGCAATCGGTGGCGGACTTTGGGTGATCCGCACCGGCGTCATTCTCGAACCGCCGGCCTTCCTGATGAACTGGATCGCCGCGCTGACCGAGCGCATTTCGCAACGTCTAGCCGTGGCCATGAAGTAACGCGATGCAAGTGAACTCGATGCAAGTGAACTACTAAATGCAAGTTTTGGGCGGAACACTGGCACGATATTTCGGACTGCGCTTCCTGAGCGCGGTGCTGCTGGTGTTCTGCGGAATTTTCGTGCTGGTCGCGTTGATCGATTACATCGAGATGATGCGCCGTTCCAGCGACATCCCGAACGTGTCGGCGATTTTGGTGGCGAAGACCTCGTTTTACCGCGTGCCGCAGGTGACCGAGCGCATCATGCCGTTCTGCGTGCTGATCGGCGCGATGTTTTGCTATCTGACGCTGTCGCGGCGGCTCGAACTGGTGGTCGCACGCGCGGCCGGCATGTCGGCCTGGCAATTCGTTTCGCCGGCTTTAGTGGTGGCCTTCCTGATCGGGATCTTCGCCACCACAATCTACAATCCGGTCTCCGCCATTCTGCAGGAACAGTCCAAGCGCTACGAAGCCGAACTGTTCAACCACAATCCGGCCGGGATCGGCGGCAGCACCACCAATTTCTGGGTTAACCAGCGCTCCAGCGAAGGCCAGGCGATCATCGGCGCCAAATCGAGCCGCGACCAGGGCGTCTCGCTCAACGGCGTTTCGGTCTTCGCGTTCGACAGCGGCGGACATTTCCTGCGGCGCATCGAGGCGCGGGCGGCGGTGCTCACGCCGGGGGTCTGGAAGCTGCAGGACGCCCGGGTCTACGAACTCGGCGTGCTGCCGGCCGACTATCCCGAATTCCCGCTCAAGACCTCGCTGACGCCTGAACAGGTTCGGGAAAGCTTTGCGACCCCTGAAACCGTCCCATTTTGGGAACTGCCATCGTATATCGAGCTCGCGGAACACGCAGGACTTGGCGCCGCAGGCTATAGATTGCAGTTCCAGAAGCTTCTTGCCCGGCCGTTTTTGCTGGCAGCCATGGTGTTCCTTGCGGCCGCGGTCAGTTTACGGTTCTTCCGCTTCGGCGGGGTACAGAAGATGGTTTTAAGTGGCATGGCCTCGGGCTTTCTGCTTTATGTTTTATCCAAGGTAACCGAGGACTTAGCCAAGGCCGAGCTGATGCACCCTGTGGCAGCGGCTTGGTTGCCTGTGCTTGTCGGGGGACTGACGGGGTTTGTTGCGTTGTTGTACCAGGAGGACGGTTGATGGTGGCGCTGCGTAGCGCTCCTCCCGCAGTGCACCGGCCCCACAGCCGAGGCGTCGTGCGTCTTGTTGTCCTCAGCCTACTGGCTTGCGGCGGCCTGATCGCGTCTGCCTTGCTGCCAGCGTTCGCGCCCGCCTCCGCGCAGGAACTTGCGTTCCCGCCAACGCCACCGGCCCCGCCGAAATCCAAGATCGCCATCGAGCGCGGCAAGTCCGGCGAAAAGCAGATGCTCGTGCAGGCGCGCGAGATCAACTACGACTACAACAACCACAAGGTCTCCGCCGTCGGCGCCGTGCAGATCTATTACGGCGGCTCTACGATCGAAGCCGACAAGGTCATCTACGACCAGACCAGCAAGCGCCTGCACGCCGAAGGCAATGTCCGCCTCACCGAAGAGGAAGGCAAAGTCACCTACGGCGACGTCATGGATCTGTCGGACGATTACCGCGACGGCTTCGTCGACTCGCTGCGCCTGGATTCACCCGACCAGACCCGCATGGCCGCGGCGCGCGCCGACCGCAGCGCCGGCAACTACACCGTGTTCCATAGCGGCGTCTACACCGCCTGCCAGGCGTGTAAGGACGATCCGAAGAAGCCGCCGCTCTGGCAGGTGAAGGCGGCGCGCATCGTCCACGACCAGAACGAGAAGATGATCTACTTCGAGGACGCGCGCCTCGAGTTCTTCGGCATGCCGATGGCGTGGTTGCCCTACTTCTCGGCGCCGGATCCGACCGTCAAGCGCAAGACCGGCTTCCTGATGCCGGCGATCGGCTCGAGCACGCTGTTCGGACAGTCGGTCGAGATTCCGTACTACTGGGCGCTGGCACCGGATTACGACGTCACCTTCTCGCCGATGATCACCACGCGGCAGGGCCCGCTGCTGCAAGGCGAATTTCGTCAGCGTCTGGCCAACGGCTCTTACGAGATCCGCGCCTCCGGCATTCGTCAGTTCGACAAAGAATATTTCAGGCCGTCCCATCCCTCCATCACCGCGCCCGGCTATCGCGACTTCCGCGGCAGCGTGGAGACCTCGGGCAAGTTCGCGATCAACGATAAATGGCTGTGGGGCTGGGATGGCGTGCTGCTGTCCGACAAGGCGTACCTGCGCGACTACAATCCGCGCCTATCGATCTACCGTTTCACCGATCCGTTCGCGGCGATCGCCAACTCGGCCAAGTCGCAGCTTTACCTCACCGGTCTCGGCAACCGCAGCTACTTCGACATCCGCTCGATGTACTTCCTGGGCTTCTCGCCGGCCGACGTGCAGGCGCAGATACCGGTCATCCATCCTGTCATCGATTACAACTACACCTTCGACCGTCCGGTCATTGGCGGCGAACTGTCCTACAATTTGAATTTCACCAGCCTGACCCGCAAGGAAGCGAACTTCGACGCCATCAACCGCACCACGCTGCTGAGCGGCGCCTGCGCCCAGACCGCCGACCCGGCAATGCGGAATTCGGCCAACTGCCTGCTGCGCGGCGTTCCCGGCACCTACAGCCGCTTCACGGCGGAGGCGGAATGGCGGCGCAGCATCACCGACAGTTTCGGCCAGGTGTTCACGCCGTTCGTCAAGGTGCGGGCCGATGCCGGCTCGATGCAGATCAACAACGATCCCGGCGTGTCGAACTTCTACAACACCGGCGACAACAACCTGGTGCGCGCCATGCCGACCGTCGGCCTGGAGTACCGCTACCCGTTCATCAGCACCCATAGCTGGGGTACGCAGACCATCGAGCCGATTGCCCAGGTCATCGCGCGCCCGAACGAGACGCAGGTCGGACGTTGGCCGAACGAAGACGCCCAAACTCTGGTGTTCGACGACAGCAACCTGTTCCGGGTCGACAAGTTCGCCGGCTACGACCGCATGGAAGGCGGCGGCCGCGCCAATTACGGCGCGCAATACACCGCCCAGTTCAACAAAAGCGGCTTCGTCAACATGCTGTTCGGGCAGTCCTACCAGTTGTTCGGCCAGAACTCCTTCGCCCAGCCGACCCCGACCAATACCGGCCTCGACAGCGGCTTGGATAGCCGGGCCTCGGACTATGTGGCGCGGGCCTCCTACCAGCCTAACAGCACCTACAAGTTGACCTCGCGCTTCCGCTTCGACCACAAGGATTTCACCCTGCAGCGGGCGGAATACGAGGTCAGCGCCAACTTCAATCGCTGGAGCACCAGCATGCTCTACGGCGACTACGCCGCCCAGCCGAGCCTCGGCTACGCCGACCGCCGCCAGGGCTTACTCGGCACCGCGGCCGTTAAACTCGATGCCAACTGGATCTTGCGCGGCTCGGCGCTCTACGACGTCCGCAACCGCAATTTCACGTCCAACATGATCGGCCTCGCCTATATGGACGATTGCTTCATTTTGGGCTTGAATTACGTGACAAGCTACAACTACGGCAGCGGCGCGGCCGTGCTCAACCATACGGTCTTGCTGCAGTTGAGCTTGCGTACCCTCGGCGGGACCACGGTCAGCCAAGCGCTGAACCAGCAGTCGAGCCAGTGATCATAGAGGCGGCGGCTTGGTCTGCGGCCGCCCGCTCAGTTTTGAGACAATGGACATCGCGATGCCGGGAATGCGTTTAAACCTTCGACCTGTTCGGCTCTGGCTGGCCTGCGCCGTGATCGCCGCGGCGCTGG
>JANMSH010000314.1:0-15833 GCA_031389105.1 Hyphomicrobiales bacterium
GGCGGCGATGGTCATTCGTGCCGAGCTGACACAGTCGCGTGCCTTTCCGGCGCGCTATTCCAACACGTGCTGGAGCCTGATTGCGCCCGACGACAACATCAAGGTCGGTTCCAGCTTCGAGCCGGTGGACGGTGTCATCAAGGCGTCCAACGCCTTTGTCAGCCAGCGCAATGAGGCCGCTGAACTGCGCAAGCAGAACTACAAGGAATCGGTCGACTGGTATAACGGCATCGTCGCCGACATTTTTGGCTAGCCGCGCAGCCGGATTAAGCTACGACGGTTTTGCGTCCGGGATTGGTTTCGCTTATGACTTAGCGGTTATAGAAACCAAGCCCGGACATTTTATGGCCAAACTCAATTTATCCGTCGCGGTCGGACCTTATGATCGCACCCGTGCTCTCGTGGATGGCGCGGTGCAGATCGATGGCGTCGATGCGAGCTGCATGACGTTGTCGCCGGAAGAAATTTTCTTCCGCGCCTTTCGCCATGCCGAATTCGATATCTGTGAGTTGTCGCTGTCGAGCTTCACGGTCAAGACGTCGCAAGGCGGGGGGCCCTATGTCGGCGTGCCTGCGTTTGTTTCGCGCGCCTTCCGTCACACCTCGATCTATGTCCGCACCGACCGCATCAAGAAGCCGGAAGACCTCAAGGGCAAGAAGATCGGCCTGCCGGAATACCAACTGACGGCGAACGTCTGGGCGCGCGCCATTCTTGAGGACGATTATGGCGTCAAGCCGTCCGACGTGACCTGGGTACGTGGCGGCATCGAAGACGCGGCGCGACCGGAGAAGATCAAGATCAATTTGCCGGACAATGTGAAGCTGGAAGACGCGCCCGCGGGTAAATCGATCTCGGCGATGCTGGCGGAGGGGACCATCGACGGCTTCATGGCGCCGCGGCCGCCGTCGCTGCCAAAGAACACGCCGAATGTCGGCTGGCTGTTTTCCGATCCGGTTGCCGCTGCGACAGACTATTTCAAGCGCACCGGTATTTTCCCGATCATGCACATTGTCGGCGTGCGCCGGACGCTGGCCGAGCAGCATCCTTGGCTGCCGGGCGCGGTGTTCAAGGCCTTCGAGAGGTCGAAAGCCGCGGCGATGGAGCAACTGAGCGATACCTCCGCCACCAAGGTGACGCTGCCTTTCGTCGAGGAGCGGCTCACCGAGGCGCGCGCGCTGATGGGTGAGGACTTCTGGTCCTACGGCGTCGCACCCAATCGCAGTACGCTGGAGACTTTCCTGCGCCACCACCACAGCCAGGGGCTGTCGTCGCGGTTGGTAACGCCGGAAGAGATGTTCCATCCCGGCACGCTTGAAAGCTTTAAACTGTAATGGTCACGATCACGTCCATTGCCGGTGGCGCGCCCAAGCCGGTGTTCGATAGGCTTGGCCCGGTTTACGAGCGGCATAGCGGCAACAAGCTCAACGCGCTGTACGACACCATGAGCGGCATCCAGGGCCGTCTAAAACGTGACGCGCTCGACGTGCTGTTGATGCCGGTGGTGATGCTCGACGATTTGCAGAAGGAGGGCATTGTGCTGGCGGCGGGCCGCGCCACGCTGGCGGCGATCGGGCTCGGCGTTGGCGTCAAAGCCGGCGCGAAAATTCCCGATATCTCGACGCCCGACGCGCTGCGGCAGGCTCTTGCCGCCGCCCGCGCAGTGATACACGCGCCGCCGGCCGCGACGCCGAGCGGCGCGCAGAGCGACAAGGTCATCAAGGAACTGGGGCTCGCCGATAAATTGGCGGGCCGCATTATCCATCGCGCCGGGGCTGCCGGCGGCGTCGCCGCGATCGCCAGCGGGGAGGCCGAGATCGGCATTTTTCCCAAGAGCGAAATCGCCGCCTTCGATGGGGTTACGCTGGTCGGTTCGCTGCCGCCGTCGCTGCAACTCAACATCGTCTATGGCGCGGCCGTCACTGTGGCAAGTCCGAACGCCGGACCGGCGGCGGCCTTCATCGATTTTCTGATCACGCCCGAGAGCCGTGCGATCTGGCACGCCTGCGGGTTCGATGCACCGGACGCGCGCTAATCGGAGGCTTCCAGATGCAGGCCGAAATTCATCTGATGAGCGGCTATGCGCCGAAGGAAGTCTTTGTCCGGCTGGCGCCATTGTTTGAGCAGCGGACAGGGCACAAGACGATCTTTCACTACTCGGTGCTTAGCAACATTCGCGAAAAACTTGACGCTGGCGAGCGGCCCGACATCATCATCATGCCGGTCGGGCTGATCGATGTTTACGTCACGCAAGGTGTGGCATCGGCGGACGCACGCGCTACGCTTGCAATCGTACGAACCGGCATCGCCATCAAAGACGGCGGCACGGCGCCGGACCTGTCATCGGCGGATGCGTTTCGCCGAGCGCTGCTTGCCGCGCGCGCAGTGGCGCACGCGCCGCCGAAGGCGACGCCCAGCGGCGCGCATTGCGCCAAGATGATGGAGCAACTCGGCATTGCCGACGCGATGGCGGCCAAGACCATCTACCGCCCGGCGCTGGAAGGTGGCCTGCAGGCGCTCGCGAGCGGTGAAGCCGACTTCGGCATCTATCCCAAAAGCGAGATCGTAAACGTCGATGGCCTGCGCGTGGTCGGCCTGTTGCCGGAAGGCGTGCAGTTCAACAACGTCTATGGCGCGGCCGCTGTGACCGGAAGCGCCGCGGCAGGGCCCGCAGCGGACTTCGTCCGCTATCTCGCCGATCCGGCAAACCGGCTTGTCTGGGCCGAAGCCGGTTTCGACCCTGCCGACGCTGCCTAGGCTTTCGCCGGTCGCAGCTTGACGTGGATATTCTTTTCCTGCGTGAAGCTGAGCATCTCCTCAAAGCATTCCTCACGCCCCAGGCCCGACTGCTTGAAGCCGCCGAACGGCGCGCCGAGGAAGTGCTTGCCGAATTCGTTGATCCAGACGTAGCCGGCCTCCACCGCCATCGCGGTGCGGTGCGCGGTGTTGAGGTCGTTGGTCCAGATCGAGGCGGTCAGGCCGTATTCGACGGCGTTGACGTCGGCCAGCATCTGCGCCTCGTCGCTCCATTTGAACACGCCGAGCACCGGCCCGAAGATTTCCTCGCGCGCGATGCGATTTTTGCCGGTGACGGCGAACACCGTCGGCTCGATGTAGAGGCCGTTTGCCAGCGCCGGATCGTCCGGCCGCTTGCCGCCTGAGATCAACTCGGCACCTTCGCTCTTGGACGCTTCGATGTAACTCATGACGCGGTCGTACTGTGCCTTGGACACGATCGCGCCCATCGTAGTGGCCATATCGGTCGGCAGACCTGGCTTGAAGTGCTTGATCTTCTCCTTCACTCGCGACACCACCGCGTCGTAAATCTTTTCGTGGATGAAGGCGCGGCTGGTCGAGCCGCAGCTTTGTCCGCACCAGGTGAAATTCATGCCGCCGATGACGGCGCCGGCAACTTCGTCAGCATCCGCATCGCCATAGGCGATCAGCGCATTCTTGCCGCCCAGTTCCAGCATCGTGCGTTTGACGGTGTCGGCCGCGGCTTTCATGACCGCGCGGCCGGTCGGCACGCTGCCAATCAGCGCGATCATCGCCACGTCGGGATGGCTCGCCAGCCGCTGGCCGGCGTCGCGGCCGCCGGGCACGACGTTGAACACGCCTGGCGGCAGCAGGCCGCCGATCAATTCGGCCAAGCGCAGCGAGGAGAGGGGCGCTTGTTCCGGCGGCTTGACGATGACGCTATTGCCGGCGGCAAGGGGCGCTGCGGATTTCCCGGCGCAGAACATGAAGGGGTGGTTGAACGGGATGATACGCCCGACAACGCCCAACGGTTCTCGCACCGAGAAGTTGACCACGTCCGGTCCCATCGGGATCGAGGTGCCCTTCATTTCCGTTACAAAACCCGCAAAAAAGTCCATCTGCGCCGCTGCGATCATGGCATCGCTGATCATCTCGCGCACAGGATTGCCGCAATCGGCGGCGTCGATCATCGCCAGTTCATTGGCGTTGGCGCGCAGGATTTCAGCGATCCTGCGCAGGATCTTGGCACGCTCCAAGGGCAGCACACGCTTCCATTCCTTGAAGCCGGCCTTTGCCGCTGCCACCGCCGCATCGATGTCTTCGGCGCCCGCATCCGCCACCTTGCCCAGCGACAGGCCGGTGCCAGGGTTCATCGTATCGATGAACCGGCCGGCCTTCGGCTCGTGCCAGGCGCCGCCGTAATAGGCGCCGCGATTGTTCGGCAACACCACGGCCTGGGCGGCCGCGGCTTGCGGTGAGACTGCAGTCGTCATGTCGTACTCTCTTACTTGCTCAGCCTATTTGCGCGGCGGAATCTGGATCAGGGTGTCGGTCTGCTCTTTGGTCAGCGGTGTCGGGATGAATTTCAGATTGACCGCCTCCGTCATCAAGGACTCGAGGCCCGCAATCTTGTCAGGATCGACCAACCCTTTGGGGAAGAACTCGTCGCGCACGCGCTTGGCCATCACCTCAGGCACTTTCACGAATTCTGCATAGTCTTTGATGACCTGTGGATTGTTCGAGTACATGTAGTCGATGCTTTCGCGGTAAGCCTTCATGAAGCGGTCGACCACTTCCTTGCGCTTTTCCAGCGTCGCCGTGTTGGCGACCAGCACGCGGATGGTCTGGCCGCGCACCAGAGTCGCGTCGGTCGCCTTGGCGACGATGTGAATCTTGCCTTCATCGATCTCCTTGAGGCCGAATGGTGGCGAGGCCCAGCCGATATCGACCTGGTCGGTCATCACCGTGGTCAGCGTCGCGGCCGGACTGCCGGTCGCCTGCGGCTTCGCCGTCAGCTTGAATTCGCTGATGAAGGCGCGGACCACGCTCTGCGTCGACGAGCCCTGGCTGGAGAAGGCGATGGTCTTGTCGTTGCTGTCCTTGAGCGTCTTGATCGCCGGGTTCTTGGCGTACCAATAGTCGGCGGCGCCAGTCGCCTGCGCGCCGATGATGCGAACCGGGGCGCCCTTGGAGAACGCCGCCATGGCGCCGAGTGTGCCGACCGCGAGGCCGAAATCGACGCTGCCGGAAATGACCGGCTGCAATGTCTCGCCGCTGCCCGAGGTATAGATCATCTCGAGCTTCAGGCCGTGCTTCTTGAAGATGCCGGCCTTGTCGCCGAGGTGCGCGATTGCCGTGTCCCAATTGCCGCGCTGGCCGATGGTCATCTTGACCAGATCGTCGGCCTGGGCTTGCCCGCCGATGACCAGAGCGGCGAGAGCCGCGGCGCCCGCGATGTGTCGAATGTGTTTCATGGCATCCTCCCTGTTCTGACGGCTTGTTAAGTGCGTCTAATGGTATGCAGTCCGCCGAGCCGGCCGACCATGGCGTTGGCGCCAATTGCCAGCACGAATAGCACGATCAGCATGGCGTACATCCGCGGCATGTCGAAAATGCTGTAGGCCTGGATGATCAGAAATCCAATGCCTTTGTTCGACAGCTTGGTCTCGGCCAGCAGCACGCCGATCAGCGCGACGCCGAGGCCGAGGCGCACGCCATTTATGATCGGATGGCGCATCGCCGGCAGATAGATCTTTGTCACCATCTGCCAGCTATTGGCGCGGAAGCTCTTGCCGACGCGGATCAGTACTTTGTCAATCTGCCGCATACCGGCGGCTACGCTCAGTGCCACCGGGAAAAAGCAGGAGAGGGTGCCGAGCGCAACCTTGGACTCGGGGCCGACGCCAAAATACATGATCATGATCGGGAAGAAGATGATCTTCGGCGTGGGCCCGAGATAATACAGATAAGGCTCGTAGGCCTTGGCCATGAACCGGTTGGCGCCAAGCAGGATGCCGACGGTGACGCCGGCCAGCCCGCCGATCAGCAGCGCCGTGCCGACTTCGGCCGCGGTGACGCCGAGGTTGAAGTAGTATTCGCCGTCCGTGAGCAGCTCCAAAAGCGCGCGGCCGATCGCCAACAGCGAAGGCACCACGTCGCGGTATAGCCATCCCGAATGCGACAAAAATTCCCATACCGACAGCAGCGCCAAAATGATGGCGATGCGCAGCAGCGTCACCGGATTGAATACCGGCGCGGGCGTCGTTGCCCCTGTCAGTCGACCGGTCTCAGCCATCGCTCTATTTTTTCCAGTGTCATGAAGAACAGCACGCTCACTAAAATCACAAAGCAGATCGCCGCATAGGTGCCGGCGAGGTCGTAGCGCTCTGCCAGATCGTTGATGAGCTGGCCGAGGCCGCCGTAATTGATGAGGAATTCAACGCCCACGATGTTGATCAGCGCGAAGATCAGACCCAGCCGGATACCGACAAAGATGGTCGGCAGCGCCGCCGGGAACAGAATTTTCCAGAACTGCTGCGTCGGCGTGAGGTTGAAGCTGCGCCCGACATCGACCAGCACCTTGCGGGTGCCGGAAATGCCCTCGATGGTTTTCAGGATCACCGGCGGCAGCGCGGCGAGAAAACCCATCATGATGATGGTCCATGCGCTGCGGCCGAAGATCACCAGGAACAGCGGATACATCAACACGAGTGGCGCCGACGCCATGGCGGCGACCCAGGTCTCGCAGGCCTGCTGCAACAACCTGAAGCGGTGCATCAGCACGCCGCCAGTGACGCCGAACACCGTGAGCAGGAAGCCCGCGGCGAGGCATTCGCCCAGCGTCAACAGGAAACGGCTGAACACATGCTCCTCGACGATCACGCGGCCGAAGCTGCCGATGATTTCCGACGGTGGCGGCACGATGAAGCGGTTGACCATGCCGGTCTGCACCAGCAATTCCATGATCAGGAAGAAGGCCACCAGCGACCCGACACCGGTCGCGGCGGGCAGATAATCCCGTGCGCTGGTTCGTCCGGTGAGGGCGGCCGCTGTCATGGCTTGGCGCCTTCGTTACGCACATGCTTCTCCTCGTCGCGCATGCCGCGGCTGGCTTCCTCGCGCAGGTCGCTCCAGATCTGCGCGACGTAGCGGCCGAAAGCCTCGCTGCCGACGATCTCGGAGGTGCGCGGGCGCGGCAGGTCGATGTCGACGATGCGCTTCACCTTGCCGGGCCGGTAGGTCATCACCAAGATGCGGTCGGACATCTGCACCGCTTCGGTGATGTTGTGCGTGATCAGGAGCGTGGTCTGTTTCAAATGCTGCTGGATTTGCAGCACCTTGTCGCCGAGCAGCAGTCGCGTCTGTTCGTCGAGCGCGGCGAAGGGCTCATCCATCAACAGGATCTTCGGCTCGGAAGCGAGTGTACGGGCGAGCGAGACGCGCTGGCGCATGCCGCCCGACAGTTCGCCGGGATAGCGGTTCTCGAAGCCGTCGAGCCCGACCATGCCGATGAAATGCTTGGCGCGCGCGATGCGCTTGTCCTTCGCCATGCCGGTGAGTTCGAGCGGGAAGGAGACGTTGTCGACCACGGTGCGCCACGGGAAGGTGGATTCTTCCTGGAACACCATGCCGATGGATTGATGCGGGCCGTTGATGGTTTCGCCGGCGACGCTGACTTCGCCCGAGGTGTGGCCGAGCAACCCCCCGATGACGTTGAACAGAGTCGACTTGCCGCAGCCGGACGGGCCGATCACCGACAAGAACTCGCCGGGCCGCACGTCGAACGACACGTCGTCGACCGCGACGACCGGACCTTCCGGCGTTTCGAAGCGCACGACGATATTGTCGGCCTTCAGGATGGCGTTGCCGGATGTGCTGGGTGTGGGTGACATGCTAGTCGGCCTTGCGGGTCATGGCGGCGGTGGTCGCAGCGGTATAGCCCGGCTCGACGCGGACATCGACCACGACGACGTGTCCGGCTTCCGTGGCGGCGATGGCTTCCTTGAACATGTCGTCGAGATCGCCGATCGCGTTCACCGGACCGAAGCCGATCGCTCCTTGAGCGCGGGCAAGGCCGGCGAGATCGATGTCGGGCTCGGAAATGCGCTGGCCGACCCAGCGGTTCTCGACCGGCCGGTTGCGCATGCGGGCGACACGCTCCTGATGCAGTTCGTCATTGAAGAACGAGCGGTTGTTGGCAACGACGATGAGCAGCGGGATTTTGTAGTGCGCCGCGGTCCATAGCGCCGTCACGCCCATCAGGAAGTCGCCGTCGCCGCAGACCGCGACCGCGAGCCGGCCCGAGCCTTTGAGCGCCAGCGCAGCGCCGACTGAGATGCCCGGACCGCCGCCGACGCCGCCGCCGCCGTCGGAGCCGAGATAATCGAGCGGATGCTTGAAGTGCCAGCTTGCGCCGTTCCACGACAGGGAAATGTGGGTAAGGGATGTTGGTTTGTTGCCGACCGCGCGGCGCAGCGCGTCGGCCAGATGATCGACGGTGAGCTTGCCTTCGGGCGGCTTGGGGAATTCCTTGGCGCCCGTCGCGACCGCGCGCGGACCGCCTTGGCCGAGCGCCTCAAGCAGCTCAGGGACGGCCGCGTCGGGCGTGCAATCGAGAAAGACATCGACCGGCGGCAGGCCCTGATAATCCATGCTCCAGCCATTGTGCAGACGATGGTCGACCGACACCTGCACGACCTTGGCGGCGACCTTGCCGACATTCTTGAGCGTGCCGGCGAGATCGAGCCAATCGAGGCTCATGATGACGTCGGCATTGCGCACGACCTCGACTGCTTCCGGTGCCAGTGCGATGCCGCCGGGTGCGCCGGCATGGAGCGGATGGTCGGTCGGGAACGAGGCCGCGATTTTCTGGTCGGTGATGACGCGCGCGCCGAGCCGCTCGGCGAGTTTCACGCGCAGGTTCCAGGCGTCGACGCTGCGCGACACACGGCCGGCGAAGATGACGGGCGTCTTGGCGTTGCGCAGTAGATCGACGGCCTTGGCGACCGTTGCCGCCGGTGCCGCACTCTCAACCTGCGGCATGAAACGCTTGCCGTCGATCGGCGCGACGTCTTCTGCGAGCTTCATCTCCTGAATCTCGGCGTCGAGATTGACGTAAGTCGGCCCGCACGGCGCGGTGTTGGCAATCCAGTTGGCGCGCAGGACGGCTTCGCGCGCAGCGACCGGCGAGCCCGGCTGGTCGTCCCATTTGGTGTAGCCGCGCACCAGCGCGCCTTGGTCGCGCGAGGTGTGGATCCAGTCGATCCACGGCCGCCGCTTGGCCGCGTCGACCGGGCCGGTGGCGCCGAGAATGACCATCGGCATGCGGTCGCACCAGGCGTTGAAGATCGCCATCGTTGCGTGCATTAGCCCGACATTGGAATGTACCGCCGCCGCCATCGCCTTGCCGGTGACCTTGGCATAGCCGTGGGCGATCGCGACCGCGGCTTCCTCGTGAAGGCAGAGCAGCATCTGCGGCTTGGCGTTGCCGAGATAGTTCACCAGGCTGTCGTGCAGGCCGCGATAGCTGGCGCCGGGATTGAGCGCGACATAGGGGATGTCGAGCGCGCGCAACGCGTCGGCGATCACGTCGCTGCCGAAGCCCGGGGCGTTGACGCCGGATGGCACCGGACGGTCGATCGCCTCGATGGCGGGCGCTTCAGCGGATGGCGATTTAGCGGGCTTGGATGGCGACATGCGTTATGCGGCCCGCAGCCTTTGCCCTAAAGGGCAGAGGTTGGGGTACGTTTCTCCCTGCGGCTGGACGCCTTTTTCGTGGGCGTCGCTCGGCTTTTTCGCGTGATCTTTTCCGAAAACCGGTTCCCACTTTTCGGGATCACGCTTGATCTTGTCGCGCACTATAGGCTTTGACATTAGCGCCTCATAGCCACTAAATGCGCACGCCATTGTTGCACTACGCACAACAATAAGGAACGCCCTTGGACCGCTTCCGCACCATGGAAAGTTTCGTGCGCGTGGTGCGCGCCGGTTCCTTCACCATCGGCGCCAGCCAACTCGGCCTGTCGCGCGCGCTGGTGTCGCGCCACATCAGCGAACTCGAAGCCCGGCTCGGCGTGCGGCTCTTGAATCGCTCGACGCGGTCGCTGGCGTTGACCGAGGAGGGCACCGCCTATGTCGAATTCTGCGAGAAAGTGTTCCGCGACATCGAGAGCAACGAGCGCGCCATCCTGCAAACGCGGCTGGAGCCGGTCGGCACGCTTAAACTTTTGGCGCCGAAATCTTTCGGCGCTTTGCATCTGTCGGACGCCGTCATCGCCTTCGCCGTGGTGCAGCCGCGGCTGCGCGTCTCGCTGATGCTGGAGAACACGCCTTACCGCGGCTCCTACGATTTCGCCGAACGCGATCTCGACATGGTGCTGTGCTTCTCGGCAGTGCGCGGCTCGGCGGTGGTCGAGCAGGAGATCGCGACGCTCGACTGGGTGCTCTGCGCCTCGCCCGATTATCTGGCGCGCGCCGGCAAGCCGTCCGCGCCGGCCGAGTTGAGCGATCATGCCTGCCTGGTACACGTTGATGTCGCGCCGAATGACAGCGTCTGGCGCTTCGAAGGCCCCAAAGGCCCGGTATCGGTGAAGGTGCGCGGCGCGTTCTTTTCCAACAGCGCGCTGACATTGCGCAAAGCCGCGGCCGCCGGCCTGGGCGTCACGCTGGTGCCGCGCTATGCCGTCACCGACGAACTGGCGGCAGGCACTCTCGTCAACGTATTGTCGCGCTACCGCGTAGCGCCGCGCACGCTGCTCGCGGTCTATCCGCAGGCCCCGGTGATCCCGCGCAAGGTGCAGGCCTTCGCCGATTTTCTCAAAGTCTGGATGACCGAACGCCAGATTGGCCGCCGCGCTTAGCCGGCCTGACGCAACCTCGCCAGCACCTTCAAGCCCGCATAACCGTCAGCCGGATCCATGCCGACTTTCTTCTGGAACGCTATGATGGCCCTGATCGTATCGGTGCCGGTACGGCCGTCGATGCCGTCGGTCTTGAAGCCCTGCTGAGTGAGGCGGCGCTGGATTTCCTTGACCTCTTCCAGCGTCGGCGCGCGTTCGCCGCCGGGGAATTGCTGACGCAACGGCGGATCGCCGCGCACCAGGTCGCCGAGCAGAACCAGCGCCAGCGAATAGTTGGTGGATGGATTGTAGGAATAGACCGCGCGGAAATTCTGCCCGGTGAGGAACGCTGGCCCGCCGGCGGCTGGCAGCCATAGCTTCACCTGATCGTCCGGCCGTGCGAAGGCAGCGGCATCGGCACGCCGCACGCCAAGTTCGTGCCATTTGGCGTAAGAGCGCCAGGTGCGGTTGTCGGCGAGATTCGTGTTGAAGCCGGGCGGCAACCGTGCCTCGCAGCCCCAGGCTTCGCCGCGACGATATTTGCCGCGCTCGAGCAGATAGCGCGCGGAGCCGGCCAGCGCATCGTCCGGCTTGCCGAACGGATTGATCCTGCCGTCGCGGTCGAAGTCGACGCCAATGCGCAGCCATACCTCCGGCATCCATTGCGTGTGACCCATCGCGCCGGCCCACGAGCCGATCATCGTGGAAGGTTGCGCCCAGCCTTTTTCCACGATGGTCAGCGCGTTGAGCAGTTCGGTTTCCCAATAGGAGCGCCGGCGCGGCTCGCCGAAGGCCAGCGCCGCGAGCGCGGGGATCACCGGCCGCATGTATTTTGGATTGTCGATGACGTCGCCGAAGGACGACTCCATGCCCCATAGGCCAAGCAGCATCCAACGGTCGACGCCGTATTCTTTTTCGACGCGCGCCAGCACGCCGGCATGTTCGCGCGCGCGCTCTTTGCCGGTGGTGACACGCCATTCCGAACAGCGGCGATTGATGTACTGCCACATCTGCTCGGTGAATTCAGGCTGCGCACGCTGCTGCTCGTAGACGCTGGTGTCCGGCGTCAGCCCGCTCATCACCCGGTTATAGGTCGCTTCCGAAATGCCGCGCGCGATGGCGCGCGGCCGGAACGCTTCGACCCAGCGTGCGAAGGCGGGCGACTGCGTGGCAAATGCGAGATCGGCGAAGACCGAGCTTGCAGCGGCGCCGAGCGCGCCGGCCATCAGCGAGCGGCGGGTCGGCATGAGGGCGGAACTCGAGGAGGGGATTCGCATGAGGTATTGTAGTCGCCACCGTCCGCCGCACAAACCGCTGATCGTCGGCATTGCAATACCATCATTAAAACGCGTTGCGCCCCTGCGACCGGCGGCCGCAGGGGCGCAAACGACGTGCGAACTACTTCACGCTGCCGTTGATTCCGGTGCCGACATTGGCTCCAGCACCGCTGCCGGTGGTTCCGCCTTTGACGGAGGTATCGGCGCCGGCTTTAACGCCGCCGGCCTGAACCTTCGTGTTCGTGTTGGCCTTGGTATTTGTATTTACGTCACTCGGGTTGGCGCCGACGGTAGTGCCGCCTCTGGCGCTGCCGCTGGTCGGCGCGGTCACCTGGGCGAAGGCCATCGTGCTTGCCAGCGCGAACGCACCGGCCAGCAGCGCAGTTTTGAAATTCTTCATATAGTTCTCCCTGGAACATTTCCGTTTCATGATTTCGCCACGATGCGGCGTAGTCCGCATGGGTCATGATGTTAACGGAAGTCGGGAGCATCGGTTCCTGCACGACAATGCGTGCGTTCCATTTGCACAAATTATCGGCGGTTCAATCCTCAGTCTTGTGCTTGCGTTTATGGCGGCGATGCGGCTTTCGCTTGACGGGCTTTGCCGGTTTGGCGCTGGGCGATGCGGCGTCTCGAACTTTTTCGGGTGCGGCAACTGCCACGGCGGGCACCGGATCTGGATTGAGGACCACCGGCAGTTTGTCGGGAATCGGCGGCGCAGGTTGGCCTGCAAGAATTTCAGTCCCGCGTCCGGCGATCAGGCGTTCGTAGGCCGCCACCAGCGACATATACGGATTGACCCAAACCCAGCCGACTTTGGTGAAGACCTGGATATTGAAATTGATGTGGTACGAGGTGCCGTGCTCGAAATCGCCCCAGGTAGCGACCTTGCCGATGATCTCGCCTTCGCTGACGCGCCGGCCGTTGAGCAGCCCGTCGCTGTCCATGTGGTTCGGATTCATGTGCAGGTAGCGGAAGCGCACGCGTTCATCGGCGGTGTTGACGACGATATACGCTCCGAGATGTCCGGTTGAGCGACGGATGATGCCGTCATGCACCGCGGCGACGGTGTGATGATAGGGCTGGCAGCGATCGGCCTGGGCGTTTTTCAAAACGCAGTTAGCCGGGCGGATGTCCTGGCCCTGGTGGCCGTAACCGCCCGGGCATTGCCCGACCAGATAGTCGCGCAACTCGCAGAAATTATCGCGCCACGGGTAGCTGAAATTCTCCGGCGTCGATTCGTCGAACACCAGCGGCTTGCTGTTCACCTTGCAGCGGTAAGGCGCGCCTTTCTTGCCGGTGCGGCCGACCTTGCCGGTCCGGTAGCAATCGCCCCACGGCATGAAGGATTGCGAGATCACGTAAGCCGGCGCGTCGGCGATTGGAAACCGCATACGGGTGTAGACATGATAATCGGCGCGGCCGGGCATTTTGCGCCAGCCTGAATTCTCGATCAGGTTTCCGGGGCTATAGAAGGTGAAGTCGCTCGGTTTTTCCGGACGGCTCAAATCGAATTTCGGCTGCTCGACTTTCGACGGCGTGCCGCCAACCAGTTTGAGTTGACGCAGAAAACGCTCGGCCACCGGATCGGCTTCCTTGCACGACAGGCGTTTCGGCGACGGCCGCATGTCGTAACACTGGATCGACAGCACATAGGGCACGCCGGAGCGCTCGAACACGTAACGCACATGCGCCTCGCGCAAGATACGCTTCATGCCGGGGAAAAGCTGGTCGAGCCCGTTCTTCGGCGAAAACACTTCCTGGTGGTCCGGCCCGTCGAGCGCGTAGACATAAGATGCGCCGGAAATCTCGACGATGATCGGCTTGGGCGAGCGGGTTTGTAATCCGGCCTGGCGCGGATCGATTTCGAAAGTCGCGTCGTAACCGGCCGGGCCGGGCAGAAAGAAATTATTCGGACGAAAATCGCCGAAATATTTATTCGATGTCGCGGCCTCGGGCTTATCGGCGTCCTTGGCGAAGGCATCGACGTCGAATGGTAGCAGTACCGGCACCGTGCTCTTGGCGATTCCGGCAAAGCGCTTGCCGGAAATAGCATTGAGTTTTTCGAAAGCCTCGGCCGGCGTCGTGCTGCCGCGCTCAGGGATGTTTGCGGCTGCGGCGTCCCAGTCGATCGTGCTCAGCGTTATAGCGGGGCTTTCCATTTCGCCCGCGAACGCCGTTCCTGTCACGGGCAACACAAGGCTTGCAAGAAAGCAGGCAGCAACGGCGCGTTTCAATTCCGGTCCTCGTTCTGCCCGCCAGCCAAGTGACCAAGGGCCGGGCAGCCTAGCGCATGATCCTGAAAACGATGAACCGTTAAAAGCCATTGCGGCCCGGCATACAAGGCCTGTGCCGCTGGTATAGGGTGCGGCCGGCGGCCGCAATCGGGCCGGGCATTGGGACGCGCGCAATGACGGTGAACGAAGCTGGCAGGATCGGGCAGGCGGACGCGGATCGCGCGCCGCAGATCATCGAAAGCAACGGCACCGCGAAGCTGCACCTGACGCTCGCTACCGCCGACTACGATCACGTCCGCGATCTTGTGAACGGTGCGGTGGCGGCCGAAGGCATCGCGCTCACCGCCTTCACGCTGCCGGTCGAGGAAGTGTTCTACCGCTTCATCAAAAATCGCGAGTGGGACGTTTCCGAAATGTCTTTCGGCAAATTCATCTCTTACGCCTCGCAAGGCAATTCGCCCTTCGTCGGCATCCCGGTTTTTCCATCACGGGTTTTTCGCCATTCGGCGTTCTACGTGCGCGCCGACCGCGGCATCGCCACGCCGAAAGACCTCGAAGGCAAGACCGTCGGCATTCCGGAATGGGCGCAGACCGTCGGCATTTACGCGCGCGGCTTTCTTGCCGAGACTGCCGGCGTCGATCTGCGCAAGATCAAATGGGTGCAGGCCGGCGTCAATCAGGCGGGTCGCGACGAGAAGGTAGAGTTCAAGCTGCCGCCCGGTATTCAAGTCCAACAACGCCTCGACAGTAGCCTCAGCGCGATGCTGTTGTCCGGTGAAATCGACGCTGCCATTTCGGCCCATGCACCCGACGCGTTCGCGAACAGCGGCGGCAAGATCGTGCGGCTCTATCCGGACTACCGCCAAGTCGAAATGGCTTATCACCGGTCGACCGGCCTCTATCCGATCATGCACGTCATCGCCATGCGCCGCGCCGTGTTCGAGCGCTATCCGTGGGTGGCGATGAATTTGTTCAAGGCTTTCGGTGAGGCCAAGGCGCGCAGCGCCGAACGCATCGCCGATCTCACCGCCTCGCGCATTCCGGTGCCGTGGGCGTCGGCGATCGCCGAGGAGTTCGCCAAGGACTTCGGCGCCGATCCATTTCCCTACGGCCTGGAAGCCAACCGCAAGACGCTCGAGGCGTTCTGCCGTTTCTCGCACGACCAGGGCGTCACGGCGAAGAAGATGACCCCGGACGACCTGTTTCCGAAGGAAGTGCGGTCGAGCGTGCGGGTTTAGTCCTTCGCGCGCTCGACGTAGGAGCCGTCCAGCGTCTGCACGATGACGCGGGTGCCTACCGTGATGTGGGTCGGCACCATGGTGCGCACGCCATTCGACAGGATGGCCGGCTTGAACGAACCCGAGGCGGTCTGGCCCTTCATTGCGGGCTCGGTCTCTGTAATTTCCAGCGTCGCTTTCGGCGGAATTTCGATCGAGATTGCGTTGCCTTCGTGGATGGAGAGCTGAACCTTCATGCCTTCCTGAAGATAGGGCGCCATGTCGCCGACGATATCGGTCTGCAGCGCGACCTGATCGTAGGTCTGGTCGTTCATGAAATGGAAGCCGTCGCCGTCCTGGTAGAGGTAAGAATATTCGACCTGTTCGACGTGGGCGCGCTCGACCTGGTCGGTGGTCTTGTAGCGCATCTGGGTCTTCACGCCGTCGGAAATCCGGCGCATATCGATCTGGGTGGTCGGCGTGCCCTTGCCGGGATGGAAACTTTCCGCG
>JANMSH010000354.1:0-1985 GCA_031389105.1 Hyphomicrobiales bacterium
AGGCGCTTGATATCGGCCGAGTAGGCTACGTCGCCGAAGCGGAAGCCAAGCGAGGCGATGTCGCCATGGTTCTGAAGGACGGGCAGGACGTCGATAGCGCCTCCCTGCCCCTGGATGGTCACCGGCGTGCCCGGCACCAGCCGGTGCTCGGTGGCGATCGGCGGATAGTTGCTACCGGGCGGCGATTGGAAGCAATAGCCGAAACGGGCGCGCAGCGACTGGGAGGTCGGCTCATCGGCCCAAACATCGACGCGCCGGCGATTGTGGATGTACAGCGGCCGCAGGTCGTCAATGCCATGCGTATGGTCGGCATGCTCATGGGTGAACAGCACGCCGTCGAGCTTATCGACCTCGGCATCCAGAAGCTGCTCGCGCAGGTCCGGCGTGCAGTCGACCAGGACGCGGGTGCGGCCCTGCGGGCCGGTCCGCTCGACCAATAGCGCGCAGCGCCGGCGGCGGTTTTTCGGATTATTCGGGTCGCAATCGCCCCAGCCGATACCAACGCGCGGCACGCCCATCGAGGAGCCGCAGCCCAGGATAGTGAACTTGAGGCTCATCCGGCCGCCTTTATCGGTTCAACCAATTCGCGGGGCACCTTATTGAAAAGCCGGAAGAAATTCTCCGTGGTCTGGCGCGCGATCTCGTCGGCCGAGACGCCGCGCGTCGCCGCCAGCATCTTTGCGGTTTCGACCACATAAGACGGCTCGTTGCGTTTGCCGCGATACGGCAGCGGCGCCAGATATGGCGCATCGGTCTCGACCAGCACGCGCTCGGCCGGCAGCGCCGCGGCGATATCGCGCAAATCCTGGCCGTTCTTGAAGGTCAAAATGCCGGTGAAGCCGATAGTGAGGCCGAGTTCGACCGCCGCGAAGGCCAGCTCTTGGCCACCGGTGAAGCAATGCAGCACGGCCGGGAAGGCGCCCTTCCCCGTTTCCTCCCGCAATATTCGGCTCATGTCGGCGTCGGCGTCGCGCGAGTGAATGACCAGCGGCAGGCCCGTCTCGCGCGCCGCCGCGATGTGCTGCCGGAAGCCCTGTTCCTGCGCCTCGCGCGGGCTGCTGTCGTA
Source organism: Hyphomicrobiales bacterium (assembly GCA_031389105.1). GTDB lineage: Bacteria > Pseudomonadota > Alphaproteobacteria > Rhizobiales > Xanthobacteraceae > Pseudolabrys. Next base: position 1,067 of record JANMSH010000354.1, read on the forward strand.
GTGGTAATCGAGGCCAGCCTCGCCGATCGCCACGACTTTCGGATGCTTGGAGATTGCCACCAAGTCGCTCGCGCCGATATCCAGTTCCTCATGCGCATGATGCGGATGGGTGCCGACCGAGCAGAATACGTCGGGGAATTTCTCGGCAATCGCCAGAATCTGCGCGTGCTTGCGAACCCGCGTCGAGATCGTGACCATGCGGCAGATACCGGCGGCCCGCGCCCGCGCCACGACCGCATCCAGCTCAGCGGCAAAATCCGGAAAATCCAGGTGGCAATGGCTGTCCACCAGCATTGTCAGGCGCCCGGCTTCGGAGATTTCGGCGGTTTGACCTTGGGCGCTGGCTTGGCTTCGCCCTCGACTTCCGGCTCGACGTAACGCGGGAACACGCCGGTCGGCGACGGCAAGGTGACGCTTGGCTTGATCCTGTTGCCGGATTTGAGCGCGGAGAAATCCCGCTCCTCGATCGGTATATTGAGCAGCGCGAGAAACTTCGCAGCCGAATCCGGCATGACGGGCTGCGCCAGGATAGCGACCTGCCGGATCACTTCCGCCGTGACGTACAAAATCGTGCCTTGGCGCTGCGGGTCGGTCTTGGCCTTGGCCCACGGCGCTTCCGACGCGAAATAGCGGTTGGCGTCCGCCACCACCGACCAGATTGCGCCCAGCACCTGGTGTAGCTGCTGCGTCTTCATGTGCTCGCGCGCGATGCCGATCATGCCGTCGGCCGCGCTTAGTATCGCCTTGTCCTCGGCCGTGAACTCGCCCGGCTCCGGCAGCACGCCGCCGAAAGCTTTGGCGACCATCGACAGCGAACGCTGCGCCAGATTGCCGAGATCGTTGGCGAGATCGGCGTTGATGCGGTTGACGATGGCCTCGTGGCTGTAATTGCCGTCCTGGCCGAACGGCACCTCGCGCA
>JANMSH010000358.1:0-9002 GCA_031389105.1 Hyphomicrobiales bacterium
GGATTGCCGGTGAAGGTGATCTTGCTCTGCAAGCTTGGATCGGCGCGCGTCAGCTTCGGGAAGCTGGTGGCAATCGCCGTGACGCGCGAGGCCAACGCACGATTGGCGCGGCCCATGACGCCGTTCTGTTCGTGCAGCACGGTGGGCACGCCGCGCAGGCGCGCCGCCAGCAATGGTGGCACCGTCGGATAGCCGCCGAAGCCGACGACGACGGCGGGGCGGATGCGGCCGATCAAACTCCAGGCTTTGGCGATGCCGAGCGTCAGTGTGATGCCGGTCTTGGCCAATGCGATGGGGTTGCGGTCGCGCACCGTCGCGCTCGGAATGACATGCATTTCGCGCGCGGGAAATTTGTAATGCGCGGCGCGATGATCGGTGGCGAGATCGACGGTCACGCCGCGTTTGGCGAGCGCGACCGCGAGCGCTTCCGCCGGAAACAGATGGCCGCCGGTGCCGCCGGCCGCAAGCAGCACGAGCGGCGCTGCGTCAGAAGACATTACACCAAACTCCCCGCCGGCAGCGGTTCGGGCGCCAGCATGGCCGCGCGGGGTTGCTCCCGGGTCAAAGCTAAAAGCATGCCCATGGCGTAGCTCAGCGAAATCATCGACGAGCCGCCGTAGGAAATAAACGGCAACGTCATGCCCTTGGCGGGGATGAGATGCAGATTGACCGCCATGTTGATCGCCGACTGCGTCGCGAACAGCATGGTCAGCCCGGCGGCGGCAAAGCGCGGGAACGGATCGTCATTGCGCATGGCGCGGATCAGTGCGCGGATCACGATGAAGGAAAACAGCGCGACCAGCGCCAGGCACAGCGCGACGCCGAATTCTTCCGCCGCCACCGCGAACACAAAGTCGGTGTGGCTCTCCGGCAGCAGGCGCTTCACGGTGCCCTCGCCCGGGCCTTTGCCGAACCAGCCGCCGCGCATGAAGCTTTCAGTCGCTATATCGATGTTGAAGGTGTCGCCCGAGGCCGGGTCGAGGAAGCGCTGAATGCGGCGCGCGACGTGCGGCACCGTGAAATAGGCGCTGAGCAGACCGACGCCGGCAATGCCGGCCAGGCCGATGACCCAGATCACGCGCATGCCGGCCATGAAGAACAGCGCGCTCCACACCAGCACGATCAGCATGGTCTGGCCGAAATCCGGCTGCACGACGAGCAGCGCGACGACCGTCAGCAGCATCGCCAAGGCGATGGCGTTAGCCGGCATGTCGGGGCGCTTGGCGGATTCGCCGAACAGCCAGGCTATCAAAATGACGAAAGCCGGTTTGAGAAATTCCGACGGCTGGATGTTGACGCCGAACAGCACCAGCCAGCGCCGCGCGCCCTTGATCTCGGCGCCGAAGTACGGCGTCGCCGCCACCATCACCAAAGCGAGCACGAACACCACGATCGAGAGCCTTCGGATCTGATGCGGCGACAGGAACGACACGCCGAGCATGATGGCGATCGACGGAAACAGGAACAGGATGTGGCGGTTGACGAAATAGAACGGCTCGAGGCCGAGACGGCCGGCGACCGGCGGGCTCGCCGCGAGCGACAGCACGACGCCGGTGAGCATCAGCGCACCGATAGCGCCCAGCGTCAGCCGGTCGACCGTCCACCACCATTCGCCGAACGGCGTGCGAGTCGCGCGCGAAACCATGAGAAGTCCCCGTGCCAGAGGATGGCACTGCAATTCCTGACGCTTTGCGGTTTACGAAGCATTAACGCTGACGATTTTGCCGTCGATGCGTTGCGGCCGGGGAGACCTCAGGGCAAAACGCCGAACCGTTTGGCGAGATCGGCCGGCATCATGTCGGACGGCGCCCGGTCGAACGTCACTCCGGCCTTTTGCAAGGCGCGCACGATGAGCGCGACGCAGCCTTGCTGGCCCCAGTCCGGCACGTGGAAGCGGTCGCCGAGCGCGAGCGACAGACAGAACAGAAGAAAGCTGGATACGCCGTAGCGTTGCCCGATGCAGGAATAGCCATAGCGGACGGCCAGCGCCCGATCGCGGTCGGACAGATCGAGACGAACGTAGTGGAATTCCTTGTCGCTATATTTCTCGATGCCGCATAGGCCGACGCCAAGAGCATGCACCTCGACTAGATGGCCGTTGGCGGAGAGAACCATCGCGGCATGACTCCAATGCGCGTAGCAGCGATCGTCGTCGCGATAGCGAATCCGGGCCCCCAGGCGGATCAGCCGCCCCAGCCAGCCTGGCCCGCGGATCAGGATGATGTCGCCGGCCCGCAGGTCGGCGATCGTTTCGCCCGGCGCGCAACGGACGTAATCGCATGCCGGGCGGCGCTCGATCGCCGCGGCGGTCCCGGCATATTCAATCTGTGTCGCGTCGAGCGTGCAGGTCGTCACCTCAGGGAGCCGGGTCTTCTTTTGCGTTTCCATGGTTGAAATGGGTCATGATCACCGAAGCGTCGAGCACCGCGTTGTAGATCGCGACGTTCTGGATCGTGCCGTTGAAGGGAACCAAGGGGAAGGCCGAAGCGGGCATGCCACTTACGCGGTCGTCCAGATAACCAAAGCCGGCGCCGATGATAAGAGGTTCGGTCGTATTCGGGCTGTAGCTCGAGCCCGCCGGCAATGGCGACGGTCCGCCGCTGAGCGCGCCGTCGGTGAAAATGGACGCGTTGGCGCCGTCGAACGTCAGAACCAGATGAGTGATCGTGTTCGGCGTCGCCTTGCCGGCGGTCACCGTGGCGGAGCCGCTGCTGGTGCCGTCGTTGATGATGGCTTGAAAGTTTCCGGCATTGTTGACCCAAAGGATAAAGCCGTGCGTACCGGCGTCGGACGATTGCGAGGTGACGATGGCGCGTGATGCCACCTCCGCTTCATCCCACTCCGGACGCACCCAGGCCTCGACGGTGAATACCGGCGGGTTGATGGCGGAAGCCGCAGGCACTGTGACGAAAGCGCCGTTGACCTGCATCCCGGTCGTGAGGATGTTGGGATCGTTGCCGGGCTGCACGGAATCGCCGGGTACGATGGACTCGGTACCGAGCGACAACGATCCGAGCGCCGGCGCGCTGTCGATGACGCCGGGGACTATCGGGAAAATGGGACAGGGAAAATACAGATTCCCCGCGTTGCTTTTATGTTTGTACTCGCCGTCGTTCGTACCCACGGCGTCATCGGCTGTAAGTTTGACGGAGTCGTCAGGGGGCGAAGGCTCGCTCAAGGGCCAATAGGCGACGGAGTTCTTGTTACCGATGACATCGGTGTCGCTGTATTTGCTCGGTGGCCTGGTCTCCGGGTCGGGCTTGGGATCACCAAAGCCATACCCCTCCGTGTTCAGAATACAGCCGACGAAGCAAAGGCCGGAGACGATGAACAACAACGCGACCGGCAGTAATACCAGCAACGACGTACTCATGACGCAGCCCACACCCGCTTACCCAAGCGGGCAAGGCATCATGCTACTACCGGCAATAGCAATGTCAAACGGCGTGTATCTTAGCAAAACCACAGCCATAGCGTGCCGAGTAACGGGAGTGAGGCCAGAATGACGGACACACCTTGCAGGATTCCGGTTTCGGATTTGCCGTGGAAATCGGCGCGATATTTTTGCAGAAAAAAACGCCCGGCCGCGTAGATGCCGATACCGCCGAAAAAGATCGCGCCGGCAAAAGGCGCGCGCTCGCGCCACAGCAGCATAGCCACCAGAAGAAATCCGGCCCACGCCATTTCGAGCAATTGTATCGGCACGCGGCGCTGCCAGACGCCGCAGTGATCGGGAAGATTCAATCCGCACCAGCCGTGGGTGGCGCGTCCCGAGCAGCAGCCCTGCAGAAAGCATCCGGATTTGGCGACGATGCTGCCGCACAACATGCCCATCGTCGCCGCGTCCCAGAACGGCAAAAATGGCAGATCCAGCGCCCACAGCAACGGCGCCGAAAAGACGAGCGAAGCGATCAATCCGCCATAGACCGTCATGCCGCCTTCCGAGCGGCGCCAGATGCGGCGCAGGTCGTTGCGGTAAATGTCCCAGTGCATCGCCACGTAGAGCAGCCGCGTGCCGGGCAGCGCCGGGATCACGAGCATGACAGTGGCAAAGGCGACCTTGTCGGCATTCAAGCCAAAAGACTGCCCGACATAGGCGGTGAGAAATGTCGACGCCAGCAGCGCGAAATACAGCATCGCCGGGTAGGCATGGATGACGTAACCGCGCCAGACGAACAGTATCGGCTGCATGATCTACACCAAGGCAAAGATCGTGAGCGCCAAGCCGCAAACGATTGCCGCGTCGGCAAGATTGAAGATCGGCCAGGGTCCGATAGCGATGAAATCGACGACGCCGCCGCGCCACAGAAGATCGATCACATTGCCGCTGACACCGCCGAACACCAGGCCGATGCCGGCGACGGCGAGCGGACTCGCGGCCAGCGGTTCCTGCTCTAGCGCGAACAGCGCCAGCGCGGCGCACAAGATCCACGCCACGATGATCCCGGTCTCGGATAACGAAATGACGGCGGGCCGGCGATTGATGACGCAATGGATCGAGACAAACGGACGTTGCGCAAGCGCCGCAGCAAAGCGCGGCTCGGCCAGCACGCGCCGCTTGCTCAATTGATCGGCGGCCAGCACGGCACCGCTCGCAAACAAGAGTTCAAGCCACGACATTGCCACTCCCCCGCAACTCTGCCGGCGGGGAAAATGATACAACTTATGCACGCAGGGCGGAAGCCGCGTCAGGCGGGCGTGACGCCCGGTATCGCCAGCACGAGGTCGGTGAAGGCTTTGCCGCGCACTTCGAAATTCGGGTACTGGTCGAACGAAGCGCAGGCCGGCGACAGCAGCACCGCCGGCTCTTTCAGCCCTGAGGCTTGCGCGTCGCGGGTGGCCGCGTCGATCGCGGCCGACAGCACGCCATCGATCTCATAGGGAACCTTGCCCTCAAGCGTCTGCGCGAATTCCTGCGCCGCCTCGCCAATCAAATAGGCTTTGCGGATGTGCGGGAAAAATTCGGCGAGGCTTTCGATGCCGCCGGTCTTGGGCTTGCCGCCGGCGACCCAGAAAATATCGGTAAAGCTCGACAATGCCTTGGCGGCACTGTCGGCATTGGTCGCCTTGGAGTCGTTGATGTAGAGGATGCGGCCGCTGCCGATTTTCCTGTGGCCTACCTGCTGCATGCGATGCGCGAGGCCAGGGAAGCCGACCAGGCCCTTCTGAATGACCGCGAGATCGAGCCCGAGCGCAGTGCAGGCGGCGACCGCGCAGGCCGCGTTCTGCGCATTATGCGCGCCGCGCAGCGAACCGATGCCAGCGAGTTGCGCCACCGGATGCGCCTTGCCGCCGACGCTGCGCACGATGCGGCTACCTTCGGCGTAATAGCCATCGCGTAGCGGCGCCAGCACCGACACACGAACGACTTTCTTTCCGGCGCGCTCGATGCGCTCGGCAGCGTCGCGCGTGTAGCGATCGTCGACACCGATCACGGCGGCGCCGTCAGCCTCGGCGCCTGCGACCAGCAGCGATTTGATCGCGGCGTAATTCTCGAGGGTGCCGTGGCGGTCGAGATGATCTTCCGACACGTTCAAGAGAATGCCGACGGTAGGCTTGAGCGAAGGCGCGAGATCGATCTGGTAGGACGACACTTCGAGCACGTAAGCCCGCCCCGGCGCGAAATCTTCCAGCGCCAGCACCGGCACGCCGATGTTGCCGCCCATCTGCGCGTCGATACCGGCGCTCTTGAGCAGATGCGCGATCAGCGCGGTGGTGGTCGACTTGCCGTTGGTGCCGGTGATCGCGATCAGCGGGCACGCAGCGCCCGACATCGTGCGTTGCAGGCAAAACAGTTCGATGTCGCCGATGATCTCGACGCCCGCTCTGTTGGCGAGCGTCACGGTCCAATGCGGCTGCGGATGCGTCAGCGGCACGCCGGGCGCCAGTACCAGTGCCGCGACCTTCGACCAGTCGAGGTCACGCAGGTTCTGCGTGGTGATGCCGGCGGCCTGCGCCTCGGCGAGCTTCTTGTCGTCGTCGTCAAAGGCGATGACGTCGGCGCCGCCCTGCGCCAACGCCTGCGCCGATAGCAGGCCGGACTTGCCGAGGCCGAAAACCGCGACTTGTTGCCCGGCGAAGGTGGTGATCGGAATCATCGCAGTTTGAGCGTCGCGAGACCCATCAGCGCCAGCACCACGGCGACGATCCAGAACCGGATCACGATCTGCGGTTCGGTCCAGCCTTTGTGCTCGTAGTGATGATGGATCGGCGCCATGCGGAAGACGCGTTTGCCGGTGAGCTTGAACGACACCACCTGCACGATCACCGACACCGCTTCCAGCACGAACAGTCCGCCGACGATGGCGAGCACGATCTCGTGCTTGATCGCGACCGCGATGGTGCCGAGCAATCCGCCGAGCGACAGCGACCCGGTGTCGCCCATGAAGATCGAGGCCGGCGGCGCGTTGAACCAGAGGAACCCCAAACTCGCACCGATCACCGCGCCACATAGCACCGCCAGTTCGCCGGTGCCGGCGACGTAGCGGATTTGAAGGTAGTCGGAGAACAGCGAATTGCCGACGAGGTACGAGATCAGGCCGAAGCTCGCGGCGGCAATCATCACCGGCACGATGGCAAGTCCATCGAGGCCGTCGGTGAGATTGACCGCGTTGCCGGCGCCGACGATGACGAAAGCGCCGAGCAGCACGAAGGCGTAGCCGAGATTGATCGCCAGATCCTTGAAGAACGGAAACACCAGCGATGTCGAGGTCGGCGGCCGGCCGAGATTGGTGAGCGCGACGCAGGCGATGACCGCGACGATCATCTCGAGGATCAGCCGCGTGCGCCCGGAGAAGCCAGTGTTGGCCTGCTGCTTGGTGACTTTGAGATAGTCGTCATAGAAACCGATGACGCCGAAGCTGAGCGTCACAAACAATACGATCCAGACGTAAGGGTTGGCCGGGTTGGCCCACAGCAGCGTCGACACCAGCAGGCCCGACAGGATCATCAGCCCGCCCATGGTGGGCGTGCCCTTCTTGCTGATCAGGTGCGATTGCGGGCCATCGGTGCGGATCGGCTGTCCCTTGCCTTGTTTCAGGCGCAACAGATCGATGATCGGGCCACCGAACAAGAATACGAAGACCAGCGCGGTGACGATGGCGCCGCCGGTGCGGAAGGTGATGTAGCGAAATACGTTGAGGAACGAGACCTTGTCGGACAGTTCGGTCAGCCAATAAAACATTAGATCAACCCTGTAATCGCTGTCTTCGCCCGTCGCTCTTTATTCATGGCGCATGATCTTATCCGAAAACCGGTGCCCCTTTTCGGGATCATGCGCTGAGCGCGGTCTGCTTCGGAAATTGCCGTTCCAGCGCCTTGACGATCGGACCCATTTTCGAGCCCAGCGAACCCTTCACCATCACCGCGTCGCCATCGCGAATGGCGTCGAGCACGGCCGGCTCCAGCTCCGCCGCGGTTCCGGCATAGCCGCCCCGGCGGCCGGAGGGAAGTGCCTCCCACAGCGCGTGCATCTGTGGACCCGAGCAATACACAAGATCGACGTTCGCCGCCTCGATCGGCGCGGCCAGACCGCGGTGCAAGTCGTCGCCCTGGCTCCCCAGTTCCAGCATGTCGCCGAGCACGGCGATGCGGCGGCCGCGCGGGCCGACCGGCGCCTGGCCGAGCAGCGCGATGGCGGCGCGCATCGATGCCGGATTGGCGTTGTAACTTTCGTCGATCAGCAGCGCGCTGCCGGACGGCGTCTTCAGTGTCACGCGTGCGCCACGTCCAGTGGCGGGCTTCAAGCCATCGAGCGCCAAAGCGGCCAGCGCCAGATCGGCACCAACCAGCGCAACCGCCGCCAGCACGCCGAGCGAATTGATGATGAGATGTTTGCCCGGCGCACCGAGTTTGTAGGTGACGTCCTGCCCGAGGATGCAGGCTTCGACGGTCGAGCTGTCGGGCTGCAACGAGTGGCGCAGGAGCCGCGCGTCGGCCTTGGCGTCTTCGCCGAACGAAACGATGCGCGCGACCTTCGCCGCCTTGGCGGCGGATTCAAGCCGCGCGAATTGACCATTGTCGCGGTTGAGCACCGCGGCACCGCCCGGCTCGATACCTTCGAAGATTTCCGCCTTGGCGTCGGCGATCTTGTCGAGGCTGCCGAAATATTCCAGATGCACCGGCTCGACGGTGGTGACGATGGCAACGTGCGGACGCACCAGCTTAGTGAGCGGCGTGATCTCACCGGTATGGTTCATGCCGATCTCGAACACGGCGTATTTCACGGATGCCGGGCAGCGCGCCAGCGACAGCGGCACGCCCCAGTGATTGTTGTAGGACGCGACGGAAGCGTAAGTCTCGCCATCGGCGCCGAGCGCGAGACGAAGCGCATCCTTGGTGCCGGTCTTGCCGACCGAACCGGTGACGCCGATCACTTTGGCCTCGGTTAGACGGGTGCGCGACGCGCGGGCCAGATCGCGCAAGCCTTCGAGCACGTCGTCGACTTCGAGCAATGGCGCGTCGGGCGTGAATTGAACTTTACGTTTGCGCGCGACCACGGCGACGCCGGCGCCGTTCTTCAGCGCCGTCTCGACGAAGTCATGGCCGTCGCGGTTGTCGCCCTGGATGGCGAAGAAGGCTTCGCCTTTGGCGATGCTGCGGCTGTCGATGGAAATGCCGGTGACGTCGCCTTGCAGCGCGCCGGATTTATCTGCGCGCATGGCGGCGGCCATGTCGGAGATGGTCCAGAGCGCGCTCATGCGACTTTGCCTTGCAGAGCCGCGACAACGGCGTCGTGATCGGAGAACTCAAGAACCTTGCCGCCGACGATCTGGCCGGTCTCGTGGCCCTTGCCGGCGATGACCAGCACGTCGCCGGATTTCAGACCGGCGATGCTTGTACGAATTGCTTGCGCGCGGTCCCCGATCTCGCTGGCGCCGGGCGACTCCGCCAGAATAGCGGCGCGGATGGCGGCGGGATCTTCGCTGCGCGGGTTGTCGTCGGTGACGATGACGCGGTCGGCATTCTCGGCGGCGATGCGGCCCATGATCGGACGTTTTCCT
>JANMSH010000404.1:0-2524 GCA_031389105.1 Hyphomicrobiales bacterium
CTGCTTGAAAAGGACCAACTCGTCATCGACCTGATCGACGCGCTGAACAAGAACGTCCAAACCCAGTTTAGGCTCGGAAACATTACGATGGTCGAGGCGATGATATTTCTGACCGTCGCCGACCTTTTCGACGCGGTCGAAGATGTCCTTTGGGAGCTGAAAGGCAACAAGGGACCGAAGCCTAAACCAAAACCGCTGCCGAAACTTCCGGGCTCCGGTCCCTCCCCTGGGTCCACTCCGCCATCGTCCGATCCTTTGCCGCCGAAACCTGGCATTCCTTGAGCGCGCTTCAGCCTTCGGCGCCCGCGTGTTTCACCCCAGAAATTCGGCAACGGCGACGTGGTGGCGGCCGACGGCAACAAGCTGACCATCCGGTTCGACCGCGCCCGCGAAAAGCGCGTGATTAGCGGTCACAATGTCCGTTTCGTGCCGATAACGGAGGTCATTTTATCAGGCCGATAGCTGCGTTGGGTTCTTGCTGAAAGCGTTGAGAATATCCGCGGCCCGCGCCGCGTCCAAATCCGACAGACTTAGACCCTTATATACGTCCATGAATCCTCTCAGGACTTGTGCGACACCATTTGCATCAGCGAATGCCATTGACCATTCACCAAACATACGCCGTTTGTCGATCGTCACATGCCGATGCAGGACGCGTACGTCTCGGTGACGCGTGTCTTTCTCGATGCGGGAGAAAGTCGACTGCACAGCTTCTTGCTCGCCTTCAAGAGCTTGGAGAAACACGCCGGATTGATAAACGAGAATTCCTGTCACGCTTATTTCGTGATTGCGAAACCGGGAACTCGTCAGAAGTTTTTTAAGATCGGCAGGAGCAAATTCTTGTTTTTCCCTGCTGGTGTAAATCAAGTGAAACATTGTGACCCTTCTGAAATTTGCCTCATGAGGAGCGGCTCAGCCGTTCTATACTAGGCAGAACCCTACTCCGCCGCGACCTGATATTTTTCGGATATGATATTCGGGGCTCGAAAGACGCGGTTGCGGCCCGCATCCTTGGCCTGGTACAGCGCTTCATCCGCGCGTTTGCACAAGACGTCGAACGAAGACATGCTCAGCGTCGCGCCCGCCACGCCGATGCTCACGCTGATGGGCAGGTCATCGTCCGGAAACACGGTCGAATAATTTTCAATTTGCTGCCGCAGCCGCTCGGCAACCGTTTCGGCAGCCGCCTCATTGGTTTCCGGCAGCAGGATGGCGAATTCATCACCGCCGAGACGGGCCACGACATCGGTCTCCCGTTTCGCCGCGTTGCAGTTCTCCGCGATGGCCTTCAGCACCAGGTCGCCGGCGTCATGGCCGCAGCGGTCGTTGATCGATTTGAATGTGTCGACGTCGACAACCAGCAGCGACAGCGGGCGGCCGTAGCGCTGAAACCGCAGCCACTCCGCGCGCGCCAGCACATCGAAGTGGCGGCGGTTGGCGAGACCGGTCAAGCCGTCGGTGGTGGCGAGCATTTTGAGATCGGCGGCCAGCCGCTGCGCACGATCGTGCTCGCTCACCGCCTTCGGCAGCCATCGCATCAGCAGCACGCCGATCACGATGCAGCCGGCGGCGAGGTTGATCAATTTCGGAATAATGATGAGCGAAGGATTGCCCAATAGTTCGCCTATCCCCGCCGGGAAGAAGCCGTATTGGCTGCCAAAAAACAGCCCGAAATAACTGTTCTCGATGATGTTGCGGCACGTATCCAAGGCGATCACGAACAACAGCAACCGCGTCGTGCCGAAAATACGCGGGTTGCGGACATAGTAGACGATGACGGTGGCTAGGACGCCCAGCCAAAGCGCGACCACCACCCAATAGATCAGCGTTGCGACGAGCTGCATTTAGATACCACTCCGGCGCCACTTGGGCGCCGGGTACCATGGGGCAGCAATCAGTAATTACAGGTGTACAACTGTGGATTCATTTTATGGAATGGATTGATGGATCGTAAATATCGGCAAAGTCGGTGGTACGTCGGTGTTGCTGTGGCCTTGCTCGCCACCCCCGCATTTTTGGCGGCGCCCGCCTTGGCCCTCGACATCAATTCCTTCCGCGCCCAGCACAAGCTGCCGCCGCTTTCGGTGAGCGGCGCGATGTCGGCCGCCGCCGCCAGCCACGCCGCCGACATGGCGGCGCGCAAGACGCTCGACCACAAGGGCTTCCGCGAGCGCATGGGCGCGATTGCTTCGACCGCGGCGGAGAATGTCGCTGTTATTTCTTGCGCGCGCCCGGACGCAAAACCGGACGCCACTTTTGCTGGGCGCGCTTGTGGATGCGCGGACGAGGACTGCGTCTATCAGATGTGGGCGAAATCGGAGGGGCATAAGCGCAACATGCTGCTCAAGGGCATCACGCATTACGGCATCGCCTCGGCGACGGGGGAGGATGGGCGGCGATATTGGGTGCTGGAGCTGGGGAATTAGCGACCTGTCCCGGGGCACGAGAGCCCCTTTATTCCCTCCTCCTCCCAAAAAACTCCCCCGCCCCCGGCGCCCGGAAATGCGCTAGCCTCCGCCATGCC
>JANMSH010000270.1:0-2191 GCA_031389105.1 Hyphomicrobiales bacterium
CGCGCGGTGGCGTAGGACGACCACGCCGCCATGTCCTCGCCAACGCCGGGCAGAATCCCGACCCAAACGCCGATCACACCTGAGCGGATGATGGTGCGCCAGTAGCGTAGCACGTCCATAATGCGTGGCAACGCCGAGCCGAACTCCATAATCTTCGGCCGCGAGGCGCGCTCGCTCATCACCGTCAGCACTTCGGAAAACCCGAACGCGCCGACCAGGACCGGAATGAGCTGGAAGCCACCGGCAAGATCGGCGTTACCAAAGGCGAACCGTTCGTGGGCATACATGCCTTCCTGGCCAATGCAGGCGACGAATAGACCGAGAAACCCGGCGACCCAGCCCTTGAGCGCGTCGGCGGCGACGACATTGCCGGACATCACGACGCCCAGCAGCGCCAGCCAGAAGAACTCGAACGCGCCGAAGCTCAGCGCGACTTCGCCGAGCAGCGGCGTGAACAAAGCGAGACAAACGAGGCCGAACAGCGTGCCGACCACCGAGCCGGTAGTGGCGATGCCCATTGCGCGACCGGCCTGCCCTTGCCGCGCCAGAGCATAGCCGTCGAGGCAGGCGGCGGCGTTGGCGGCGGTACCGGGAATGTTGAGCAGAATCGCGGTGCGGCTGCCGCCATAAATCGCGCCGTTGTAGGCGCAGACCAGCACCAGAATGGCCTGCGTAGGCTCCATCTTCAGCGTCAGCGTGGTCAACAACGTGATAACTAAGGTAGCGCTGAGGCCCGGCATGCAGCCGGCGACGACACCGAGCAGCGTGGCGCCGAACGCCAGCGTCAGTGAGATCGGATTGAGATATCCGACGACCGCGTATGTGAACATGTAGAGGCCGTCGAACATGGATGTGCCTCAGGGCAGACGCACAAGGAAAACGTACTGAAATACCAGCGTGACTACGGTCGCGATCACCGGCGCCAACAGCGCCGCCAAGAGCAGGCGGCGCAGGTCGGGGTGCGCCGGGACGCGCTCATTCTCGTCAAGCAAAAGGAAATGCAGCAGCAGAAACCCTGACGTTAGTATCCAATAGTGAACGCCTCGGCCGAGCAGCAGGCCGCCATAGGCCATGCACAGCACCCAACTAAGGCCCAAGCGTTTCCAGGCGAAGTCATCCGCCGCCAAGGCAGCGGCGGGCTCAGGCGCGGGTATCGCGAAGGACGAAGTTTCGATTGCCGCGTCCGGCCGGCGGAGCGTCAGAAACAGGCCGAACGTGATCAGCCCGGCGCCGAGCAGCCCCGGCACCAGACCCGGCACGGTGGCCGGCGGAATCTTCAGCGAGTCCAGCCGGTCCATTGCCCAGGAGCCGTAAACGACCGCGGCGCCGAACGTCACCCAAATCAATCCGCCGATGCGATCGGCCGATAGATGATTTGCGAACTTCATGCGCCGCGGTCCCGATTCATTCCGACGCCTTACGGCTTCGGAATACCGACAGTGTCGGGCGCGACCTTTGACTTGCCCGCGTCGTGCAACTGCCACGCGGTAGTGCGGATCGCCGGCATCGCCACCTTCACTGCGTCGTCGCCATAGGCCGGAGCGAACTGGGCGCCGTTGGTGGTGGCGTATTTCTTCAACGCTTCGGATTTTCCGATTACGTCCTTCCAGATCATGTCGAGCGTCTGCTTCACCGGCGCCGGCACGTCGTTGTGAACGAAGATACCAAAATAATTGGCGTCCGGCTTGAAGCCGGAGATCGATGCTGTCACCGGTGGGATGGTGCCGTAGCCTTCAAGTTCAAGCGGCTTGTCGGACAATACCGCCAGCGGATTGAGCCGCTTGCCGCGGATCATGTTGGCCTGCTCGACCGCGAGTTGGGTGGTGATTTCGGTTTCCCCGGCGACAGTCGCCACCACGGCCGGATTGCCGCCGTCATAGGACACGTGTTTGTAGGTCAGACCGAGCGCGCGGGTGAACGCTTCAATCGCGGCGTGGCCGGACGAATTGATGCCGGCAGTGGCGACCGAAACCTGGCCTGGCTTGGCTTTCATCGCGGCGACCAGATCCTGGGCGGTTTTGTAGGGAGCACTCGTATTGGCGCCGAGTACCGACACATTGATGACGCTGAGATAGAGCCGCCAGTCGCTGATCTTGGTATCAAGCAGGCCGCTGACGACGTAAGTGCCGATGTCCTTGGCGGCGCCGGCGGTCCAGGTGTAGCCGTCCTTCGCCGCGGTCATGGCGTTGCG
>JANMSH010000459.1:0-15105 GCA_031389105.1 Hyphomicrobiales bacterium
GATGATCCGGTGGTGGTAGGCAGGAAGAAAAGCTAGGCGGCGATGTTCGACAAATTTTTGGCGGTGTCCACCATCTCCGCGAGCGCATCAGCCATGATCGCAGCGCTGGCGCCGGGCTTGACGGCTTCGGTCGCCAGATGGCGGCGGAACGCGCGCGCGCCGGGCACCGCGCGGAACAGCCCGAGCACATGGCGGGTGATCGAATTCAGCCGCACGCCCTTGGCCATTTCGCGCTCGATATAAGGCATCAGCGCCAAAGCAACGTCTTGGCCCGAGGCAAACGGCGCCGCCTCGCCAAAAAGCATCGGATCGGCGCCGAGCAGCCGCCAGGGTTCCTGATAGGCGGCGCGTCCGATCATAACGCCATCGACATGGTTGAGGTGTTCCTGCGCCTGTTCGAGAGTGGCGACGCCGCCGTTGAGCACGATCTCGAGGTCCGGATGCGCGACTTTGAGGCGATGCACAATCACATAGTCGAGCGGCGGCACCTCGCGGTTCTCGCGCGGCGACAAACCTTTGAGCCACGCCTTGCGCGCGTGCACGATCAGCGCGTCCGTGCCCGCAGCCTTGACCGCGTCGGTGAAAGAAAACAATGCCTCCTGCGGATCCTGATCGTCGACACCGATGCGGCATTTCACCGTCACCGGAACGTTGACCGCAGCTTTCATCGCCGCGACGCAATCGGCGACGAGCGCCGGCTCGATCATTAGGCAGGCGCCGAAGCGGCCTTCCTGCACGCGGTCGGAGGGACAGCCGACGTTGAGGTTGATCTCGTCATATCCAAAGTCAGCGCCAATGCGCGCGGACTGCGCGAGCGCCTGCGGATCGCTGCCGCCAAGTTGCAGCGCCACCGGATGCTCGAAGGCATCGAAGCCGAGCAGCCGCTGACGGTCGCCGCGCAGAATCGCAGCCGTCGTCAGCATCTCGGTATAGAGCAACGCCTTGCGCGTCATGAGGCGATGGAAGAACCGGCAGTGCCGGTCGGTCCATTCCATCATCGGGGCGACACAAAATCGGCGCGCCCTAGGTATGCCAGTTTTTAGAGAAATATCAGTCATTTATCCAAACATTTGCCTTTGCCTATTGCATATATGCAGTGCTCCACTATTGGAAGCCATCACATCATCGCGACCACCTCATGCAGAAGTCTCCCAAGCTCCAGGGCCTCGTCCAGGCCCAAAGCTATTCCAAGACCTCACTCCCATGGTCGTGAAGTGATATTTGTTGTCGCGAGCTGACAGGCCGGGCGCGAGGCCGGCCGCTTTCCGTCCCTCGCCGCATACGCGGCCTTTCCCGAAAGCAGAGACACAATGACCACCCATTCCTTGGCAGCAACGCCGACAACTGTCCGCCGCGGCATGTTCGACGGCACATTCTTGCCCGTCCTCACCGTGCAACCGGGCGACACCGTGGTGCTGCAATCTGTCTCCGGCATGCCCCATGTCATGCCGCCGCCGGAGGCCGGGCTGACCATCCCGGACGCCCTCGCCGAAATCCTTGCCGCCAACCTGCCGCATCTTGGCGGCCACATCGTCACCGGCCCCATCGCCATCGCCGGCGCCGAGCCGGGCGATATGCTGGAGATCTGCATCGACGCCATCGAACTTGGAGCCGACTGGGGCTATTGCGCCGTCCATCCCCTCGTCGGCAGCCTGCCCGAGGACTTTCCATTCCGCGATATCAGCCACATCCGGGTGGATGTGGCGAAGAAGACCTGCAAGCTTCCATGGGGACCGGAATTGCCCCTGGCGCCGTTCTTCGGCGTGATGGCGGTGGCGCCGCCGACCGTCTACGGCACCGTCTCGACTCGCGAACCCCGGGAATACGGCGGCAATCTCGACAACAAGGAACTGACCGCCGGCAGCACCCTGTTCCTGCCTGTCTGGGTGCAGGGCGCAAACTTCTCAGCTGGCGACGGCCACGGTGTGCAAGGTGATGGCGAAGCGTGCATCAACGCGCTCGAAATCTGCCTCAACGGCACCTTCACCTTCAAGCTGCACAAAGGCGGCGGGGCCGCGGCACCGGTCTTGCGCACCCCACGGGCGGAGACACCCACTCATTATATCAGCATAGGCTTCAACGCCGACCTGGACCTCGCCATGAAGCAGGCGCTGCGCGAGATGATAGCCTTCATTTGCGGACGGACTGGCTGGACCCCGGCACAGGCCTACAAATGCTGCTCCCTCGCCGTCGACTTCAGGGTCACGCAGAATGTCAACGGCGAGAAGGGCGTGCACGGCATGCTCAAGAAGGGGCTGTTGTTCTAAGGTCAGCCGCTTCTGCGGACTCGCAATAATTTGAATCCAGATACTGGTGAACTTTATCGACGTCATTGTCGGCCGGATCGACGACGTCCGCATTCGGCGTGCAGTAGTCGCGAGTCTCCCGCATTAAGGCCGCGACGAACGCAACACCCACAAGCGTGTTGCGGTTCGATCAACGTCACCCTACGATGCCTTCAGAAACCGCGTGCTCAAAACGTGGAACGCTAGGGACGTAATCGCTTAAGTTGCATTTGGTGATAATGCGTGCGGCTCCAAGGCCCCGCGCGTTCAAAACCAAGATTTCGGGGGGGCTTGTGCTTTTTTCCTCTCGCGAAAACCAAATGTCGAATTGTACCTGCCGAGCAACGCGTCCGGCAGTGAGGGCATTAATTTGCCCACGATCAAACGGGAACCAACAAAGCAAATCACGGTCCGTCGTTGTCGGCAGCGGAGCTATGCCCGCCGCGACAATGCTTTCTTGAGCGCTACCAAAAAAACACATGCAGGGAGGAAGTCATGACCAAGTTGGATATTTCACGAAGGACACTGTTGCAAAGCAGTGCCGGGCTCGCCGCAGCTAGCCTTCTACCCGGCACGACGCCGTTTGCACACGCCGCAACGATGGAAGAAAGCATCATTGCAGCCGGCAAGGCGGCGGGGCCCGCCGCGGTCAACGGCATGATCTGGTCGCCTTATCTGGTGCCGATGCAGCCCGTGATCGCCGAGTTCTCCAAGCACACCGGCATCACCGTCGGCGCCGTGCAGGACATCTCGATCTTCGATGCGCCGCAACGCGCCATGGCCGAGGCGCTGTCGCGTTCGGCCCAGTTCGACTTTATCCATATCGACTCGAACATGATCCCCTCACTCGCCTCGGCCGGTTATCTCGAGCCGCTCGACGAGTACATCAAGAAGGCGAGCTACAAGAGCGAGGCGGTCGGCGACTACGGCAACTTCATGACCTACGGCGGCAGCACCTATGGCGTGCCGACCGACGGCAACGTGCACATCCAGTATTTGCGCAAGGACATTATCGAGGACCCAGACAACAAGAAGCGGTTCGCCGACAAGTTCGGCAAGGAACCGGCCATGCCGCAGACCTGGGAAGAAAGCTTCAGGATCCAGGAATTCTTCATGGATCCGTCCAAGGATCTGTACGGCTCAGGCAACCTGCGCAATCGCGCCAACGGTGTAACCTGGTGGTACATGATCTTCTACAGCGCCGGCGGCTTCCCGTTCGACGACGACATGAAGCCGACGCTGAACACCCCCGCCGGCCAATACGCGGTCGACCTCTATCTCCAGGACAAAAAGGTCAATCATCCGGAGGCGGCCAACTGGGGCACGCCGCAGATGATCCCACGCATCGCCCAGGGTCACGTGGTGAACTGCCAGTACTGGGACGGCACCGCCAAGTTCAACGAGAACCCGGCCAAGTCGAAGACCACCGGTAAGTGGCTCTATGGCCTGGTGCCCGGTTCGGATTTCTCCGGCAAGCGCATCCACCGGTCGATCTCCTCGCCGCTCGCGGCGATCCTGATCAACAAGTACAGCCCGCGGAAAGCACAGGCCGCCTACATGGCGCTCTGGCTCGGCTCCGGCAAGAACAGCATTCCGATCGTGTCCGATGCGGTGAACACGTTCAACGATGCGTGGGCGAAGGAGCACATGGCCTCGCCGATCGTACAAGCGGCCTACAGCCCGGCCGGCGTCAAGGCGATCGAGCGGAACTTCCAGGTGGTCGCGCCGCCGATCTATCTTACCGGCTATCTCGAATTCCAGGATGCACTCGGCAAGAACCTGTCGGAGGCTTATGTCGGCCAACTCCCCGCCAAGGACGTGCTGTCGAAGACCGAGACCGAGTGGAATGCAATCATCGGCCGCATCGGCCGAGCCAAGCTCAAAAAGGATCTGGAAAGCTACAAGGCGGTAATGCCGAAGCGCCTGGTTCCGGTGTGACGCCTAGTGGTCCGATTCTAACATTCGCACGCCGTCTGTAGTGGCACTTTTGCGAATGTTAGAATCAAAGGACCACTAGCAAGTTATTGTGGGTAGTGGAGCTTTGGATTTGACGTTCGCTTAAGATATTCGCGGCTGGCGGACAGCGAACGTCAAATCCGCTCCACTAGCGCAGGGTTAGCCCTACCCTCGCGATCGGCCGGACGAGCGCAGTGCTCGTCCGGGACTGAAAATAAAGGTGAGCAATGGCCGTAGCGGCTTTTTCGGCTGCCGAAGTCCCGCAACAGGCCACGCCGCGTGCTGTGTCGCGGCGGCGCGCGGTCAGGCGTTTCAAGGTGTCCCTGCTGGCGCCGCTGATCGCGATCTTCCTGCTGGTGCTGATGCCCGCGCTGCTGCTGCAGCTCTATTTTTCGTTTCACCAGTGGACGGTCTATTTGAGTTCCTGGTGGGAGGCCGACTTTGTCGGCTTCGACCTGTTTCAGGAAGTGCTGACCGATCCGCGCTTTGGCTGGGCGGTCGTGCGGTCTTTGCTGTTCGCGACCGGTTCGACGATCGGCTGCTTCGTGTTCGGTTTTCTACTCGCCTATCTGATGCACAAGCCGTTCCGCGGCCAAGCCGTCTACTACATCTTGTTCATCCTGCCGATGCTCACCGTTCCAGTCGTGGTCGCCTATACCGCGGAAATGATGCTGTACCAGAGCGGACCGCTCAATGACCTGATCTCGCGGATAAGCGGCGTTCAATTCAAGCCGGCATGGCTGAGCGATCCGAACATCGCGCTGGCGACCGTCGGCCTCTTGGAGATTTGGAATTGGACGCCATTCTCCTTCATCATCATGCTCGCCGGTCTTTCGTCCATTCCGAAGGAGCCGATCGAGGCGGCTGAAATTCTCGGCGCTTCCAAGTGGCGCATCTTCTGGGAAGTACAGCTTCCGTTGCTGCGCCCGGTGATTTTGCTGGCGCTGGTGTTGCGCTTCCTCGAAGCAATGGCCGAATTCCCCAAGACCTGGGCGCTGTTCCAGGGCGGTCCCGGCACCGCCACCGAGACGCTGCCGGTTTACATTTTCATGACGACTTGGCAGTACTTCCAGATCTCCAAAGGTGCGGCGATGTCTTACATCGTCATGCTGATGATGATCGTCATCGTGCTGTTCGCGATCAAGCTGATGCGGCGTGAAAAGCATTCGCTCGATAAAATGTACGGCGAGTCCGCCGAAGCCAAGGCGGAGGGCTGAGCATGGCGATGACCAAGTCGCGGCGCCGTCGCATCTCCGCCATCGTGCGCTACACGGTGCTCACGGTGTGGGCGTTGATGGCGTTCTTTCCGATCTACTGGATCGTCTCGACCTCGTTCAAGATCGATACGCAGTGGTTCGCCTGGCCTCCCTACTATTTCCCGGACCCGCCGACGCTGTCGAATTACATGAACGTGTGGTTTGGCGCCGAGGAATATACCCAGACGCAATACTCCATTTCCTCGCAGAAGCCGCTGGTATCGTTGTGGAACTCTACGGTGATCGCCACCAGTTCCACGTTCCTGTCGGTGTTCTTCGGCTCGATCATCGCCTACGGCGTGTCACGCTATCGCATCCTGTCGGAAGTGCGCATGTTCCAGTTGCTGATGCTGCGTATGATCCCGCCGATCGTGATCGTCGCGCCGCTCTCGCTGTATTATTCGGCTGCCGGGCTGCTCGACACCCGCTTCGGCCTGATCATGGTCTACTTCCTCACCACGCTGCCTTACGCCGTATGGATGACCAAGAGTTTCATCGACGAGGTGCCGCGTGAAGTCGAGCAGGCGGCGGAAATCCTCGGCGCCTCACGCTGGCGCACGGTGTTCGAGATCGTGCTGCCGTTGATCCGGTCGGGACTGGTCGCGACGTTCCTGTTCATCCTCATCCTGACCTGGAGCGAATACCTGCTGGCGCTAATCCTGACCAAGACGCAGGTCACGACGCTACCGGTCGAACTGTCCAAATATCAGGGATCGACCGAAGGCCGTGTCTATGGGCGACAGGCGGCGCTGGCGGTCGGCATCACGGTTCCACTCATGATCGTCGGGCTGATCATCCGTAAGCATCTCGCGCGCGGCTTCAGTTTCGGCATGGTACGGAGATAGTCAAAGTGGCGCGTATTGAGTTGGTCAATCTGGAAAAGTCGTACGGCGCGGTGAAGGCGGTCAAGGACCTCACCTTCACGATCGAGGACGGCGAGTTCATCGTCTTTGTCGGCCCGTCCGGCTGCGGCAAGACCACGACGTTGCGCATGATCGCCGGCTTCGAGGATCCGACCGGCGGCGAAATCCGCATCGACGGGCGCGTAGTCAACGACCTGGAGCCGCGCGATCGCGGGCTCGGCATGGTGTTCCAGAGCCACGCGCTGTTCCCCCACAAGAATGTCGCCCAGAACATCGAGTTCGGCCTGCGCATGAAAAAAGTGCCAAAGGACGAGCGGGTCAAACGTGTGCGCGAAGTGGCCGACATGGTGCGCATCGGCCACCTGCTCGACAAGATGCCGGGGCAATGCTCGGGCGGTGAATCGCAGCGCGTGGCGTTGGCGCGAACGCTGGTGACCAACCCCTCGACCTTTCTGCTCGACGAACCACTGTCGAGCCTCGATGCCAAGCTGCGCCGTGAGTTGCGCGCCGAATGCGACCGGCTGCATCAGGCGCTCAAACGCACGTTCATTTTCGTCACCCACGACCAGGAAGAGGCGATGACGCTCGCCGACCGCATCGTCGTGATGCGCGCCGGCGAAATCGTTCAGGTCGGCTCGCCGATGGAAATCTATTCCAATCCGGTGAACTACTTCGTCGCCGACTTCTTCGGCTCGCCGTCGATGAAGCTGGTCGGCGGCGAGATCGTAGCGAGTGGCGCGGGCCGTCGCTTCCGGTCGTCGGCCCTCGATGTCGCCCTGCCCGAGCGCTTCAACGCGGCCCAGCCCGGCGCGGCAACGCTCGGCATCAGACCTGAGAACGTCGCCGCCGTGGTCGGCGGCAAAGGCGATGTCGAACTGCCTGTGCGGCTGGTCGAGCCACTTGGCAAGGACACGTTGTTGTATTTCGACGCCGGCACCGAGCGCGCTTTCGTCGCGGTCGACGAAGGCCTCGGCATGGCCGATGTCGAGGTCGGCGCGCGCATCGCGCTGACGCTGGATCAGCAACGCATTCATCTGTTCGAGGCCGACGGCCGCCGCATCCAAGCCTGACATCCCGCTAACCGTACCGAGGACTCCATGGACTACCGTGAAAAGAGCGAAATCCGCGATGGCATGCGGATCGACTGGGATATGCCGATCAAGATGGACGACGGCGTGGTGTTGCGATGCGACATCTACCGGCCGATCGCCGAAGGCAAATACCCGGTCATCATGACCTACGGGCCTTACGGCAAGTGGCTGGCCTTCCAGGACCTCTACAAGGATCAATGGGAGCGCATGTGCGCCGACCAACCGGACGTGCCGGCCAACTCCACCAATAAATATCAGCAATGGGAGGTGGTCGATCCGGAGAAGTGGGTACCGGATGATTATGTCTGCATCCGTGTCGATTCCCGTGGCGCCGGCCGTTCGCCGGGCGTCATCGATATCTGGTCGCTGCGCGAAGCGCAGGATCTCGCGCTATGCGTAGACTGGGCCGGCGTGCAGCCCTGGTCGAATGGTAAAGTCGGCCTCAACGGCATTTCCTATTACGCCGAGAACCAATGGCAGGCGGCGGCGCTTCAGCCGAAGCATCTCGCCGCGATCTGCACCTGGGAAGGCGCCGCCGATTACTATCGCGACATGGCGCACCACGGCGGCATCTTCAACCGCGGCTTCGTCGAAGGCTGGTCGAAGGCGCAGGTCTATACGCTGCAAAACGGACGCGGCTCACGCGGCTTCAAGAGCAAAATGACCGGCGACTGGGTGTCCGGGCCTGAGACGCTGACGGAAGAAGAACTCGGCAAGAACCGCCGCAATTTCTACGAGGACTGTCTCTCGCGCAAACTCGACACCGACGAGTTCTGGCAGTCGCGCATGCCCGACTGGAACAAGGTCGAAGTCCCTTTGCTGTCGTCTGCCAACTGGGGCGGCCAGGGCCTGCATCCGCGCGGAAATTTCGAAGGCTTCGTGCGCTCGGCGTCGAGCAACAAATGGCTCGAAGTGCATGGCATCGAGCACTGGACGCACTTCTACACCAATTACGGCGTGGATTTGCAGAAGCGGTTCTTCGGGAAATTCCTCAAAGGCGAGGACGCGGGCTGGGACCGTCAGCCGAAGGTACAACTCCAGATTCGTCATCCTGGCGAGAAGTTCGTCGAACGGCACGAGAACGAATGGCCGCTGGCACGGACACAGTGGACTAAGTTCTACCTCAGCCCGTCCGACATGGGCATGTCCAAGGACGCGCCGAAGACCGCGGCCTCCGTCACCTATGGCGGCTTTAGCGACGGCGTCACCTTCCTCACCGAGCCGCTCACGGAGGACGTCGAACTGACCGGCCCGATCGCCGCCAAGCTGTTCGTGTCGTCGGCGACCGAAGACGCCGACCTGTTCCTGGTGGTGCGCGTCTTCACGCCCGATCTCAAGGAAGTCACCTTCCAGGGCGCGCTCGATGCGCATACGCCCATCGCGCAAGGCTGGCTGCGCGTGTCGCATCGCAAGCTCGACCCGAAACTGACCCTGCCCTACCGGCCATATCACACCCACGACGAAGAACAGAAGCTCACGCCGGGCCAGGTCTACGAAGCCGACGTCGAAGTCTGGCCGACCTGCATCCACGTGCCGAAAGGCTATCGCATCGCGCTGTCGGTGCGCGGCACGGACTACGTCTTCCCCGGCGTGCCGGGCGCGGGCGTCGAGACGCTGGGCAAGGTGTGGACCGGCGTCGGTCCCTTCACGCATGACGATCCGCGCGACCGCCCGCCCGCCGTCTTCGGCGGCGACGTCACGTTGCATGCGGGTCCCGACCGGCAGGCCTATGTGCTGCTGCCCGTCATCCCAAAGAAATAACAGTCTGAAATTCCAGGAGTGAAATCATGAGTTATCGTGAAGTCAGCGAAATCCGCGACGGCATGCAGATCGATTGGGACATGCCGATCGGGATGGAAGACGGGTTGGTGCTGCGCTGCGACGTGTTCCGGCCGGTCAAGAAGGGCCGCTATCCGGTGCTGCTGAGCCACGGCCCCTACGGCAAGTGGCTGCATTTCGAGGACGGCTACAAAACCGCCTGGAAGCGCATGGAAGAGAAGCAGCCCGATGTCATGGCGGGCTCGACCAACAAGTACCAAAGCTGGGAAGTCTGCGACCCGGAGAAGTGGGTACCGGATGGCTATGTCTGCGTGCGTGTCGACTCGCGCGGCTGCGGCCGTTCGCCCGGTTACGTCGAACACTGGTCGCCACGCGAAACCAAGGATTTCGCCAACTGCATCGAATGGGCCGGCGTGCAGCCGTGGTCGAACGGCAAAGTGGGCTTAAGCGGCATCTCCTATTACGCCATCAACCAATGGCAGGTGGCGAGCCTGCAGCCCAAGCATCTCGCCGCGATCTGCGTGTGGGAAGGCTTCGCCGATTTCTACCGTGAACTCAGCCACAACGGCGGCATCTACAACACCTTTGCGCAGAACTGGTACGACATGCAGGTCAAGACCGTGCAATACGGTCTCGGCACCAACGGCCATCGCAGCCGCATGAACGGCGACTGGGTGTCAGGTCCCGAAACGCTGCTGCCCGAGCAGATGGGCGCCAACCGCTACGACATGGGAAAGGTGCTGTTCTCGCACCCTCTCGACGACGACTATTTCAAGGCGATGGCGCCGGACTGGTCCAAGGTAAAGGTGCCGCTGCTGTCGGCCGCCAACTGGGGCGGCCAGCCGCTGCATCCGCGCGGCAATTTCGAAGGCTACTTCCGCGCGGCCTCGAAGCAGAAATGGCTCGAGGTGCACGGCATCGAACATTGGACGCATTACTACACCGACTACGGCGTCAATCTTCAACGCCGCTTCTTCGACTATTTCCTCAAAGGAAAGAAGAACGGCTGGGACAAGCAACCGAAGGTGCAGCTCAACGTGCGGCACCCTGGCGAGCAGTTCGTCATCCGCCACGAGAATGCCTGGCCGCTACCGTCGACGCAGTGGACCAAATTCCACCTCGGAGCAGACGCGCAGAAACTCACCACCGCGACGCCCAAAGGCTCAGGATCGGTGACGTTCGACGCCAAGGGCGACGGAGTAACATTCCTCACCGAGCCTGTGGCGGAAGCGACTGAAATCACCGGACCGGTTGCCGTCAAGCTGCATGTCTCGTCTTCGACCACGGACGCCGACCTGTTCCTGGTGCTGCGCGTATTCACGCCGGACATGAAGGAAGTCGTGTTTCAGGGCGCGCTCGATCCGCACACCGCGATCGGCCAAGGCTGGCTCCGCGCGTCGCACCGCAAACTCGACAAGAAGCTGACGCTGCCGTTCCGGCCCTATCACAGCCACGACGAGAAGCAGCCGCTCAAGTCCGGCGAGGTCTATGAACTCGACATCGAGATCATCCCGACCTGCATCGTCGTGCCGAAGGGTCACCGCGTGGCGCTGAGCATTCGTGGCAAGGACTACGTCTATCCGGGCGGCTCAGGCGGCAAGCTGTCCAACATGAAGAACGAATTCACCGGCAATGGCCCGTTTCTGCACGACGACCCCCGCGACCGCCCCATGGAAATCTACGGCGGCAAAACGACGATCCATCTCGGCGGCGGGCGGGAAAACTTTGTGCTGCTGCCCGTCATTCCCGCGAGGGCAGCAACCAAGGCCGTGAAGGCAAAAGCTGGAAAATCGGCAAAAGTCGCCACGAAAAAGAAACGGCGGTGAGCGAGCCGCGGGCATTGCGCGGAAAACGCTCGGCTTCGTGGAGATCGCCACCCGCATCGGCAGCGGACGGCAAGCCAGTCGCTCTTTAGTCGCAACAGCGATTAGCGCGGTCGAAATTACGCCGCGTTTGGGCTACACCCAACGCATGATCCCGAAAAACCGGTTTTCGGGTAAGATCATGCGCATGAAAAAATGCGCCGAAGGCGCAGGATGCAAAGAGAGAAGGAACAGGTCGCGCTGACGTCGATCGCCGCTTCGGCGGTGCTGACGATTGCCAAGGCCGTGGTCGGCTTTTCGACCGGCTCGCTGGCGATTTTGTCGGAGGCCGGCCACTCGCTGATCGACCTTGGCGCCGCGATCATGACCTACGTGGCCGTTCGCGTTTCCGGCAAACCGGCCGACGAAGAACACCATTACGGCCACGGCAAGGTCGAGAGCGTGTCGGCGCTCGGCGAAACCGCGTTGCTGTTCCTGCTATCGGGAATCGTGATCTGGGAAGCGGTCATACGCCTGATCGGTCACGAGACCCATGCCGTCACGGCCACGGCCTGGGCCTTCGTCGTCATGATCGTGTCCATCGTGGTTGATTATTTTCGCGCGCGCGCGTTGTCGCGCACCGCCGCGAAAACGCAGAGCCAGGCGCTGGAAGCCGACGCGCTGCATTTCTCTTCCGATATGTGGTCGTCACTGGCCGTGCTGATCGGGCTGGTCGGCGTCCACTTCGGGTTGGGCTGGGCGGATTCGGCATCGGCATTGCTCGTGGCCGTGCTGGTCTGCAGCGCCGGCTGGCGGCTCGGACGGCGCACCATCGACACGCTGACTGATACCGCGCCGGCGGGCGCGGCGGCGAAGATCACCGAAATCGCGGCGAATGTGCCCGGTGTGGTCGCCGTCAATCAGGTGCGCGCTCGCGCCGTCGGCGACAAGACCTTCATCGATCTGACGGTCGGGATGAGCCGCACGCTGCCACTCGACCGCGTCACCGCGATCAAGACCGCGGTCGAGGCCGCGCTCCGCGCGCAAATGCCCGGCGCCGAACTGACCGTCACCACCGATCCGGTCGCGCTCAGCAACGAAACCGTGCTGGACCGCGTGATGGTGATCGCGCGCAACCGCACGCTCGCCGTGCATCATGTCACCGTGCATGAGATAAAAGGCCGGCTCGCAGTCTCGCTCGATCTGGAAGTCGATGGCCGGCTGTCGCTGGGCGACGCGCACGACCTGGCGGATGGATTGGAAAACGCGATCACCGCCGAGCTCGGACTCGATGTCGAGGTCGAAACTCATATCGAGCCGTTGCAGCCGCAGGAAGCATCCGGCCGCGAGGCGCCGCCGGAGCGGGTCAAGGCGGTCGAGATCGCGCTGGCGGAACTGGCCCCGGAAACCCGCATCATCCGCGACATTCACGACGTGCGGGTGCGTGAAACCGACGAAGGCGAAATAGTCAATTTCCACTGCCTCGTCGATCCCGAGATCAGCGTCCAGACCGCGCACGAAAAGGTCGATGCGCTGGAGCGCGCATTACGTGCGCGCTCCCCCTCCATCAAACGCGTGATCGGTCACACCGAACCGCAGCGCTAGGTTACGCTTACTTGATGCCGTCCTTGAAGATTTCGTTGATCCGCGCGGTATCGTCGGCGATGATCTTGTCGAACGCCTCCGGCGTCAGCGGCATCGCCTCCACGCCCTGAGCGTCGAACTTGGCCTTGATGTCCGCGGTCTTGAGAATCGCGACCAGATCGCCGTTGATTTTGGTAACGATCGCACGCGGCGTGCCGGCCGGCGCCATCAAGCCGAACCAGGAATCGTATTTGAAACCGGGTAGCGCGGCTTCACCGATAGTCGGCGTATCTTTCATGGTCGGGTTGCGGGTTGCCGTCGCGACCGCGAGCGCGCGGACCTTGCCAGCCTGCACCAGTTCGGCACCGACATTGATCGGCGTGAAATACATCTGCGTGTCGCCGCGCATGACGCTGGTGACCGCCTCTGGCGCACCCTTGTAAGGCACATGCTGAAGATCGATCTTGGCCGCTTCCTTGAACATGGCCGCGGCGATGAAGGTCGCGCTGGCCGGACCCGGCGAAGCAAAATTCAGCTTGCCCGGATTGGCCTTGGCGAGTTCGATGAACTCCTTGACGGATTTGGCCGGCGAATCCGGCGGCACGATCAAGACCACCGGCACCGTTGCGACGGGCGTAATGCCGGAAAAATCCTTGACCGGATCGAACGTCAAGCTTTTGTTGATGACGCCGGCGATCGTGTGGCCGTTGGACGTCAGAATCAGCGTGTAGCCGTCTGGCGCACTCTTGGCGACCGCGGTGGTACCCGGAATGCCGGGACGGTTCTCGACCACGACGGCGTGGCTCCACTTTTTCGACAGTTCGTCGGCGACGATGCGCGCCAGGATGTCGGTGGCGCTGCCGGCCGAGAACGGCACGACGATGCGAACGGGTTGCCCGCTCGGATAAGTCTGCGCCGATACAGGCGCGGCCAGCCCGGCAGTCACTGCGGCCAGCGTCGCGATACCAAGCCACGCCATGCGATGGTTCGTCATAATTTCCTCCAAGGTGTTGTTTATTGCTTTTTGCGCTCTGCCACCGCAGATCGAACGTCCAGACTGAATACCACCGATTGAAGGCCGATGTGAATGGCCCTGTATGCCGCGAAAGGTCGCAACCGCGGCAGGCCCCCCGCCCAACGCTTCCAATTCGCAGCCCAACGCCTTAGACCGGAAACCATGCGCACCGACATTTCCCAGCCGATCCGCTTGAAAGACTACCTGCCGCCGGCCTGGCTGGTGGAAACCGTGATGCTCAAGGTCTCGCTGCATCCGACGCAGACCAAGGTTCGAGCCACCCTCGCCTTCAAGCCCAATCCGGAATCTGGCGCAGCGCCGCTGGCGCTCGACGGCGACGGGCTCACGCTGACGTCGCTCAAGCTCGATGGAACCGTGTTAGCTCCGGCGAACTATGTTGCGACCTCCGACAGTCTCATTATCCCGCAGCCGCCGAACCGGCCGTTCACGCTAGAAATCGAGACGATGGTCGACCCGACCGCCAATACCCAGCTCTCCGGCCTGTATCGCACCAGCGGCAATTACTGCACGCAATGCGAGGCCGAAGGCTTCCGCCGCATCACCTACTTCCCCGACCGGCCAGACGTGATGGCGGTCTACACCACGCGCATCGAGGCCGACAAAGCCGAAGCGCCGGTTCTGCTGGCGAACGGCAATCTGATCGAGAGCGGCGATATGCCGGACGGCCGCCACTTCGCGGTCTGGAACGACCCGCATCCCAAGCCGTCTTATCTGTTCGCGATGGTCGGCGGGGACCTCGGCCATGTCGAGGACAACTTCACCACCATGTCGGGACGCGACGTCGTTCTGCGAATTTATGTCGAGCCCGGCAAGGAACCTCGCAGCGGCTACGCCATGGACGCGCTCAAACGCTCGATGCGCTGGGACGAAACCGCCTTCGGCCGCGAATACGATCTCGACATCTTCATGATCGTCGCCGTCTCCGACTTCAACATGGGCGCAATGGAGAACAAGGGTCTCAACGTCTTCAACGACAAATACGTGCTGGCGACGCCTGAGACCGCCACCGACGGCGACTTTGCGCAGATCGAGGCGGTGATCGCGCACGAATATTTCCACAACTGGACCGGCAACCGCATCACCTGTCGCGACTGGTTTCAGCTGTGCCTGAAAGAAGGCTTCACGGTTTTCCGCGATCAGGAATTTTCCTCCGACATGCGTTCGCGGCCGGTGAAACGCATTGCCGACGTGCGCAACCTGCGCGCCACCCAGTTCGTCGAGGATGCGGGGCCTTTGGCGCATCCGGTGCGACCGGAATTATATAAAGAAATCAACAATTTCTACACGACGACGATCTACGAGAAAGGCTCAGAAGTCGTGCGCATGGTGCACACTTTGATCGGGCCGGAGAAATTCCGCGCGGGCACGGATCTCTATTTTGAGCGCCATGATGGTGAAGCGGCCACCGTCGAGCAATTCATCCAGTGCTTCGCCGACGCGAGCGACCGCGACA
>JANMSH010000271.1:0-5885 GCA_031389105.1 Hyphomicrobiales bacterium
CTCAGCCTCGCCGGCATCGGACCCGACGCGACGCGATTGCAGATCTGGGCCGATCCGACGGTCACGCGCAACACGCACAGTATCGAGGTCGATTCCGATTCGGCCTCGTTCAGCATGAGGATCGAGAATGTGCCGTCGGAAAATCCGCGCACCGGCCGCAACGTCGCGCCGTCCACCATCGCCGCGCTGCGCGGACTGGTGTCGGAATTGAAGGTCGGGAGTTAGCGCTTGCGCGCGGCGATGGCCTGATCGGCGGCGGCGACGCCGGTGCGCCAGCCGCCATGCGCGGTGGAAAAATCGCCGTCCGAACAGGCTTCGCCGGCAAAGAACAGGCGGCCGTCGACGGATGCGGCCAGTTCGGCGCGGCAACCTGCCTTGCCGGGCAATGCATATGAATAAGAGCCGCGCGCGAACGGATCGGCGCCCCAGCAATGGATGTGGACGGGCTTGATCCGGCGCGGAAAATCGCTGCCGAGCAAGCCGCCGAGTTCCGCCACGGCGAAATCGAAGAACGCACGCTGGCCGCCGGCTTCAAGATCGCGCGCCAGGCTGCCGCCGAAATAGGCCTCGATCAACGGCCGGCCGAACGGCCGCATGTGATAGGCCGCGGTGGCGCGATCGGTATGGCCGAACAGCCGGCTTTCCGGCGCGAACTCCTCGGCATTCTCCAGCGACAGAAAAAGCTTGTCGGCAAGACCGAGCGGCAGACCGCGTGCGGCTTTCGTTTTGTCCGGCAGTGACGGCGTGAACAGGAATTCCTTGTCGGCGATCACCGCGCTCGGCAGCGTCACGATGGCCTGGTCGGCGGTAATCACGCCTTTAGCGGTTTCTATTTTCAGACGCCTGCCGCTGTGATCGATCTGCAGCACAGGGCAGTCGAGCAAGGTCTGCAACCCGTCGCCATGCGCCGCAATCGTGGCGCCATAGCCTTCGCGCACGCGCCAGTTCACCCCGCTGTCTTCGTAGCTGTCGAAGTCGAGCACCGAGACGTGGTCGAGCTCGGCGCCGCTGATGAAGGTGCAGATGGTAACGATCAGACTGTTCCAGCGGTTGCCCGGCTCGAGCATGACGGAGGCCGCAACGTCGGCGCCCTTCTCGGCGGCCACGCCGAGGCGCGCGAAAAATTTTCTGAGCGCCTTAGAAAAATCTTCCTGCTCTTCGCGCGAAAAGCCAATCGGCAGCAGCGGCCGCTCCCACGGCGGCGGAGTCTTGTCGATCGTGCGGCCTTGCGCTTGCGCGACCACGGCCCAGGGGTTGTGGTCGGCCGAATGCAGCCAGCCGCAGCCGAGGTCGATCGCGTGACCGGCACCGTCGGTGACGGTCCAGGCCCGGCCGCCCAGACGCGGACGCGCTTCGATGACCAGGCATTCGATAGCGGCTTTAGCCAGCCGCCGCCCCGCCGCAATACCGGACGCGCCGCCGCCGATGATTGCGACTTCGGTGTCACTTTTCGCCATGAGGAGGTTCTACGCAAAAGTTGGGCCGCGGCTCCGACCAAGAACCGGGTTATATCGGGGATCAGAAGTCTAGCGCGAATTCAACTTGAACCGAAGAAGCGCGATCCGAGAATGATCACCAGCCAGGTCGCCGCATAAACGCCGAACGCGAGTGCCAGTATTTCTATACCCATCGTCGCCTCCCTGGATTTGTTTTGCCGCCATCTTAGGCCAAACGGTTGGGGATTTCAGCAAAGTTCCGCGGTGGCAAAAGGCCCATAGGTATATGGGTTATCCGTCACGAAGCAGCTGAATACCTGTTTTCCGCCACACTATTTTAATCGGCTATCAACTAGGAACCCACGATCCAGCGAACATTAACTCTAACGCCGCCAGCTGTATGCAAACTGACGCTTGTTCAAAGGTCTTTGGCATGCCGTCTGGCGAATTTACGAGTGACCCGAATGTGCTGACGATTCCGCGCCCGACCAAGCGGGTCGTCGCGGCTGCTTTCTTTGTGGTGTTTTGTTTCTGCGCGATCTCTGTTTACGCGCTGTACAAGGCACGTACGGCCGCCTACGAGCGCGCCGCCGACGTCGCCCATGGCCTAGTGACCGCCATCGAGGCGGATATTTCGCGCAACATCGAAAACGTGGATCTGTCGTTGCAAGGCGTCACCGAGGGACTGGCGCTGCCGGAGTTCGACCGGCTCGATCTCATGATTCGCCATCTTATTTTATTCGACCGCTCGGCGGCCGCGCGCCACTTGGGCAAAATCATCGTGCTCGATGAGAACGGAATTGTGCGGCTGGACTCAACCGATCTTGTGCCGCCGCCTTTGGACCTGACGGGCCGGGATTATTTCGATGCGCACAAGAATAAGGCGGACATCGGTCTGTTTGTCAGCCAAACGTCGACATCGCACTTCTCGAATTTCCGGTTCGTCGGCGTGAGCCGGCGGCTGTCGAAGCCCGACGGCTCGTTTGCCGGCGTGGTCGTGGCCAGCCTGCGGACCTCCTACTTCGAAGAGTTATTCAGCCGGATCAATCTCGGATCGGAAGGCAGTATAACATTGTCGCGCAAGGACGGCATCGTGCTGGCACGTTGGCCATACAGCCCGGAATTTATCGGCCTCGATATCCGCCGCGCCGATCTCTTCAAGCATCTCGCGCAAACGCGCGCCGGACGCTTTGAGACCATTTCCGTGACGGATGGCCTGCAACGGTTATTCGTCTATAGCCAGATCGGCAATCTGCCGATTGTCGTCAGCGTGGGTCAGTCGACGGCCAACATATACTCTCAGTGGAATGAGTATGCTTTCGGCATTGCATTTGTGATCTCGGCGCTGTGCGCGATGGCCTATCTGCTGGTGTCCTACGTGACGCATAATTTCAACCGGCGCCAGCTCGCGGAAAAACACCTTTCGATGCTCGCAGCAACCGACGCTTTGACCGGACTGCCGAACCGGCGGCACTTCAACGACACGCTCGCGCGGGAATGGCAACGCGCCGCGCGCGATCAGACCCCATTGGCTCTGCTGATGCTCGATGCCGACAAGTTCAAGTCTTATAACGACGTTCACGGCCATCAGGCCGGCGACCATATGCTCAACACTTTAGGCGCCGCCATTGCCGACGCTCTGAAACGTGGCGGCGACACCGGGGCGCGTTTTGGCGGTGACGAATTCGCAATTCTACTGCCTGCCACCTCGCTCGACGGCGCCAAGCGCGTCGCGGACAAAATCCGCGCGAACTTTACCGAACACTGCAACCGTGAGCGCATCACCGATCTAGGACTGAGCATCGGCATTGCCAACATGACGCCCGATCAAGACGCGCACGCCAGCGAACTCATCACGCGCGCCGACCAGGCGCTCTACAGTGCCAAACATCTCGGCCGCAACCGCACGGAGATCGCGACACAACCGGACATCCCGCCGGCAGCGGAGAAGTCGCGTAGCCACAAGGCCGCCTGAGCTACTGCGCCTTGATGCCGCCTTCTTTGACGACACGGCCCCATTTGACGGTTTCGGTCTCGATGTATTTGCTGAATTGCGCCGCGCTCATGTCGACGATGGTGGCGCCCTCGCGATCGAACTGCGCCACGAGTTCCGGTGCTTTCAGTGCTTGCTGGACGGCCTTGTACAATTTGTCGGCAATCGGCTGCGGCAAGCCGGCGGGCGCGACGATGCCCCACCAGTTGTCGGCGAGGTAACCGTCGACGCCGGCCTCGGCGATCGTCGGCACGTCCGGCAGAACGGAGCTGCGCTTGGCGCCGCCCGTGCCCAAAGCCCGCAATTGTCCCGACTTGATAAAGGGCGTGGTCTGCACCAGCGAACTGAAGATGATCTTCACATGTCCGGCGATCACGTCCTGCATCGCCGGGCCGCCTCCTTTGTAAGGCACATGCACGATGTCGGCCTTGGACATCAGCTTGAACAATTCGCCGCCGAGATGCTGGAAGCTGCCGACGCCGGCCGATGCGTAGTTCAACTCGCCGGGCTTCTGCTTGGCGAGCGCTATCAATTCCTTCACCGACTTGACCGGCAGCGACGGATGGACCGTCAGCACGTTCGGCCCTGTGGCGAATATGGAAATCGGCGTGAAGGATTTGATCGGATCGTAATTGAGTTTGTACAGCGCCGGGTTGACCGCGTGCGCGATCGATACGATGGCAAGCGTGTAGCCGTCCGGCGGCGCGTTGGCCGCGGCCTCGGTGCCGATGGTGCCGCCGGCGCCGCCGCGGTTGTCGACATAGACCGTCTGGCCCAACTGGTCGCCGAGATACTTGGCGACCACGCGGCCCACCACATCGTTGCTACCGCCGGCGGGGAACGGAATGATCAGCCGCACCGGCCGGTTCGGATAGTCCTGGGCGAAGGCAGGGGCTGAAAATGCCAGCAGCAATACGGCGGCCTTGAGCAGCCGGGACAGCGGATAAATCATTGCACCACTCGCTCTTGTTGTTGGGTTTTGTTTTTGACGTTTCCTCGGCTCCAATTAGAGGCGATTTTGGCGGCCAAGCCAACCCGGCGCTCTGCCGGCGTCCCGCCGGGACGCAGTGACGGGCGCCTTCGCAGCGGTGATAATGCCTTTGACAAAAGCCGCGCCGGGCTTATCGTTTGTGTACATATAATCTGGCCTTTGCCCTCTTTCGGGCTGAAAAATCGCCGCATGAAACCCGCGCCGTTCATCCGCCATGTGCCAAAGACGCTCGATGAGGCGCTGAAGATTCTGGCCCATGTCGCACCGCAGGATGGCCGCGTCCTAGCCGGTGGACAAAGCCTGGTGCCGATCATGGCGTTCCGGCTGGCGAAGCCCGCCCACCTCGTCGATATCAACGAAGTCGAAGGCCTCGACAAGATAACCAGCGACGGCAAGCATCTGAGCATCGGCGCGCGCGTGCGCCATGGCGCGTTTCATAAATCCGTGGTCGATAGTCCGCTCGGCAGACTGCTGACATTCGTCGCACGGCACATCGCGCATTATCCGATCCGCATGCGCGGCACCTTCTGCGGCAGCCTCGCCCATGCCGACCCGGCATCGGAATGGTGCCTGGTGGCGGCGACTCTCGATGCGACCATGATCGCCAAGAGCACGCGCGGCGAACGCGCCCTCAAGGCCGCGGATTACTTCGAAGGCATCATGTCGACCGCGCTGACCGAAGACGAATTGCTCGCGGAAGTCCGCCTGCCCTTGCTCGCCGCGGATGCAAAATTCGGTTTTAACGAATTCAGCCGCCGCGCCGGCGATTTCGCCATGGCGTCGGCGCTGGTCACTTACACCTTGCAGGGCGGCAAGGTCGCGGACGCGCGTGTTGGCGTTGGTGGTGCGGAACCTTCCCCACGTCGTATTCCTGAGGCCGAAGCCGCGCTCAACGGCAAGACGCCCGGTGACGAAGCCTTCCGCGCCGCGGCCGAAGCAGCAGCGGCGGCCATCGATCCTCTTGAGGATCATCAGACCACCGGCGAATACCGGCGCGATCTGGTGCGCGCCGTGGTGCGCCGCGCGCTGGAAAATAGCGCATGATCCCGAAAAGTGGGCACCGGTTTTCGGACAAGATCATGCGCAGGAAAGCGCAATGAGTGCGCCCACCAAAGGCACCGGGCTGAAATGGGTCGGCCGCTCCATTCGCCGCCTGGAAGACCCGGCGCTGGTGCAGGGCCGCGGCCGCTTCACCGCCGACCTGCCCGCCACGCATTGGGTGCGCTTCGTTCGCAGCCCGAACGCCGCCGGGAAAATCATCGGCATCGACAAGCCTGACGGCGCGATGGTTATCACCGCCGAAGACCTCAAGGGCGTCAAGAAGATCACGCCGATGCTACATAAGTTTTCCTACAAGCCTGTCGCACAGCCGATCTTGGCCGAAGGCGTCGTGCGCTTTGTCGGCGAGGCGGTGGCGGCGGTCGTTGCCGCAAGCGAGGAAGAAGCCGAAGACATCGCCGATCTG
>JANMSH010000028.1:0-5062 GCA_031389105.1 Hyphomicrobiales bacterium
ACGGTTTCGATGCGGCCGTCTTTGGTCTTGCCCGTCATGGTCGCGACCTCTTCCGGCCCGCGCTGCTCGATCGGGATTTAGGCGACGTCTGCAACAAGATAGGCACGTATTTGAAGGCGCTGGCGGCGCGCGACAACGGTGTGCCGTTTTATGTGGCGCTGCCGTCGCCGACCATCGACTTCACGGTGAGCGACGGCGTCGCCGAAATCCCGATCGAGCAGCGCGGGCCGGAAGAGGTCGCGACCATGACGGGCAAGACCAAAGACGGCCGCATCGAAACCGTACAGGTGGTGCCGGACGGCTCAGCCGTCGCGAACTACGCTTTCGACGTCACGCCGGCGCGGTTCGTCACTGGCCTGATTACCGAGCGCGGCGTGATTGCCGCCAATCGCGCGGCGCTTGCAGAAGCGTTTCCAGAGCGCGTGACCCCGAAAAGTGGGAACCGGTTTTCGGATAAGGTCACGCGTAAATAAAATGTGCTAAAATAAAGCCATGAATCTCGCTGCCAAAAAGCCATTGGAACTGCCTGTCGACGGCCGCCAGTCGGAAACCGCGCTGGCGGTGGCGCGTGGCACCGCGCGGCTGCTGCATGCGCACGGTTTCAGCGTGGTCAGCGAATTGCCGCTGCCGTCCGGGCGGCGTGCCGATCTGGTGGCGCTCGACGCCGCCGACGAAATCTGGATTGTCGAGATCAAGTCCTCGGTGGCGGATTTTCGCGCCGACCAGAAATGGCAGGATTACCGGGCGCATTGCGACCGGCTGTTCTTCGCCACCTGCCTGGAAGTGCCGTGCGAGATTTTCCCGCCCGACACCGGACTGATCGTGGCCGACGCCTTCGGCGCCGAATTCAAATGTCACGCGCCAGAGCACAGACTGCCGGCCGCCACGCGCAAATCGATGATGCTGATGTTCGCCCGCGCCGCCGCGGCGCGCCTGCAATCGCTCGCCGACCCGACCGGGCCTTACGGTGATATTGACTGAGAGTTACCTCGGCGCGCGTTTGGCCAGAATGCGCTGCAGCGTGCGGCGATGCATGTTGAGCCGGCGCGCGGTTTCCGAAACATTGCGGCCGCACAGTTCGTAGATGCGCTGGATATGCTCCCAGCGCACGCGGTCGGCCGACATCGGATTTTCCGGCAGCTCGATCTTGCTGTTCTCGTGCGCCAGCAATGCTGCGACGACGTCGTCGGCATCGACAGGCTTGGCCAGATAATCGACCGCGCCCAATTTCACAGCGTTCACCGCCGTCGCGATGTTGCCGTAGCCGGTGAGAATAATGCCGCGCGCTTCCGGGCGGCGGCGCTTCAAGGCCGAGATCACGTCGAGCCCGTTGCCATCGCCGAGCCGCATATCGACCACCGCGAAGGCCGGCGCGCTGCGCTCGACCTGCAACAGGCCGTCGGCCACCGATTCGGCGGTGGTCACTTCAAAGCCGCGGCTCTCCAGCGCCTTGGCGAGCCGCTGCAAGAACGAGCGGTCGTCCTCGACCACCAGCACCGATCGTTCGCCGGGGATCGTCACCTTCGTCGCCGGTTCGGCGACGTCGTTCATGGCAATGTTCACGCCTTCACCTTTTTTCGCACCCTGTCTCTTTTCTTATCTCTTAGCCCGGCCACGATAGCGCGAGCCATGTCATAAACACAGCGTAAAAATGGCAAATCCGCGCCCCGCGATCACGTCCCCGCGAAGGTTAAGGGCCGCTCGAATTCGGCGCGCGGCCAGTGCAGTTTGATCACGGCGCCGCGCTCGGGCAGAGCCCGGTTCTGGAACGTCAGCGTCGCGCCGGAGCGTTCCAACAGCGTCTTGGCGATGAAAAAGCCCAAGCCCAGTCCTGTTGGCGCTTCGTCGTTTGCCGTGGCGGTGCGGCGGCGCGTGGTGACGTAAGGTTCGCCGATGCGGCCCAAAATCTCGGGCGCAAAGCCCGGGCCGTCGTCGCTGACCACGATGTCGAGCGCGTCGTCGTTCCATTCCGCGCCGACCGTCACCCGTTCGCGCGCGAAGTCGACGGCGTTCTCGACGATATTGCCGAGGCCGTAGAGGATCGCCGGATTGCGCGCGCCGAGCGGCTCGGCGCTGCGGTCGTCCGGCAGGGTGACGTCGATGGCGACGCCGAAATTGCGGTGCGGCGCCACGATTTCCTCGATCAAGGCGGTCAACGGCGTGCTGTCGAACGGTTCGCTCGACGATAATTCGGTGATCTTCGCCAGGATGTCGCGGCAGCGCGTCGCCTGTTCGCGCAGCAGGCGCACGTCGTCGCCATGCGGCGCGTCGGCGGGAATTGCGTTCTCCAGTTCCTTGGCGATCACCGAAATGGTCGACAGCGGCGTACCAAGTTCATGGGCGGCCGCAGCGGCGAGCCCGTCGAGCTGCGACAGATGCTGCTCGTGCGCCAGCACCAGTTCGGTGGCGGCCAGCGCGTCGCTCAGTTGGCGGGATTCTTCCGTGATCTGCCAAGCATAGACGCCGATGAATCCGATCGCGAGCAGGATCGAGAGCCAGACGCCCATCATGTAGATCGGCGGCAGTTGCAGCGGGTCGGCGCTGTCCCACGGCAGCGGGTAATGCACGAACACCAGCACGGTGGCGCAGGCCACCGCGAAGCCGCCGAGCATCAGCGTGAAGCGTGGCGGCAGCGCGGTCGACGACAGCAGCACCGGGCCGAGAAACAGAAACGCGAACGGGTTCTGCAAGCCGCCGGTGAGGAACAGCAGCACCGCGAGTTCGGCGATGTCGAAGGCGAGCAGCCAGGCGGCGCGGTCGGGCTCGAGCCGCTGCGTCAGATGGAAGCGCAGCCGCAGCGCGACGTTGAGCCAGGCCGACAGCGCGATCACGGCGAGACAAGCGTAGACCGGAAAATCGAAATTCAAGCCGTATTCGACCACCAGCACGGCGGTGGTCTGGCCGATGATGGCGAGCCAGCGCAGCCGTACCAGCGTGTCGAGGCGCACGTTGCGGCGTGGATGGGGGTGGGCTGGGACCGGCTTCGGCATGAGGTCGAGTGTAACGCGTTGCGCCGGGCGGAACCAAATGCCCTTGCGATTCATGCCGCGGAGCGTCACATCTGCCTTAATGGACGCAGCAAGCACAGCCGCCATCGCCGTCGATGCTCTGGTCAAGCGCTACAAGGGGGCGATCGCGGTCGACGGCATTTCGTTCCAACTGGCGCCCGGCTCAATTACCGGGTTGCTCGGGGGCAATGGCGCTGGCAAGACCACCACCATCGCGACCCTTATGGGTCTGGTGCAGCCGACCTCCGGCACGGTCACGGTGCTGGGCGCGCGCATGCCGAAAGAGCGCTACCGCGTGCTGCACCGGATGAATTTCGAGAGCCCATACGTCGACATGCCGATGCGGCTGACGGTGCGGCAGAATTTGTCGGTGTTCGCGCAGCTCTATGGCGTGCCCGACATCGACGAGCGCATCGCCAGTCTCGCGTCGGACCTCGATCTGACCGAGTTTCTCGACCGGCCGACCGGCAAGCTGTCCTCCGGCCAGAAGACGCGCGTTTCGCTCGCCAAGGCACTGCTGAACCGGCCGGAAGTGTTACTTCTCGATGAGCCGACCGCGTCGCTCGATCCCGACACCGCCGACTGGGTGCGCGGACGGCTGGAAGGCTATTGCAAGGAAAACGCCGCCACCGTGCTGCTGGCCTCGCACAACATGAACGAGGTCGAGCGGCTGTGCGACCGCGTCATCATCATGAAGAAGGGCCGCATCGAGGACGACGACACCCCCGGGGCGCTCTTGGCCCGCTACGGCCGCGCCACACTGGAAGACGTGTTTCTCGACGTCGTGCGCGGTATCGATCGCGAGGTGGCGCGATGAGTGTCTCCGACACCGGCGTCAGTTTCTCATTCAGCCGCGTCGCCGCGATGGTGCGGCGCTATTGGTATCTGCTGCGCTCGTCGTGGCCGCGCATTCTCGATCTGATCTATTGGCCGGCTGTGCAGATGCTGATGTGGGGCTTTCTGCAGACCTACATCTCGCAGAATGCCGGTTACTTCGCCCAGGCCGGCGGCGTCTTCATCGGCGCCGTGCTGCTGTGGGACATCCTGTTTCGCGGCCAGCTCGGATTTTCGATTTCGTTCCTGGAGGAAATGTACGCGCGCAACCTCGGTAACCTGATGATGTCGCCACTGCGGCCGCCGGAATTCCTCGCCGCATTGATGATCATGAGCATTATCCGGCTGGCGATCGGCATGATCCCGGTGTCGTTTCTCGCTATCGCCTTCTTCGGCTTCAATCTGTGGTCGATGGGCTTTGCGCTCGCCGCGTTCTTCGTGAATCTCATTCTGACCAGCTGGGCGATCGGAATTTTCGTCGCGGGACTGTTGTTGCGTAACGGTCTCGGCGCCGAGAGCATGGCCTGGACCATCATGTTCCTGTTTTTGCCGCTGACCTGCGTCTATTACCCGGTCAGCGTGCTGCCGGAGTGGCTGCAATATGTGGCGTGGGCGCTGCCGCCTACCTATGTATTCGAGGGCATGCGTGCGTTGCTGATCGACCAAGTGTTCCGCGCCGACCTGATGCTCGAAGCGCTGGCGTTTAATGCCGTGCTGTTCGTCGCGGCCTCGGTCGCGTTCCTGAAGCTGCTCGATAGCGCGCGCGTTCAGGGTTCCCTGCTGCAAGGAGCAGACTAGGCTAAGATGCCGATTTACATGCAGAATTTGAACGATTTTCCGGTGTAAACCGGACGCGAAGGACTTGTTC
This sequence comes from Hyphomicrobiales bacterium, assembly GCA_031389105.1. Classification (GTDB taxonomy): domain Bacteria; phylum Pseudomonadota; class Alphaproteobacteria; order Rhizobiales; family Xanthobacteraceae; genus Pseudolabrys. The sequence goes on from JANMSH010000028.1 coordinate 4,711, forward strand.
GCTATGTTGACGGTATGACCGAAAAGCGACATGCTGCAGCGCAGCAAATGCCGGGGATAAAGCCTATGCCGATCGGTGAATTCGACGGGGCAGCAACGCTGCCGCGCGACAGTGGTCCGTTGTTGTCGACGCCGTTGTACTGGCTTTACGAAATGGGTCACGCCGCGCTCGATCCGTCGCGCGCTTTCGCCGACGCCACGAAGCTGTTCTTCAAGAACCCGGCCAATCCGCTCGCGCACACGACCTACGGCAAGTCGATGGCGGCCGGCGCCGAACTATTCGAGCGCGCGACGCGGCGCTACGGCCGCCCGGAATGGCAGATCGAGGACACCACGGTCGGCGGCGAGCGCGT
>JANMSH010000031.1:0-6963 GCA_031389105.1 Hyphomicrobiales bacterium
CGGCACCGCCGGGACGCCGACCGAAATCGTCGACCGGCTCAACGGCATCATCAATGCCGCGCTCAAGGACAAGACGATTGTCGACAGACTGATGCCGCAGGGCATCGTGCCCAAGACCATGACGCCGAAGGAATACAAGAGCTTCGTGGATTCCGAGACTCTTAAATTCGGCAAGATCGTCGAGCAAGCCAATATTAAGTTGAGCAACTAGCCGCCGTTTGGATTATCATCGCTCCGTTGAACCGGGAGAAATCCGATGAACGTCAAGCCGAATACCCAGAATGCTGAGCCCGTCGATCTTTTGTCGAAGGTGGTCCGCGCCAAGGACATGCCGTGGCAGAAGATGCGGTTTCCCGGTTGCGAGATGAAGACATTACTGTTTGACCCGACCAGCGGGCTCGCCACTATGCTGATGCGGATGGATCCGGGCGCAGTGCTGCCCGACCATGAACACGTGCTGATCGAGCAGACCTATGTGCTCGAAGGTTCGCTGGTCGACAAAGAAGGCCCCGACGCGGGCACCGAAGTCGGGCCCGGGGAATTCGTCTGGCGTCCGGCCGGCAGCCGGCACACCGCCTGGAGCCCGAAGGGCGGCACGTTTATCGCCATGTTCCAGATACCGAACAAATTCTTCGAGAAAGACGGCAAGGTGACCGACGCCTCGGGCAAGGAATGGGACCCGGCCTGGGCGCATTTATTACCGGCGTGAGCTGAGCCGCCGCCGCGTGGACCTGCCGCCGCGCGCCGGCGGCGCGATGTTGTCACAGGTCCAAGTTTCTTCGGCGAGCGCGATGAACCCGTCTAATCCGTCAATTCCAAATCCGTCAATTCCAAATCCGGCCATTCCAAGCTTGACCGGCTTGCGGTTTTTGGCGGCGGGCTGCGTCGTCATCAGTCACATCATGGCTGCGATGATGCCACCGTTTCAGCCGATGCCGACCTGGCATATTCTGCTGCACTCGCTGTCCGGGCTCGGCATGACGCTGTTCTTCGTGCTGAGTGGTTTCGTCATCCACTACACTTATTCGCGCATGATCCGCGAGCAGGGCTGGACCGGCGTGTTCAATTTCTTTGTGGCGCGCTTCGCGCGGCTGTATCCACTCTACATCGTCTGCCTGCTGGTCGATCTCGAATTCAGCGCCGGCACGCGTGGCGCCGTTTCCGCGTTTATCACCGGGCGCGCTGTGCCGGATTTCGTCTGGGACGCCTTGCCGTATTACCTGACGATGACGCAAAGTTGGCTGTACCGGCCCAGCGCGGAACATGCATTGATCTACCAGTTCGGCCCGATCGCGACGATCGCGTGGTCGATCAGCACCGAGTGGTTCTTCTATTTGTGCTATCCGCTTGCCTGTCTTGTCATCGCGCGGCTGTCGACGCTGCGCGCTAATTATATCGCGGCAGCGGCTTTGACCGTCGCCGGCTACGGCGCCGTTACGCTGGCGGTCAGATATGGTGGCGAGATCAATCAATTCGGCATTTCGCATTTTGGCGACATTGCCGACGTCAGCACCCACCACCAGGATTCGTTTTTCCGTTGGCTGGTTTATTTCTCGCCGTACTCGCGGTTGTTTGAATTTCTGCTCGGCTGCCTGGTGGCGTCGATCCATCTGAAACTAATAAACGTCGCGCCGTCGAAGCAGGAGCAGGCTTTCGGCCTTGCCGGCTTGGTGGCCGCTTTGGCCGGCCTCGCGGCGATGCACTACGTCATGTTCGGATTGGCACGTTTCATCGAGTATCATCAGTCGTTCGGTTATGCGCCGCTGGTGGCGATCGTCATCTTCTGTTGCGTGCGCTATCGCAACGCCATCGTTGATGCGCTGGCGTCGCGCCCGATGGTGATCGGCGGCGACGCCAGCTATTCGATCTATCTTCTGCATGTCGTCGTGGTGCGGCTCACAATTCTGCAGTTTGGCGTGATAATGACATTCGGGCCGCTCGATATCGTGTGGATCGTAGGCGCGCTGGCGGCGCTGATGACGGCTTCGCTCGCGTCCTATTATTTGTGGGAGCGGCCGGCTCGGCTACTGCTGCGCCGGCTCGCGCTGAAGCCTCCGGCGCCGCGGCTGGATAGGGAAACGTTAGCGGGCAGGCTGTAAGGAAGTTTCAAAGCGGACGTGGTGGAATGGTAGACACAAGGGACTTAAAATCCCTTGGGAGTAATCCCGTCCGGGTTCGAGTCCCGGCGTCCGCACCAATGAATCGAACGGATCGTCATGATGTGGCCCATTTCAAAACGGACAGCTTTGCCATGATGCATAAAATCCAGCGTCTCTCCGGCCTCGCTCTCGTAGCGCTCGCGCTTGGCGGCTGCACCACGGGCGGCACCGAGGACAAAGCGGGCCGTCTGCTGGTCGCGCCGGACAAATTCCTGCTCTACAGCTGCCCGCAGATCGCCATCCGGGCGACGACGACGGTCAACCGCATCAAGGAGTTGGAACGGCTGAAGGCAAAGGCCGGCACCAGTTTCGATGGCCGTCTGGTCAGCGCCATGGCCTACGGCTCCGAGCACGCCGAGATGACCGGCGACCTGAACGAGTTGCGCCGCGCCGCGGCCGACAAGAACTGCCCGCCGATCCCCGCGCTGGGGCAGCCGGGGAGGCGGTAGCCGGCGCCGGCAAGCGCTAGTTTGATGGAACTTTTCACGGGCGCCGCTATTATTGCTGCACGAACGAGCCGTAGCGCTTTCGCGGGCGGCATCACACGGGGGTGGCCATGAGCTTTTTAATCAGCATCCTTATTACGTTTCTCGTCATCATTCTGGTGCTTTATCTTGTCAACATGCTGCCGATCGACGGCCGCGCCAAGCAGATCGTGCGCATCATCGTCATCGTCATCGGCGTCCTGGCGCTGCTGAAATATATCGCAGTGTTCTAGCGCCATAGCGGCCGCGCCGCATGATGCGTTAAAGCGTCACGCGGCGCAGCCGTAAGGCATTTCCGACAACGCTCACCGACGACAGCGCCATCGCCGCTTAAGCGAACTTCTTGCGCGCCAACGCCACGCCCTGGCCGAGCGCCACCAGCTTGGCGGCGGCGATGTCGCGATGCATCGGCGCCATACCGCAATTGGTGCAGGCGACGATCCGCTCTTTCGGCACGTATTTCATCACGTCGCCGATAACGCCCGCGATCTGCTCCGGCGTCTCGACCGCGTCATTGGCGACGTCGATGACGCCGACCAGCACGTCCTTGCCGTCGAGCAGCGACATCAGCTTGAGCGGCACGCGCGAATTGATTGCCTCGATCGACACTTGCTTGATGCGGCTTCTGGCCAGCGCGGGAAAAATCTCTTCGTATTGCTTCCACTCGCCGCCGAGCGAATTCTTCCAGTCGATATTGGCCTTGATGCCGTAGCCGTAGCAGATGTGCACCGCGGTGGTGCATTTGAGACCATCGATGGCGCGGTGCAAGGCGTCGATGCCCCAAACCTGAACTTCGGTCATGAACACGTTGAAGGCCGGTTCGTCGAACTGAATGACGTCGACGCCGTCGGCTTCCAGCGCCTTGGCCTCCTTGTTGAGCAGCCCAGCAAAGGCCATCGCCATCTTCACCTTGTCGCCGTAATGCGCGTCGGAGACGGTGTCGGCGATGGTCATGGGGCCGGGCAACGTGATCTTCAGCTTGCGTTGGGTATGGGCGCGGGCAGCGCGCGCTTCTGTCTGATGAACGCGGCCTTTCAAGGTGAGTTCGCCGTTGACCACCGGCACCATCGCTTTATAGCGGTCGCCGCGAATGCCCATTTCGACCTTGTGCGCGAAATCGATGCCGTCGACGAATTCGAGAAAGCCATTGACGAAATGCTGCCGCGACTGCTCGCCATCGCCGACGATGTCGATGCCGGCATCTTCCTGCATCTTGATCGCCAGCAAAGTGGCGTCGAGCTTGCCCTGCGCGAGGTCGTCGCCTTGCAGGCGCCATTGCGGCCATAGCTTGTCTGGCTCGGCGAGCCAGGACGGTTTCGGCAGGCTGCCGGCGATGGTGGCGGGAAACAACATGGCGTGGCTCGATCAGTCGGGAGGCAGTTGATGGCGCGGGTTCGACGCAGCCAATTGCGGCGGCTTCCAAGTATAGAGCCAGTCGTAGCGCCTGCGCAGCCTTTCTCCGCCCAACACCCGCATCACGAGATTGCGGATCAATGCTTCCGGGCCGGTCTTGCCATAAATGCTTGCCTGGCGGCGCGAGGCCTTTTGGGCGCGCGTGGTGCGCTTGCGGCGCGCTTTCTCGTAAGCGCGCAGGGCCTCGACCGGATCGTCGCGATATTTGCCGAGCATAGCGCCCAGCACCGCGGCGTCCTCGATCGCCATCGCGGCGCCTTGGGCCAGAAACGGCAGCATAGGGTGGGCGGCGTCCCCAATCAGCGTCACCGGCCCATCGCCGCCATCGAAAGAGCTGCCGCGCTCATACAGCGCCCACTTCGTCCAGTGTTCGGGGATTGCGATCAGGTCGCGCGCTTTCTCGGACCAGGACCAGCGCGCGAAGTGGCGCAGGATTTCGTCGCGCTTGCCTTCGGCCGACCAACCGGGCTCGTGCCATTCGTCGTTGACGATACCGACGATGTTGATGAGGCGGCCGCCCTTCACCGGATAGTGGACCAGGTGCGCGTCCTGCCCGAGCCACAGGTGCACGAAAGGCGCGCGGAATTCCGCCGGTACGCTGTCTGCCGGCACCAACGCGCGCCAGGCGGTACGATGGCCGAAGCGCGGCTTGCGCTGGCGATTGAGTTGCGCGCTGATGCTCGACCAGATGCCGTCGGCGCCGATCAGCGCCACGCCGCGCTCGTCGACGACCTGGCGACCGTTGCGGCCTTGCACGGTAACGCCGTTGCCGTGCGCGACGAAATCGTCGAGCCGGGTGCCGAGCAGCAGCTTGATATCGATTGTGGTCTTGGCGGCGGCGGCAAGCGCTGCCTGCAAATCGCCGCGATGCACCGTCCAAAACGGCGCGCCGTAGCGGCGCTCGGCATCGGCCAGCGGAATGCGCACGATCTCGCGGCCGGTGCCGCCTGACATCACGCGCACGGCGTGCGGCGTCATCACCGCCGGTGCCAGCAGATCGCGCAGACCGAGATCGATCAGTACGCGGGTCGCGTTGGGTGAAAGCTGGATGCCGGCGCCGGTCTCTTCGAGTCTGGCCGCCTGCTCGAACAAAGTGACGCGCAGGCCGTTACGCGACAGCGCCAGCGCTGCCGTCAGCCCCGCAATGCCTGCGCCGGCGACGATGACATGACGCGCGGACGCCAAGGCGTTAAAACTCCAAAAAGTGAATCAGGCCGCTGCCATCAGCGGCAGAGCGCATTCTGGCGGCCTGGCCGCGTGCGAATGAAGCGAAGGGTCGAGCCGGTACAGCGTCGAGCAGTATGGGCAAATGATCTCGTTGGCGTCGCCCATGTCGAGGAATACATGCGGGTGGTCGAACGGCGGCGTTTCCCCCACGCACATGAATTCATGGGCGCCGATCTCGATCACCGGGACACCCGGGTCATTGTGAAAATGGGGGACGACGTGTTCCGCCATGGGCAGTCCTTGTGAGTGCGCGGTGATTTGCGCGCACCATAGCGAGCCGGTGGGGCCATGTCACCGTTCGTAAACCCTTCACCTGGGCGTCATGGAACACCTTTGAATCAGCAGCGTTTCCTCAAGGGTCATCGAATCGCGCTAGGGTTATCCCCAACGAGATTGAGCAAAAAACAACATGCGCGATGCGCAAGGACTAGCACCCCCTGGGACCATCGTTGTGCGCCGCCGGCGCATCGCACCGGCATTGCTGGCGGCGGCCGTGCTGGCGGCGGTTGCCTGCTATGTGGTGCCGCGCGGGTTTGACGCCAATTCGCAACTCTCAATCGAAGACGACCCGTCACAGATTGCCGCCCGCGCGCTCGACCAGAAATTCGACGCCGCGCTGGCGCAGCGCGAGATCGAAGCGGCGCTGGCCGCCAAGGATGCCGATCTGGCCAACAGCTTTGTCGAACTTTCGGCCACACGCAAAATCGCGCTCGATCCGGCGCTGACCGCAAAGGTGAATGTCGCGGTCGCGGAAGCGGCATCGGCCCAACGCGCGATGGAAAGCTTCGCGATGGGGCTGGCGACCGGCGAACCCAACGACATCGCGGGCTTTGCCGGCACCGCGCTCGGCGACCTGTTCGTGTTCGGCGACATTCGCGACGCGGTGCGCGAAGGCGGACGATTGGCGATGGGCCAACCTGCCGACGAACTCGTGCTGGGTCTTGCCGTGGTCGGCCTCGCGATCACCGCGGGTACTTACGCGACGCTCGGCGCGGTCGCGCCCGCGCGCGTCGGTCTGTCGATGGCCAAAGTGGCACGCAAGACCGGACAACTGAGTGCGGATTTGGCCGCCAGCATCAACCGCATGATGCGCGGCGTCGTCGATTGGCCCAAGTTTAAATCGGCGGTCGCCGGCATTTCGATTGCTGATCCGGGACTAGCGATCCGCGCCGCGCGCGAAGCGGTCAAGGTGGAGCGCGCCGGCGGCCTGGTGCATCTGGCGCGCGATGTCGGCCGCGTGCAGTCCAAGGCGGGTACCAAGGCGGCGCTCGATGGTCTCAAGATTGCCGAGACGCCGCGCGAGATGGCGCAAGTGGCCAAGCTCGCGGAGCAGGAAGGCAGCCGGACCCGCGCCATTCTCAAAACGGTCGGCCGCGGCGCTATTGCGTTGACGCTGACCACCTTCAATCTCGGCATGTGGATATTGGGCGCGCTGTTCACGCTTTTCACGTTTGTCTCTGCGCTCAAGAGCGCGACCGAACGCGGAACCCAACGCGTGCTGAACTGGCGCAAGAACGTGCGACGGCGGCGCTACGACGCGATGACTGCAAAGGTATAAGATCCGCCCCATGGCAAGTTTCAAGAATGGCGACGTCGAGATCGCGTATCTCGATGAGGGCGCAGAAAATCCCGATGCCGAGCCGATTTTGCTGGTTCACGGCTTTGCCTCCACCAAGGAA
>JANMSH010000035.1:0-7847 GCA_031389105.1 Hyphomicrobiales bacterium
GAAGGCCATCGAGAACAAGGTGTCGGGCGGCGACTATGCGCTGATCGCCGAGATCAAGAAGGCCAGCCCGTCGAAGGGCCTGATCCGCGCCGAATTCGATCCGCCGAAACTTGCCAAGGCCTATGAGGCCGGCGGCGCGACCTGCCTGTCGGTGCTGACTGATGCGCCGTCGTTCCAGGGCCGCCCGGAGTTCCTCGCGCAGGCGCGCGACGCGGTAAGCCTGCCAGCCCTGCGAAAGGACTTCGTCTACGAGCCCTATCAGGTCGTCGAATCGCGCGTACTCGGCGCCGACTGCATCCTGATCATCATGGCGGCGCTCGACGATGCGGCGGCCAAAGATATCGAAGATGCAGCCTTTGCCAATAAGATGGACGTATTGATTGAAGTTCACCAGGAAGATGAGCTTGAGCGGGCGCTGAAACTGAAATCCCGCCTGATCGGCATCAACAACCGCGACCTGCGCACCTTCCAGACCTCGCTCGCCGTCAGCGAGCGGCTGGCTCCACTGGTGCCGCGCGACCGCATCGTGGTCGGCGAAAGCGGGCTGAATACGCCCGCCGACCTCGGCCGCCTCGCCCGGATCGGCATCTCGACCTTCCTGGTCGGCGAGAGCCTGATGCGGCAGGATGACGTCACGGCAGCGACCCGCGCCCTCCTCGCGCGCGATGCGCGCCAGTCAGCGGCGGAGTAATCTGATGGCGAAGAAGGCTGCCCCGAAAGCCTCGCCAAAAAAAACCGCCAAGCGCGCGCCGCTGCTGCTGCCCAATGCCGAACTGACCCATATCGACGCCCGCGGCCAGGCCCACATGGTCGACGTCTCGACCAAGAGCGCGACCGAACGCGTCGCGGTGGCCGAAGGCACCGTCATCATGCGCACGGAGACACTCGACGCGGTGATCGCCGGCAATGCCGCCAAAGGCGACGTGCTGGGCGCGGCGCGCCTTGCCGGCATCATGGCGGCCAAGCGCACCCACGGACTGATCCCGCTGTGCCACCCGCTGCCGATCACCAAGATCGAGATCGACATCAACCCGGAGCATTCACTGCCCGGCTTTCTGGTCCAGGCCACCGTCAAAGTGAACGGGCAAACTGGTGTTGAAATGGAAGCCTTGATGGCGGTGTCGATCGCGTGCCTGACCATCTACGACATGGCCAAGGCGCTCGAGAAAAGCATGCGCATCGACGGCATCCGGCTCATCTCGAAGACCGGCGGCAAGTCCGGCGACTACCGGGCGGAGAACTAGGCGTATGATCCCGAAAAGTGAGCACCGGTTTTCGGACAAGATCATGCGCACGGAGATCAAGTAGTGTCGTTGATGCCGGTCGCCGAAGCGCTGCGGCGGGTGCTGGCCCAAGCCCGCACTTTGCCGGCAGCCTCCGTGCCTCTCGACGACGCGCTCGGCTGTGTCCTCACCGGCGATCTGATCGCATTGCGAACCCAGCCGCCCGCCGCGGTCTCGGCGATGGACGGTTACGCCGTGCGCGCCAGCGATGTGGCGCAGGCGCCTGTCACGCTCACTGTGATTGGCGAAGTCGCCGCCGGCCATCCGTTCGACGGCACGGTCGGCGCAGGCCAGGCCGCGCGGATTTTTACCGGCGGCGTGATGCCTACGGGCAGCGACACCGTGGTGATCCAGGAACTGGCCAAGCGCGATGGCGACACAGTCCGCTTCGACAAGCCGACCGCCAAGAGCCGCAATGTCCGTAATGAGGGCATCGACTTCACCACGGATCAGGTCCTGCTCACCAAAGGCCGCCGCCTCACCGACCGCGACCTGATGCTGGCGGCGGCGATGAACTATCCGGCGCTCAGCGTCCATCGCCGGCCCAAGGTTGCCGTGCTCGGCACCGGCGACGAACTGGTGCCACCCGGCTCACCGCCCAAGCCCGGCGAGATCGTCTATTCCAATGGCTTTGCGTTGCGCGCTCTGGTGCGCAGTGAAGGCGCCGAGGCGATCGATCTCGGCGTCGCGCGTGACCGCGTCGAGGACATCGCCGCGGCGGTGCGGCGCGCCCGCGACAGCGGCGCCGATATCCTGGTGACCAGCGGCGGCGCGTCGGTCGGCGAGCACGATCTGGTGCAACAGGCGCTCGCCGCCGAAGGCCTCGACCTGTCATTCTGGCGGGTCGCGCTGCGTCCGGGCCGGCCGATGATGCACGGCAAGGTCGGCGCCATGCAGGTGCTCGGCCTGCCGGGCAATCCGGTATCGTCTTACGTCTGCGCCTTCCTGTTCCTGGTGCCGCTGATCCGGACACTGAGCGGCCGGACAGACATCGAGCCGGCGCCCGTAACGGCCCGGCTCGGCCGCGACATGCCGGAGAATGACGAGCGGGCGGACTACCTGCGAGCCACCCTTGCCGCCGGCCTGGATGGCCCAATCGCGACCCCGCTGCCGTCCCAGGACAGTTCCCTGATGGCGCCTTTGGCCAAGGCGGACTGCCTGTTGATTCGCGAACCGCACGCGCCTTTCGCGCCCGCCGGTTCACGATGTGTCATCCTTAAGCTCGCCCTGTAGCGGCCTTTCGCATTTTTCACTCCAAATTAAATGGTTGCGGAACAGATATTGAACAGATAGTGTTCGTTCATGATTTGTTTCTAGCTGTTGCCCTTTCAGGCCCGGCCAATCGGGAGATCAAGATGCTGACCCGCAAGCAATTCGAGCTGTTGCGCTTCATCCACGAGCGCCTGACCGAGTCCGGCGTGCCGCCCTCGTTCGACGAGATGAAGGACGCCCTCGACCTGCGGTCCAAATCCGGCATCCACCGGCTGATTACTGCCCTGGAAGAGCGCGGCTTCATCCGCCGCTTGCCCAACCGGGCACGCGCCATCGAGGTCATCAAACTCCCCGATTCGGTCGCCCACGGCATCGGCAATGGCCGCTCCCGCGGCTTTACCCCGAGCGTGATCGAGGGCGACCTCGGCCGGGTACGTGCCAGCGTCGCTGTTTCCTCCGAAGACGACACCACGAGCAGCGGCCGGCCGATTGCCGTCCCGGTGATGGGCCGCATCGCCGCCGGTACGCCGATCGAGGCGATCCAGACCCGCAGCCACACCATCAACATGCCGGCCGACCTGCTGACGGCGGGCGAGCATTTCGCGCTCGAAGTGCGCGGCGACTCGATGATCGAAGCGGGTATCCTTGATGGCGATTTGGCACTGATCCGCCGCTCCGAGGCCGCCGAGACCGGCGACATCGTCGTGGCGCTGATCGACGACGAGGAAGCCACCCTGAAGCGGTTCCGCCGCCGCGGCGCCTCCATTGCACTCGAGCCCGCCAATACGTCCTACGAAGTCCGCATCCTGCCGCCCAACCGCGTCCGCATTCAGGGCAAGCTGGTCGGGCTGTTCAGGCGGTACTAGTCCCTAATCCCCCGCCTCCAGATCGTCCTCACGCGGCGTGGCGTCGCGTACCGCAGGGCGTAGTGTCGGCACTGCGGTTTCCGCCGCCATACGTGGCGGGCGTGCCCAGGGCCGGTCGTAGCCGCTCGGGCGCGCGGCGCTCTTCTCGAAACCATCCCCCGTCCAGCGCAGACTAATGGCGCCATTGGCGCGCCAGGCCTTGCGGTCGACCAGCAATGCAGCACAGGCACCGGGCGCCTCGCGTGCGCTCACCACCACCGCCGTGCGCGCGCAGTCTTCGGCAAAGGCTTCCACCGACAGCGCCATCGACACCAGACGTCCGTCGCTCAGCCGGCCGATGCAGCCGGCCGGGTCGCAGCGCACGCCCGCCGCCAGGGACTTGTCCTTGACGGCGCGGGCATCGGCATCGGCCGCCAGCCATTCCTTGATGGCGAAGGTGTCGCGGCCGCTAGCGAGCACCGATAGCCGTCCGTCGGTGCCCCGGAACGCCGCGGTCTGCCCGTCGGCCGCGATGAGCACATCGGGCCGCGGCACCATGACCGCCCACAGGCTGGCAGCGACCACGAGGCCCGCCCCGCTCCAGCGCAACGGCGAGCGCAGCAGGCAGATCAGCAGCAGGCCGGCGCTGCACAGCAGCAGCGGTCCGGTGCCGAAGGCCGCTATGCGGCCGACCGATCCCGGCAGGCTGGTCACCCACAGCACCACCGCGATCATCCAGTCGATGCCGGCGCCCATTAATTTCCAGAAGATACCGTCGAAGCCAAACGCCATCGCGACCACGCCGAGGAGGCCCGCCGGCATCACCAGCACCGACACCACCGGCATCGCCAGCAGATTGGCCAGCACGCCGTAGGGCGCCAGCCGGTGAAAGTGGAACGCGGCGTAAGGCGTGGTCGCCAGCCCCGCGACCACCGAGGCGAGAATGAGCCCGGCTATCTCGCGGCCACCCCATAGCGCAACGCGCGCCCCGAGCGCGGTGTCGGCGTCTGCCTTCCATGGCAGGCCGTATTGGTAGCCCGCGATCAGCGCCAGCGTTGCCGCAAACGACATCTGGAAACTCGGATGAACCACCGCTTCCGGCGCCAGCATCATGACGCACAGTGCCGCGACCGTGAGCGTGCGGAACGTGATGGCCATTCGATCGGCCATTACACCAATGAGCACGATCGCGATCATGATGAAGGAGCGCTGTGTCGCAACCTCCGCGCCAGACAGCAGCAGATAGAACCCGGCCGCGATCAGTGCGCCGAACGCTGCCCACTTCTTGATCGGATGGCGGGTCGCCAGCGACGGGATCAGCGCGAATCCGGCGCGGATGAAAAAGAACACGATGCCCGCCACCACCGCCATGTGATAGCCGGAGATCGACAGCACGTGCGCGAGGCTCGATATGTACATCGCATCGTTGACCGGCGCCGAAATCGCGTCGCGCTTGCCGGTGATCAGCGCCGACGCGATCGCGCCCTGGTCGCCCGGGATCACGGCGCGAATGCGCTTGTCGATCCCCTCGCGCATGCCGTCGATGATCGTCGCATAGCGCAGCCAGAAACCGGGCGGAGTGGGCGGCGTCACGACTTTGATGTTGCCGAGCGCATAGCCCGACGCGCCGATGCGCTGGAAGTACATGCCGCGCGCGAAGTCGTAACCGCCGGGCCGCAACGGTGGCAGCGGCGGCGACAGGTGCGCTTTCAATTCGACGAAGCTGCCGACCGCCGGCGCGGTGCCCTTGCGCACCGCGACGCGCACGCGCTCCGGCACTTCCGTGACGCGTTGGCCGCTGAAAGTGTGGACGCGCACGACGATACGATCGCTGCGCTCGCGCTCCTCGCGAATTTCGACAAAGCCGGACAGATTAGCGCTGGACACTGTGAACTGAAGAACCGGATGCGCGATGCGAACGCTCTGCAATGTCGCCACCGCGAAACCCGACGCCATGCCGGCCAGAGCAACCGCCAAAGGAAAGCCGACCGGCCGCCGCCGCGCCGCGTAAGCGATTGCAATGGCGGCAACCGCCGCGCCGGACGCCGCCCACCAGGCCGGTTCGCGGTCCGCGGTGAAATAGCCGACGATGCCGAAGCCAAAGGCAACGGCGATCCACGGCAACAGCCTGCCCGGCGCAACCTCGGCGACGGCCCATTGCGCCAACAAAGTGCGCAACGGCCCGAGGATGCCGGCCACAGGCGACGGCATGACGAGCCCGGCGCGCCGCCGTGCAGCATCCAAATCCCAGGCTTTGGCTTGTTGTTTCTGGTTGAGGGCCATGGAGCGGCGCCCCCTGACGCCACTGCAACCTGGCCAGACGATATCTCAGCTATAGGTTGTGACTAGGAGAACGGTTGTGAACGGACACAAACTGTCATGGCCGGGCGGGTTTTGACCGAGACAGACACTTGTTGACCGTGAAGGTTTGAGCCCGTCTCCCTGTATCGTTATCTCCAGCAATCTGACCGGACTCATCAAGAGCACCATCCGGGCGTTTGGGTGTCTTAGCCATGTGAACATGATGTCCAATGCCTCGGGCATTTTAAAAACTGACCCACTACCCTAAAACGCTCAAAATGCAGTTGCTAGAGGCCGAGGACGGATTTGAGAGAGCCGGCCTCGCTGAAAGACCAGTCAATCGGCCGATTTTCCAGAAGGTAGATGATGGAATTTTTGGGCTCGAAGCCGACTTCACGCAGGCGTTGGCGGACATCTTTGTAGAGCGCCTCCTTCTGCTCGTCCGAGCGCCCGGCGAGCAGGGCGATCTCGAACACGATCGTTTCCGCCGGGTTGCGCTCGCCGAGGAAGGTCGGATGGACGATGATATCCCCGGCACCAAAACGCGCAATGAGACAGAAAACATCGTTCGGGTTGACGCCGCAGGTCTCCACCAGGCTGTCATGCAGCAGATCATTGATCGAATGGCACAGCGCTACTGGCATCGTCCCGGGGACATGGATTTTGTTGAAAGGCATCGGGTCACTCCGTGATCGGATTGATGGTGTGGCTCACTCGGGTCTTCATCGTCATCTCCATCTGAGGCCGCTGCATCGAGAGGGCGGCCAATCCTGATGACCTCTTGTATTCCTATTTCCTGATGCGATAATCAGCTTATCAATCTTCATTTTCATGAATTTAAATCATGAATGATATGCTTGCCTTCGTTCGGGTCGTGGAAACCGGCAGCTTCGCCGCAGCGGCGAAGGCGCTCGTCCTCACGCCCTCCGCCATCTCGAAAATCATCTCGCGAATCGAAGATCGCCTCAAGGCGCGGCTTCTCACGCGCACCACGCGACGCCTCGCGCTGACACCGGAAGGGCAGATCTATCTCGACCGCGCCCGTGACATCCTTGGCGCGATCGAGGCGGTGGAATCCGAAATCTCCGCCACGCGCGGGAAGCCGAGCGGGCCGATCCGCGTTAACACCGGCACCGCCATCGCCAAGCATCAGCTCGCGCCAATCCTGCCGGATTTCCTTAGCGCCTACCCGGATATCACCATCGATCTCACTGTGACCGACCGGCAGATCGACCCCGTGGCAGAGAATGTCGACGTGGTGCTGCGGACAGGCGCGCTCGCGGATTCCGCGCTCCACGCACAGAATATCTCCGAAGGGCATCGCATCATCTGTGCGAGCCCGGACTATCTCGCGCGGCACGGTACCCCGCATGTGTCCGGCGATCTTCTCGCACACAACTGCCTGATCCTCTCGCATCAATCGCACCTCGCGCGCTGGCCGTTCCATACACCGGAGGGAATCAACGCCCTGAAGGTTTCGGGCGGTCTCACGGTCGATAGTGCCGATATTCTGCTCGATCTCGCGCTCGCCGGGCATGGCATCGTGCGGCTCGGCAACGTGCTCGTCGATGCTGCCATCGCGGCGGGGCGGCTGGTGCCGCTGCTGGAAGAGCACCACGCCAGCGAACCTTTCCCGGTGTGGGCGGTGATGCCGCCGGGGCGCTTCCGGGTGCACCGGGTGGGGGTTCTGCTGGAGTTTCTGAAGGAAAGGATGGGCAGGAGGTAAAGATGTTATCCCTCTGTCATCAGCGCGCGCAGGCGCGCCCTACCCCGCCGCCTTATCCTTCGCCACGTCCTTGGCGAAGGTGTCGCGCAGGCCGGTGGTCCTCGTGAATACTAGCTTTTCGGGCGTCGACTGCCGGTCGAGGCAGAAATAGCCCTGGCGCTCGAACTGCACCGGCGTCTCGATCTTGGCGTCGCGCAACACCGGCTCGAGCCGGGCGCCGGACAAGACCTCGAGCGAATTCGGATTGAGATCGGCGGCGAAGTTCTCCGCGCCGCTCGGGTCCGGCTTGCTGAACAGCGGATTGTAAATGCGCACCTCGGCGGGAAGCGAATGCTCCGCCGACACCCAATGCATCGTCGCCTTCACCTTGCGGCCGTCCGGCGCGTTGCCGCCTTTGGTCGCCGGATCGTAGGTGCAACGTAGTTCGGTAACTTCGCCGGCGCTGTTCTTCACCACTTCGGTGCACTTGATGAAATAGGC
>JANMSH010000080.1:0-22124 GCA_031389105.1 Hyphomicrobiales bacterium
CCGACTTCGGCTTCGACTTTTTTGATGCCTTCGCCGCACGCCTCGAACGACGCCACGTCCCATTTGAAAACCGGAATGCCGGTTTCGGCCTTGAATTTCTGCGCCGCCTCGTCGTTGCCGGCGTAACTGGCCGCGACCTTATAGCCTGCAGCTTTCAGCGCCCTGGCGATCGCCGCGCCAATGCCGCGAGTGCCGCCGGTGACCAAAGCAACGCGAGACATAACAATCCTCCCCCGAGTGTCCTTTTAATAGTTATGGCCGGATCGAGCCGGCCATAACAAGACTCAAAATGTGACGCAGCGCACAAGTTTTGCGAGCGGTTTCGAGCGCAATCGTTTAACCGCGCTCCACGCTTATTGCTTGGTGTGTCTTCGCGCTACCCGCGCTCGACACACATAGCAATCCCCATGCCACCGCCGATACACAATGTCGCAAGGCCCTTCTTGGCGTTGCGGCGGCCCATCTCGTGCAACAGCGTCACCAGCACGCGCGCGCCGGAGGCGCCGATCGGATGGCCGATGGCGATGGCGCCGCCATTGACGTTGACCTTCGACGTATCCCAGCCAAGGTCCTTATTGACCGCACAAGCTTGGGCGGCGAAGGCCTCATTGGCTTCGACTAAATCGAGATCGTCGTGCTTCCACCCGGCCTTCTTGAGCGCCGCGCGCGACGCCGGGATCGGGCCGGTGCCCATGATCGAGGGATCGACACCGGCCTGTGCCCAGGACACGATGCGCGCCAGCGGCGTCTTGCCAAGCTTGGCGGCTTCCGACGCCTTCATCAGCACCACCGCGGCGGCGCCGTCATTGATGCCGGAGGCGCTGCCCGCCGTCACGGTGCCTTCCTTGTCGAAGGCCGGACGCAGCTTGGTCAGCGAGTCGATGGTGACGCCCTTCTTCGGATATTCGTCGGTGTCGACCACGATGTCGCCTTTGCGCGACTTGATGGTGACGGCAACGATCTCGTCCTTGAACTTGCCGGCGGCCTGCGCGGCCTCGGCCTTGTTCTGCGACTTGACCGCGAATTCATCCTGCTGCTGGCGGGTGATCTGCCACTGCTTGGCGACGTTCTCGGCGGTGGTGCCCATGTGATAGCCGTTAAAAGCATCCCAAAGCCCGTCCTTGATCATGGTGTCGACCAATTCGAACGAGCCCATCTTCACGCCGTTGCGCAGATGCTGGGCGTGCGGCGCCATGCTCATCGATTCCTGGCCGCCGGCCACCACGATCTCGCTGTCGCCGTTCATGATCGCCTGATAGCCGAGCGCGACCGCGCGAAGGCCCGAACCGCACAGCATGTTCACGCCCCAAGAGGGGGTTTCGACCGGAATGCCGGCCGCTATCGAGGCCTGGCGGGCCGGGTTCTGACCCTGACCGGCGGTCAGAATCTGGCCCATGATGACTTCGCTGACGCGGGAGCCTTCGACGCCGGCCCGCTTCAGGGCCTCCTCGATGGCTGCCTTGCCGAGCTCATGGGCCGGCAGGTTGGCGAATGCCCCGTTGAAGCTGCCGACCGGGGTGCGGGCGGCGCTCACAATGACGATGTCTTCTTTCATCGGAAACTCCTGATGTTTTTGTGGCTGCGGGGCGCGTTGGCCGAGAATTGACGCTTTTTGGCACATTCCGCAAGCCCTTCGCACCGCAAGACAGCTCCTACCGCAACGCCACAAAACGGTGGCCCGCGGCGGTTGAATGCGGCTATGCTTGCGGCCTGGGCAGGGGAACGTGATCCAAATGGCAGAAGAAAAAGAGCCTATTACGATCAAGAAATACGCCAACCGGCGACTCTACAATACGGGCACCAGCACTTACGTGACGCTCGAAGACCTCGCCGTCATGGTCAAGAATGGCGAAGATTTCCTCGTTTTCGACGCCAAAACCGGCGAGGACATCACGCGCTCGGTGCTGGCACAGATCGTTTCCGAGCAGGAGAGCAAGGAAGGTCAAAGCTTGTTGCCGATCGCCTTCCTGCGGCAGTTGATCCGCTTCTACGGCGACAGCATGCAGATGATGGTGCCGAGCTTCCTCGAGCAATCGATGTCGTCGCTCACCAGCCAGCAGGGCAAATTCCGCGAGCAAATCACCCAGGCGTTCGGCGTCGGCGGCTTCGGCACGCTCGAGGATCAGGTGCGGCGGAATATGGAAATGTTCGAAAAGACCTTCGCCATGTTCGCGCCGCCATTCGCGCGCGGTCAGGGCAAGCCCGAAGCAGCCGCGCCGGCGGGCGACAAGCCAGCCACCGGCGGCGAGATGGACGAGCTCAAGCGACAACTCGACGAGATGCAGAAACGTCTCGATAAGCTAGGCGGCGCGAAGGAATAGGCGTTCACACGCCCTACTTTGCATGCCCGGGCTTGACCCGGGCATCCATGATCCGGCAATGACGGCGGAGAGAGTTTACGCCGTCGCCGCGCGCGGCTTTTCCGCGAGCCACGGCCGCTCGGTGCTGGCCAGTCCGATCAACGCGCCCTGCAAATAATTGCAGTTCAGGTTCGTGAGCAGCTTCGCAGCCTCTTCATCCTGCACCCATTCAGCGACGGTCTTGAGACCGAGTCGCGACGACAGATCGATCAGCGTATGGACGAAGGCGCGGTCGTCGCTCGACTTCGTGATGTTCTGCACGAAGGCGCCGTCGATTTTCACGATATCGACGCCAAGCTTGCGCAAATTGCGGAACGATGTATTGCCAGCGCCAAAATCGTCGATGGCGATGCGGCAGCCGAGATCCTTGACCCCGCTGACGAAGCCGCGCGTGTCGTCCACGTTTTGGATCACCGCGGTTTCGGTGATCTCAATGATCAGGCGTTCGGCGACGCCGGAGCTGGCGCGCAGCAATCCGCCGAGACCCGCCCACCAATCCGGGTCGACCGTGGAAGCCGGCGAAACGTTGACGCTGGCTTGCAACGCGGGCGCGGCGGCGAGTTGCTCGACCACCAATTCCAGCACGCGATAATCAAGCATGCGCACCAGCCCGAGCCGTTCGGCCACTGGGATGATCTCGTTGGCGTGGGCGATGGCCCCGTCCGGGCGATTGACCCGCATCAGACATTCAAAGAATGCCGGTTGGCGGCTTTGCGCGTCGACCACCGGTTCGTAAGCCAAGATGATCCGCCGTTCGTTGAGCGCGGCGACGATCTCGTCGGTGGCACGCACACTTTCGCGGCGCAGCGCATCGCGTTCGACGTTCGGGCGATAGGGGGTGAACGAACCGTGGCGCTTGGCGCGCGCGGCGTGCAGTGCGTCCTGGGTGCGACTGAGAATTTCCGGAACGGTGCGGGCGTGGCGCGGCGCGGTCACGCCGCCAATTGTAACTGTGACGGCAACGGGTCCAGCCGGAGTCGTGATCGTCTCTTCGCGAACGCCGGACAGCAGGCGGTCGGCTGCGATGGTCAATTCATCGGGCGTGCAACTGGTTAGCACCACGCCGAGTTTGTTGCCGGAAAAGCGGCCGAGATGATCCTTACCGCGCAGCCGCGCGCGCACGCGCTTGGCGACCTGCGCGATCACGTCCTCGGTGGTCTCGAAGCCATAAGCTTCGTTGAGCCGGGCAAGATGATCGATGGCAACCAGCAGGAAACCGCAGGAGCCGCGAAACTTCACCGCCTCGTCGAGCGTGACCCCCAGCACCTCGATCAGACTGGTGCGGTTCAATTCGCCGGTCAGCGGATCGAATTTTGCGAGTTGCTCGAGCTTGCGCTCGCGTTCGTGGCGTTCGTTGATGGCGCGCACAATGCCGTGCGCACGATGCGGCTTGCCGTCGGTGCCGGCGAACCAACGGCCGGTGTCTTCCAGCCAAAGCTTTTCATCGCCGCGCTTGAATGCGTACTGAATTTGATAAAGCACGCCGCCGCCGGTGTCGCACTGTGTGGATTGCTGAATGGCATCGATGCGCGATTGCCCGCCGGTGGCCTCGGTGCGTTGCGCATAAGCCTTGCCGCTGGCGATCTCGGCCGTGTCGGCGAGCCCCAGCACCGGTGCGGCGTTGCCGCTCCAGGTTAAGGCGTCGGTGTCGAGGCGCCACTCATAGGCGGCCTCACCGATAGAGTTAAGAACTTCCGCGGCGTCGGGAGTGCCGGGTGCTTGTTCGTTACGGGTCACGCTCGCCCCTTTTTGGAACGCGACGCCTTCTACGGCGTTGTTCTGTAGATGTCGGTAGCGCTAACGAAGCTACGCGGGAATCACTAAACAATTGGAAAACCGGCCGCATTGTTCGAGTTCATAGTGTTTCATCACAGCGGCACGGCTCTTGCGATGATCATGGAGGCAACATTCAGTTGTCGCGAATCGAGACAGGCACTGTAGATGCGCATCAGCAAAATCAACAGATCAAGTTCACGGTTAACGAATTCGCCGAAGCCGGCGTTCGAGCCAGAGCTTGTTAAGGATGTTGCAGGCCGCGCGTTGCTGGTCATCGAGCCGCAGTCTGCCGGCAATGAGCCGGTGTCGAACTTCCGCCAAGCGCCGTTTCTGGCGCAACTGATCGCCACCAAGGATTACCATCCGCAGACCCGCGACCGCCGCCGGGCCGAGCCGTCCGATGCCATCGACGCCTATCGCGCCGTTGAGGCGATGACGGATTTCGACAACCACTGAAATCTCAGGAGCCGAGGGCGCAGCCATCTTTGCGCGGCTCCGAGCCGCCGATCAGCACGACGCGATCCCAATCGATCTTGATGGCCTGTGCGCCGCCCCAAGGCGACGCCTCGACGGCGACGTCGTGACCCTTCGCCTTAAGCCCCGCGACCGTCGCCGCCGGAATTCCGCGCTCGACCAGCGTGCGCTCGCCTTCGTAGAACGCCCGCGGCGTGTCGATCGCCGTCTGCATGTCCATGCCGTAATCGATCATGTTGAGGACCATCTGCGTGTGGCCCATCGGCTGGTAATGCGCGCCCATCACGCCGAACGTGACGTCGCAGCGGCCGTTCTTCATCGCCAAGGCCGGAATGATCGTGTGCATCGGCCGCTTGCTGGGGCCGAGCGCATTCGGATGACCCGGCGCAAGCACGAAGCCTGAGCCGCGGTTGTTGAACATCACGCCGGTCTTTTCGGTGCAGATGCCCGAGCCGAAGCCTGAGTACAGCGAGTTGATGAGCGAACAGGCGCGGCGATCTTTGTCGACAACGGTCAGATAGACCGTGTCGCCGCCCGGGGCCGGATGCGGCGAAAGCGGCACACGCCTGGTCTTGTCGATCTTGGCGGCAAGCGTCTTCGCGAACGCCTTGTCGATCAGCTTCTCGACCGGCACGCGCATGAACGACGGCTCGGCGACGTGTGTGTCGCGGATCGCGAAGGAGAGGCGCGCCGCCTCGATCTGGAGGTGGAAGCGGTCCGCGCCAACCGGATCGAGCGAGGCGAGATCGAAATTCTCAAGAATGTTCAGGAGCACGAGCGCGGTGAGGCCTTGCCCGTTCGGCGGGAGTTCCACCAGATCAAGACCGCGATAGTTGGTCGAGATCGGCGTCTGCTCTTCGCCGCGATGTTTCGCGAAGTCTTCGAGTGACAGCACCGAGCCTTGAGCATTGAGCGTCGCGACCATGTCCTCAGCGATCGGGCCTTCGTAGAAGGCGCGCGGGCCGTCCTTGGCGATGGCCTTCAAGGTCGCGGCGAGCGCCGGAAGCTTGATGACATCGCCTTCGGCAGGCGCCTGGCCATTGAACAAATAATTGCGCGTGGCGCCCGCGCTATTGCCGAGCTTGCCAACCTGCTTGTGCCAGTCGAAGCTGACGCGCGACGCAATCGGAAAACCGTTCTCGGCGTAGCCGATCGCGGGCGCGAGCGCCTTCTCGAGCGAAAAAGTGCCGCGCGCCTTGAGGATCGAGTTCCAGGCTTCGATTGCGCCCGGAACGTTCACCGCGAACGGTGAGGTGGCGGGGATGGACGTCATGCCTTTTTCAAGCAGCGCTTCGGTCGATGATTTCGCGCCGGAGCGGCCGCAGCCGTTGTAGCCCCACACCGGCTTGCCGGGCTCGGCAATCAGCGTGAAGCAATCGCCGCCGATGCCGGTCATGTGCGGCTCGATCACGCAGAGCACCGCAACTGCGGACACGGCGGCATCCACCGCGTTGCCGCCGGCGCGCAGCACATCGATGGCGGTCAACGTCGCAAGCGGATGCGAAGTCGCCGCCATGCCGTTGCAAGCAATGACAGGCGAACGGCCGGGCAGTTGAAAATCACGCATGATGTTTGGACGTCTGAGTAGGCTTCAGGAGATGTGCGGGATCGAGCCTTCGACCGTGAGGTCGCGTTGCGACGTGCGCAGCGTCACCGCGAAGCCGCCAAGCACGTCGACGAAACCGATCACCAGCAGCAGGAAGAAGGTCGCGCTGGCGGCCTGCGGCACCAGCAGGAATTCGACTATCATGCAGAGAAACAGAATCAGCGACAGGCCGTGATCGACCACGCTGCGCACGCCGATACGGGTCGACTTCATCATCTCGCCAAACAGCAGCAGGATCGAAAGCACGATCAGCATGTCGCCGGCCGACATCGACCAGTCACCGCCCGACATCAGATGCACGGTGGTCAGCGCCCCGGTCCAGGTCACGCCCGGCATCAGGAACGCGATGATGTTGTAGATCGCGAACGGAACCAGAAGGAGGGGAAAGCCAAGAATGAACATCAGGCTCTCCTTGCGGGTTCGTCGGGCTTACGCCTCGGTCTTCGCCTTCAGAACCTGACGGCCTTTGTACATGCCGGTCTTCAGGTCGATGTGGTGCGGACGGCGCAGTTCACCAGAGTCTTTGTCTTCGACATAGGTCGGCCGCTTGAGCGCGTCGGCGGAACGGCGCATGCCGCGGCGCGACGGCGAGGTTTTTCGTTTCGGCACAGCCATGGAAAGGAACTCCCAGAAATCACGTCATGTCGGTTGAAGCCGGGCTTATAGAGGATGGTGCCTCTTAAGGCTAGGGGCAAAAACCGGCCTTTTGCGGCCAGAAACTAGCGGTTTTGGCGCAGACAATTGGCCGCCTCCCCCGCGCGCGCCGCTCGGCCAACATAAAGCCCGGCCAGCCGGCGGACCCCAGGCCCGGGCGCCTTGGCGTCGCGGGCGACCGGGTTGGGCAGCACCGCCGCCAGCAATGCCGCCTGATAGGACGTGAGCTCGCGGGCCGACTTACCAAAGGCCCGGCGGCTGCCGGCTTCGACGCCGAATTCGCCGTCCGGCCCCCATTCGGCGATGTTGAGATAGATTTCCAGCACCCGCCGCTTGGACAGCACCAGATCGATCCAGAGCGCCAGCGGGAATTCCAGGGCCTTGCGCACGTAACTGCGGCCGCCCCACAGGAACAGGTTCTTGGCGACCTGCTGGGTGATGGTGGAGCCGCCGCGCACGTCGTCCATATCTTCGGCATCGGCCATCGCCGCGCGGAGTTCCTGGAAGTCGACGCCGTAGTGGCTGCAAAACCGGCCGTCCTCGGCGACGATCACGGCCAACGGCAGCGACGGGGAAATACGGTTCAGCGGCACGACCTGCCGCTCGACCCTGCTGCCAGTGATGGTCCGCCACAGCATCAATGTCGAGGGCGGATCGACGACGGCGTACAGCGGAGTCAGGACATATGGCAGGCCCAGCAGCACCAGTAAGGCGAAAAGCACCACACGCAACGTCCGCGCCACGCGCGGCCGCCGCAGGATGTCATAGGCGCTCAGCCGCCTGTCTGGGCGATAGTCGGGCCGGTACATGCGGCCTACATTAGCTTATCCCGATCCGAATTGCGGTTTGCCGCCGCTCAAGGCTAACAATGCCGGCCATGAACGTCCCCAACGACTTTGCCGCGCGGCTGGCCACGGTGGCTGCGGAAACCGAAGCGTTGCTCGGCCTCCTTTTGGCAGCCGAGGCGCTGCCGGGCGAGGCTGCGCGGCCGGAACGCCTGCTGGCCGCCATGCGCCATGCCGTGCTCGGCGGCGGCAAGCGGCTGCGGCCGTTTCTGCTGGTCGAGACGGCAACGTTATTCGGCGCCAGCCGCGACGGCGCGCTGCTGGCCGGCGCGGCGCTGGAGTGCCTACACTGCTACTCGCTGGTGCATGACGATCTGCCGGCGATGGACGACGACGACCTGCGCCGCGGCCGCCCGACCGTGCACAAAGCGTTCGACGAGGCCACCGCGATCCTCGCCGGCGATGCGCTCCTGACATTGGCCTTCGATATCCTGGCGCGAGTCGAGGTGCATGCCGACGCCAGCGTGCGTATCGCACTCGTGCTGGAATTGGCGCGCGCATCGGGCCTTGGCGGCATGGCCGGTGGGCAGATGCTCGATCTCGGCGCCGAAGGCCGCTTTGCCGATAGGCGCGCGCTTGCCGAAACCGAGATCGCAACTTTGCAGGCGATGAAGACCGGCGCGCTCATTCGTTTCGCCTGCCACGCGGGCACCATCCTCGGCCAGGCTGACACAGCGAGCCGCGCCAACATCGACCGTTACGGCGCGGCGATCGGCCAGGCGTTTCAGATCGCCGACGACCTGCTCGATGTCGAAGGCGACAGCGCCACGCTCGGCAAGGCCACCGCGAAAGACGCCGCTGCCGGCAAGGCCACGTTGGTCGCAGCACTCGGCGTCGCGCGCGCGCGCGCCAAACTCGACGCGTTGATCGCGGAAGCCGACGCCGCGCTGGCGGCGTTCGGTGCCAAAGCCGATACTCTGCGCGCCGCCGCCCGCTTCGTCGCGCAGCGGCGAAACTAATCATCGGACCCCCGCCATGGCCAAACGAAGAAAAACTACTCAGCCGCAGCGCGCCTTGCCGGTCCGTTTCCTCCAGAACCACGGCAAGCTGCTGGGCGCCGCCGCGCTCGGCGCGGCTGCCGCTGTGTTCATGCCATTCGATCTCAATATGCCGGTCCGGTTACTGGCCGGCTGGGACATCGGCGTCGCGCTCTATCTTGCGCTGACGCACACCATGATGTCGCGCTGCGAGGTGAGCGCCATCAAACAGCGCGCGGCCGAGGAGGACGAAGGCGGTTTTGCGATCCTGCTGCTCTCGATCGCTTCCACCGTGGCGAGCTTCGTTGCCATCGTGTTCCTGCTTGGCAACGCGAAGGAAGCAGAACCACTCGAAGCGACGCTGGATGCCTTGCTCGCACTGGTGACCATCCTGCTGTCATGGACCTTCGTGCATACGATTTTCACGCTGCATTACGCCCACGAATATTACGGCGAGCGCGGCGACGGCACCGTAGGCGGGCTCAATTTTCCCGGCGATAGCGAGCCGGACTACTTGGATTTTTTCTACTTCGCGATGGTTATCGGCATGACGTCGCAGGTGTCCGATGTCGCCGTCACCAGCCGCTACATCCGCCGCATGGTGACGGCGCACGCTATCCTGTCGTTCTTCTTCAACGTCGCGGTGCTGGCGCTGACCGTGAATACGCTCGCAGGTCTGGTCAACGGCGGCGAGTAGACAATGACCGCGATTGCCCAGACGATCTTATTGATGATGGCCGTGCTGGCCGCCGTGGCGGTCGCCGCCAAGCGGCTGCACGTCGCGCCGTCGATCCTGCTGGTGATCGCGGGCATCGGCATGGCGCTGGTGCCGGGCCTGCCGAAGATCCAGCTCGCGCCCGAACTGGTACTGCTGGTGATCCTGCCGCCGCTGATTTATTCGGCCGGCGTCGCCATGAGCTGGCGCGAATTCCGCTACAACTTGCGGCCGATCGCGCTGCTCGCTTTCGGCTGCGTGGTGTTCACCACCTGCGCCATCGCGGCGGCGGCGCATTATGTGTTGGGGTTCGATTGGGCGGTCGGCTTCGTGCTGGGCGCCATCATCGCGCCGCCCGATGTCGTCGCGCCGCTGGCGATTGCTCGGCGGCTGGGCCTGCCGCGCCGGCTGGTCGTGGTGCTGGAAGGCGAAGGCCTAGCCAACGACGCCACCGCGCTGATCATGTACCGTTTCGCCGTGGTCGCCGTCAGTCTCGGCACGTTCTCGCTGCCTCAGGCCGCCGGCACCTTCGCGCTTATTGTCGTCGGCGAAATCATCTACGGCATCGGCATCGGCTGGCTCAGCCTGCGCCTGCGCAAATGGGCCCGCGAGCCGCGCGTCGAGATCACGCTGTCGCTGATGACGCCGTACATGGCCTATTGGGTGCCTGAACACTTCGGCGGCTCCGGCGTGCTGGCGACCGTCGCCTGCGGACTTTACGTGAGCTGGATGGGTCCGCGGCTGATCGCGTCCGGCACGCGCCTGCAAGGCATCTTCTTCTGGGACTTGATCATCTATCTGATCGAGGGCTTCGTGTTCCTGCTCACCGGCTTGCAGGCGCGCACGCTGATCGAGCAGGTGCACGCCTTCTCGATCTATGACCTGCTCTATGCAACCACGCTAATCACCGCCATCGCGATTGCGGCGCGATTCATCTGGGTGTTTCCCGCGACTTACGTGCCGCGCTGGCTGATTCCGTCGCTGGCCAAGCGCGATCCGGCGCCGCCGTGGCAAGGCCCGTTTCTGCTGGGCTTTACCGGCGTGCGCGGCGTGGTGTCGCTCGCGGCCGCGTTGGCCATTCCCTACACCATCGCCAGTGGCGCGCCGTTCCCGCACCGCGACCAGATTTTGTTCATCACCTTCGGCGTCATCATCATTACGCTGGTTGGGCAAGGCTTGATGCTGCCGCTGGTCGTGAAGTGGCTTGGCCTGCATCATCTCGGCAAGCAGGAACGCAAGGACGACATCAAGAACGAACTCAAAGCGCGGCAGGCAGCACTCGCGGAGGTGACCAAGCGGCTCGATGGGCTGATCGAAAGTGGTGAACTGCACGACGAAGTCGTCGAGCATTTGCGCACGCGCAACCAAGCCCGCGTCCAGGTTCTGCCCCAGGACTTCGAGGACGGGCTGACGCACGCGCGCCAGAGCGCCGCGATCAAGAAAGAGCTGATCGATGCCGAGCGCGAGTTCGTTTATCAGCTCTTGCGCGACGGCAAGATCACCGACGAAGCGCGGCGGCGCATCGAATACGAGCTGGATCTGGAAGAAGCCGGCGTCGCCAACCGCGGCCGGGACGGTGGCGGCTGGATGTAGGGCTCCTTGACGGCGCAATCGAAACGTTAGAGGATTTTCACTCTCGCGCTATCCGTGTGAGTGGGGGTTCTCATGCTGACCGAGCAAATGCTGCACCAGATGTGGCCGCACGGCGATTCCATCCTGCCGGGGCTCGTCGCCAATATCGCCGACAACGCCGAAGCGATTTTCGACAAATACAATATCAACACGCCAATGGCGCTCGCGCATGCGATGGCCCAGTTCACCGTCGAATGCGGCGGCGGTCACGACCTGACCGAGAACATCAATTACACGCCGGAGCGCGCTGTCGTGGTGTGGCCGGCCCGGTTTTCTAGCGCACAGGACTGCCTCACCAAGGTCGGGTCATTCGCCGGCGACCCCAATTTCAAATTCAAGCTGATCAACAAAGTCTATGGCGGCAGGAACGGCAACACGCAGCCGGGCGACGGTTCGAAATATATCGGCCGTGGATTAAGCCAATGCACCGGCCGCGGCAACTACAAGAAACTTGCCGACAATCTCGGCACCGGGCTCGACCTGGAAGGAGACCCGAATTCGATTATCGCAATCGAAAATATCTTTGAATGCGGCGTGGCGGATTACGCGCTCCACAACTGCGTGCCAGCGTCGGAGGCCGACGACATCATCGAAGTATCGCAGCGGCTCAATGGCGGCTTCGTCGGCTTTGCCGAACGAACGCAATCGCTGGTGAAATGGAAGAATGCGCTCGGCGTCTCGCCGGAGAAAAGCGGCACGATGCTGTGGGTGCAGCAATCGCTCAACACGCTCGGCGCCTCGCCGCCGCTTGTGGCCGACAGCGTCTACGGCGACGGAACGAAGGCGGCGCTGAAGAAGTTTCAGGTGGCAGAGCACTTGCAGACGCAAAACGGCCTGCCAACGCGCAAAACCATTGCCGCGATCAAGGCGGCGCTGCCATCGGCGTAGCGCATTCTTATCCCTCCCCTGAAAGGGGAGGGATAAGAATGCCCTACTCCCGCGCCACAAACGTCACATGCACCGACTTGGTGACGTCGATGGTCTTGGTGCGCGACGGTTTCGCATCCGGCGCGGGCTTGTGCGTGATCTGCAAGGCCGTGCCCGACAGCCATTCCAGCTTTGGCGAAGCCTCGCCATTGGCGAAGCGGCCGCACAGCGCGCCGTACACCTCATAGGACTTCTCACGCAAGGCGAACTCGTCGGGATAGACCGCGAGCAGCACGGACACGCTGTTGAGACAGAACGGTTTCACGCCGCTGTTGGAAATCGTGATCGTGACCGCCTTGAACTTGTTATCGGGCGCGACCGACGCGGTCAGCGTTCTGTCGGCGCGGTCGACCATGGCGCTGAAATAGACCGACACCGCCGCCAACACCGCGACGATGGCGAAAAATCCGATGATGAACGGCTTAGACTTCACGCCGGCGCTCACTCGGCGGCCCGCTGACCAGGCCCGTGATTTTGCCCGAAGCGGCGCTCGATGTACTCAATCACCATGCGTTTGAAGTCGGCGGTCAACGTCGGGCCGCGTAAGGTCGCGACTTTCTTGCCATCGACGAAGACCGGCGCAGTCGGCGTTTCGCCGGTGCCGGGCAGCGATATGCCGATGTCGGCGTGCTTGCTCTCGCCCGGGCCGTTGACGATGCAGCCCATCACCGCGACGTTGAGCGTCTCGACGCCGGGATAGCGCGTCTTCCATTCCGGCATCGAGGTACGAATAAAATTCTGGATGTCGGACGCCAACTCCTGGAACGTCGTCGACGTGGTGCGGCCGCAGCCTGGGCACGCCGCGACCAGAGGCACGAAAGTGCGCAGGCCCATGGTCTGCAGCAATTCCTGCGCGACCTGAACTTCGAGCGTGCGGTCGCCGTTCGGCTCCGGCGTCAGCGAGACGCGGACGGTGTCGCCGATGCCCTGTTGCAGCAGCACGCCCATCGCGGCCGACGAGGCAACGATGCCCTTGGAGCCCATGCCGGCTTCGGTGAGGCCAAGATGCAGCGCATATTCGGAGCGGCGCGCGAGTTCGCTATAGACCGCAATCAGATCCTGAACCGCGGAGACTTTAGCCGACAAAATGATACGGTTACGCGCAAGTCCGATCTCCTCGGCGCGCGCCGCCGACAGCAACGCCGACTGCACCATGGCTTCGTGCGTGACTTCGCGGGCGCCGCGCGGCGTGGCCGACTTGGAATTTTCGTCCATCAGCCGCGTCAGCAATTCCTGATCGAGCGAGCCCCAGTTGACGCCGATGCGGACCGGCTTGCTGTGCTTGATCGCCATCTCAACGATCTGGGTGAACTGAGGATCGCGCTTGTTCTTGAAACCGACATTGCCGGGATTGATGCGGTATTTGTCCAGCGCCTCGGCGCAGCCGGGATAATTCGTCAGCAGCGTGTGGCCGTTGTAGTGGAAGTCGCCCACGATCGGCACGCGCACGTTCATCTGCGCCAGCCGCTCCTTGATTTTCGGCACGGCTGTCGCCGCCTCGTCGCGATCGACCGTGATGCGAACGAGTTCCGAACCGGCGCGGGCCAGCGCGGCCACCTGGCTCGCGGTGCCCTCGACGTCGGCGGTGTCGGTGTTGGTCATCGACTGCACGACGATGGGCGCACCGCCGCCGACGATGACGCCGCCGACATCGACGGCCACCGATTTATGACGTTCTTGCGCCGCTGTGCTCATGAGCCAAATCCCGGCCTCGGAGTGCCAGACTTAATATAGGCGGTCAACGCGCCCTGTTCACCAGCACCAGGCCGGCGGCCACCAGCGCCACCGCGGCGCCGAAAGCCGGCGTCAGAGGCTCCCCCAGCACCAGATGGCCAGCGGCGACGCCGAATAATGGCGTCAGGAATGAGAAGACCGAGAGCCGGTTGGCCGAATAGCGCGCGATCAGCGCAAACCAGATGACGAAGGTGACGCTCACCACCCAGACGGTCTGATAGGCCAGCGAGGCGATCGACAGCGCCGACGGCATCGCCGTCATGCGTTCGCCGAACGCGAGCGCGGCCACGCCCAGCAGCGGCGCCGATACCACGAGTTGATAGAGCATAACCTTTTCGGCCGGCACACGGTTGAGCGAACTGGCCTTGATGATCAGCGTCGTCGCCGCCCAGCACGCCGCGGCCGCCACCATCATCAGGTCGCCGATGACCTGGCGCGGATCGAGCGCCGGCGTCGGCAGACCAAACGCCACCACCATGCCGGCGAACGACAGGAAGAGGCCGAGCCATTGCGATGCGCTGAACCTGTCGGCCGGCAGGAAGATGCGGCCGCCGAGCACAACGAAAAACGGCGCCAGGTAGATGAACAGAACCGTGCGTGTCGCCGTTGTGTAGGTGAGGCCCTGGAAGATGAAGATGAATTCGAAGCCGAAGAAGAAGCCGGCGGCGAGCCCCGCTGTCAGCGTGCCGTCGCGCGTGAACAACGGGATGCCGCGCAATTTGCACCAGCCGGCAACGATCAGCGCCGCGACCACCGAACGGATCGTGGCCTGAATGAGCGGCGGGATGTCGTGCATCGCTAGTTTGGTGGCGACTTGATTGAAGCCCCACGACAGGCACAGCACCACCACGATGGCGGCGGCTATCGCGTCGAGCGGACGCGTGGTCGACGTATAGGCGGGCGGGCTCGACATGAAGAATTCCGGCGGAGGGTTTGCGGTCAGGCCGCCTTGCAATGCGCGCAGGTGCCGCTGATTTCGATCACCGGCGTTTTCGGCGTGAAGCCCGCCGCGCGAGACGCCGTCTTGATGGTATCGGCGACCGCGGCGGAGGCCGCCTCGCCGACCGCGCCGCATTTCTCGCAGATCAAAAACACCACCGGATCGCCGCTGTCGTGATTATGCGCGCAGGCGATAAACGCATTGCGGCTTTCAATGCGGTGCGCCAACCCCTGCTCTCGCAGGAAATCCAGCGCGCGGTAGATCGTGATCGGCGCGGGCCGCGCGCCGCGCACCGCCAGTTTGTCGATCAACTCATAAGCGCCGAGCGGCGCGTGACTGGCCAGCAACGCTTCGAGTACGCGGCGGCGGATCGGCGTCAGTCTCTCTTTGCGAACGGCGCAGACCGTCTCGGCATGCGCGATCCCAACAACTGAACACCGGTCATGATCGTGACCGGGCGTCGGAAATACCGCGTGGGCATGCGCTTTTTTGGCCACAGAACGATTCACCTTCATACGCAAGTCTAACCTGCTGGCCGTTGTATCGCGAAACCGAGAACATAGATATTGCACTGCAGCAAAAATAGGGGCAGTTTCGGAACTCTCCCCCTATGACCCGGCCGCGTGCGGCCGCCCGCAACGAGGACAGCCATGCTCAAAGGCAAAACAGCGCTGGTCACCGGTTCTACCTCCGGCATTGGGCTGGCCACCGCCCGCGCGCTGGCGCAGGACGGCGCCAACATCGTGATTAATGGTTTCGGCGACAAGGCCGCGATCGAGCAGGAACGCGCCGAGCTGGAGAAGAACTTCGGCATCAAGGCGATCTACTCGGCCGCCGACATGAGCAAGCCGGCCGAGATCACGGAGATGGTCGCGACCACCGAGAAGACTTTTGGCTCGCTCGACGTGCTGGTCAACAATGCCGGCATTCAGTTCGTCGCCAACATTGAGGACTTCCCGCCGGAAAAGTGGGACGCCATCATCGCCATCAATCTGTCGTCTTCGTTCCACACCGTTCACGCCGCGCTGCCCGGCATGAAGAAACGCAAGTGGGGCCGCATCATCAACATCGCCTCCGCGCATGGCCTGGTCGCCAGCGCGCAGAAGGTCGCTTACGTCGCGGCCAAGCACGGCGTCATCGGCCTGACCAAGGTGGTCGCGATCGAGGCCGCCAATGACGGCATCACCTGCAACGCGATCTGCCCGGGCTGGGTGCTCACGCCTTTGGTGCAGAAGCAGATCGAAACGCGCGCCAAGGCGTCCGGAAAAACTTTCGAAGAGGAGTCGGTGCCTTTCGTGTCCGAGAAGCAGCCGATGCACAAATTCACTAAGCCGGAGAACATCGGCGCGCTCGCGGTGTTCTTGTGTAGCGACGCAGCCGAGAGCATCACCGGCTCGGCCTATTCCATCGACGGCGGCTGGGTGGCGCAGTAATGAATCCTCGATGATCGACTTCCTCTCGCGCGCATTCAGCGGCGACAAACCGGACAAGCCCAAAGGCGGCCTGCCCAAAAGCGGCAAGGACGCAAAGCGCATCAACCTCGCGCTGCAAGGCGGCGGCGCCCATGGCGCCTTCACCTGGGGCGTACTCGATCATCTGCTGGAAGATGGACGGCTGACGGTCGAAGGCATTTCCGGAACCTCGGCCGGCGCGGTCAACGCGGTGATGCTCGCCGACGGCTTGCTGCGCGGCGGACCGGACGAAGCGCGCAAGCGGTTGTCCGATTTCTGGCGCGCTGCGAGTATGGGCGGCGATCTGCCGGCGGTACAGCGCGCGGTGACCGATCGATTATTCTCGATGATGCCCGGCGAAGGCTCGCCGACGTTCAACTGGCTGTCGGCGTGGTCGCAGTATCTGTCGCCCTACGACCTCAACCCGCTCAACATCAATCCGCTCAAGGATCTGATTGAACGCTTCGTCGATTTCGACGGCTTGCGTGCCGATCCGCGGCAGATATTCATCGCCGCTACCAATGTGCAGACCGGGCGGCTGCATATTTTCCCGCACGACAAGATTTCCGCCGAAGCGGTGATGGCCTCGGCCTGTTTGCCCGCCGTGTTTCGCGCGGTCGAGATCGACGGCGTGCCCTATTGGGACGGCGGCTATCTCGGCAATCCGGTGCTCTATCCGTTCTTCCGCTCGACCGACACCGAGGACGTGCTGATCGTGCAGATTAACCCGCTGATGCGCAAGAAAGTGCCGCACACGACGCGCGACATCATGGGCCGGGTCAACGAGATCACGTTCAACTCGTCGCTGATGGGCGAATTGCGCGCCATCGAATTCGTCAACCGGCTGATCGAACAAGGCCGCATCCCGCACGGCACCGGGCCGAACGAATATCGCCGCATCAACGTGCACCGCATCGTGCTCGAAGGTCTGGGCGAGCGGCTGTCATCATCCACCAAGCTGCGCAACGATTTCCAATCGCTCGAACTGCTGCGCAAGCTCGGCCAGCGTTCGGCGCGGCGTTTCCTCGACGCGCACTATGACGACATCGGCGTGCAAAGCAGCGTCGATTTCAAGACGGAAGTGTATTCCGAGCGGGGGTAGCTCTTCTTCACCTCTCCCATAGGGAGAGGTCGACGCGCCATAAGCGCGTTTACGCGCGTCTCGCCGCGCCACCGTCGCGACTAACTCGTCGGCTCCACATCCAACCGGCAGATCCAATTCTCCAGACCCGGCGCCGCCGCCGGATAGCGCTTCAACACATCCGGATCGTGTCCCGGCACGACGTGCTGGCGCGAGCCGCCGGCGAGCTTCTGCAAGGTCTTGTAGCCTTCGAGTGTGTCGCCGACCGAATAAGTGATCGGAAACACGCGGCCCTCGTCCATGTGCGAATAGAGATGGCAGCAGTCCGATGCGACGACGACATAGCCGCGCTTGGTCTTGACCCGCACGCATTGCAAGCCCTTCGAGTGGCCGCCGATCTTGTGCACGGTGATACCTGGCGCGAGTTCACCCGCACCGTCGTGGAATTCGCAGCGATAGGCGTAGACCTTACTCACCATCGCGTGCACGTCGCTCTCGCTGAACGGCACCCGCAGCATCTTGTGGCACATGCAGCGGCCGGTGGCGTAAGCCATCTCTTCGTCCTGGATGTGGTAGCGCGCGTTCGGGAACAGGTCGTAATTACCGGCGTGATCCCAATGCATGTGGGTGGCGATGACGTTTTTGACCTCGCTCGGCTCGACGCCGAGCGCCTTCAGGCCGTCGCCGACCGGATGAACGATGGTACGGCCACGCTCCTTGGCGGCTGCCTCGTCGAAGCCAGTGTCGACCACGAAGACGCCGTGCGGCCCCTTGATCACCCAGACGTAATAAGTGATCGACGTCATCTCATCGTGCGGATCGCCGAAGATGTAATTCTCCGACCGTTTGCGGCCGTGGCTGGCGTAAGCGACGGCGAAGACTTCGTGAATATCATTCGCAAGGATTTCTTGGCTCATTTCTTCTTACCCACGATGACGCCGGCGCGATTTTCGACCGTCTGAACGATGGTGGTAAAATCCTTATCGGCGCCCATTTCGCTCGCGGTGCGCTCCCACAGGCTTGCGACCATGCCCATCATATCTGTTGGAACGCCCAAAGCTTTGGCCTCGGCAAGACACAGCCGCACGTCTTTGAGCATCAGCGCGGTGGCGAAGCCGGCGTCGAAGGTGCGCGGCAAAATATTGTTGGGAAATTTTCCGCTCGACGCCGTGGTGCGGCCGGAGCCGGCATTGATGACGTCGAGCATGAGCTTGGGATCGATGCCCGCTTTCACGCCCATCACGATGGCTTCGGAGGTCGCGGCCATCGATGACGCCGACAGAAAATTATTGGCGAGCTTCACGGTCTGCGCCATACCGGGCTTTGCGCCGACGACAAATACCGTGCCGAACACCGAAAGCGCATCCTTCACCACGTCGATGTCGGCTTGGGGGCCGGACACCATGACGGCGAGCGTGCCCTTCACCGCGCCGGCAACGCCACCGCTGACCGGCGAGTCGACCTGCACGATATTTTTCTTGGCGAGTTCGGCGGCGATCTCCGCAGCGACCCCGGGACCTGTGGTCGACAGATCGATGAACCGTTTGACTTTGCTGCCGTGAATGACACCGCCCTCGCCGGTCGCGACCTTCTTAACGATGTGCGGTTCCGGCAGGCTCGCCATCACGGTTTCGGCCCGGTCGGCGACATCCTGCGGCGACGACGCCAGCTTGGCCCCGAGCGCAACCAGCGGCGCGACCGCGTCGTTGCGCGTGTCGTAGATCACCAGCGAGTGGCCAGCGGCGAGCAGGCGCTTCGCCATGGGCAGGCCCATCATGCCAACCCCAATAAAGCCGATTTCCATGCCGTGTCCGTCCCTGTGATTTTTTAGTTTCTGATCGCGACTATAACCATACATTCAGTCCGGCTACTGACCACCAAACTCTTTGCGAATCTTGTCGCTGTGCTCGCCAATCGCCGGCACCGCGCCGTAGCGCCGCGTCTCGCCCGCCCATATCGGCGCCGGCGCCGGCAGGCTGACCGGACCACCGGCCGTGTCGACCGAAATCCGGCGCAGATGCGGATGCGCCGCGAGTTCCGCCGGGCCGTTGACGCGGGCGAAGGCGATGTCGGCCGCCGTCAGCCGTGCGATCAGTTCATCGGCGCTCAGTGCTGCGAAAGCTTCCGCCACCCGGCCATCGGTGACATCGCGGCGCTTCACCCGTTCGATATTGGTGGCGAAATCTGGATCTGTAGCGAGCTGTCCGTCCTGCATCACGTCGGCGGCAAGGATGCGCCATTCGCGATCGTTCTGAATCGAGATCAGGATGTCGATATCGTCGCGTGTCTTGAACACGCCGTAAGGCGAGATCGAGGTGTGCGCGAGGCCCATGCGCTTGGGCGGCTTGCCGCCCTCGTGTTGCAGCAACGGCACCGTCATCCAATCCGCCATGCCATCGAACATCGAAACGGATATCTCGGCGCCCTCGCCGCTGCGGCCGCGCGCGATCAGCGCTTCAAGGATCGACTCGTAGGCATTGAGGCCGGCGGCAATATCGACGATGGAGACGCCGACGCGCGCCGGCGTTTCCGGGCCGCCGGTGACCGACGCCACGCCGGATTCCGCCTGGATCAAAAGATCATAGGCCTTGCGTTGGGCAAACGGCCCCGTCTCACCATAGCCGGAGATCGAGCAGCAGATCAGCTTCGGATAGTCCTTGCGCAACCGCGCCATCGAAAAGCCGAGCTTGGTCAGCGCGCCGGGCTTGAGATTCTGCACGAAGACGTCGGCTTGGGCGAGCATCGCCTCGAGCAGCGCCTTGTCGTCCGGCTTGGCCAGATCGAGCGCTACCGATTCCTTGCCGCGGTTGAGCCAGACGAAATAGGACGCTTCGCCGTTCGCGACCTGATCGTAGCCGCGGGCGAAGTCGCCTTCCGGCCGCTCGACCTTGATGACGCGCGCGCCGGCATCCGCCAGCCGGCAGGTGCATTGCGGCGCCGCCACAGCCTGTTCGACCGAGACGACGAGAAATTCTGCGAGCGGGAGCGGCATATCAATACGAACGCGGCAGGCCGAGCACGTGTTCGGCGACGTAGGACAGGATCATGTTGGTCGAGATCGGAGCGACTTGGTAAAGCCGCGTCTCGCGGAATTTGCGCTCGACGTCGTATTCCTCGGCAAAGCCGAAGCCGCCAAACGTCTGCACGCACATGTCGGCGGCAAACCACGAGGCATCGGCGGCCAAGAGCTTCGCCATGTTGGCTTCCGGCCCGATGTCTTCGCCGGCTTCGTATTTGCGCGCGGCTTCGTGCACCATCAATTCGGCGGCGCGCATCTGCGCGTAGGCGCGCGCGATTGGAAACTGCACGCCCTGGTTTTGCCCGATCGGCCGGCCGAACAATTCGCGCTCCTTGGCGTAAGCGGTCGCCTTGGCGATGAACCATTTGGCGTCGCCGATACACTCGGCCGCGATCAGAATGCGCTCGGCGTTCATGCCGGCGAGAATGTAGCGGAAGCCCTTGCCCTCCTCGCCGACCAGATTGTCCGCCGGCACGCGCAGGTCGTCGAAGAACACCTGCGTGGTGGCATGATTCATCATGGTACGGATCGGCGTGATAGTCATGTTGGCGCTTTGCGCCAAGCGCATGTCGACCAGGAACACCGACAGGCCGTCGGTGCGCTTTTTGACCTCATCGCGCGGCGTGGTGCGCGCCAGCAGCAGCATCAGATCGGAATGCTCGGCGCGCGAGGTCCAGATCTTCTGGCCGTTGACGACGTAATGGTCATTGCCTTCACGCTTGGCCGTGGTGCGCAGCGCCAACGTATCGGTGCCGGAGGTCGGCTCGGTGACGCCGAAAGCCTGAAGGCGCAGCTCGCCGCTGGCGATCTTGGGCAGATAGCGCTGCTTCTGCTCGTCGCTGCCGTGCCGCAAAATGGTGCCCATGGTGTACATCTGGGCATGACAGGCGGCGCCGTTGCAGCCGGATGCGTGCACTTCTTCAAGGATGGCGGCGGCCGCGCTGATGGCCAGCCCGCTGCCGCCGAATTCTTCCGGGATGAGCGCAGCGAGATAACCGGCTTCAGTCAGCGCGGTGACGAACGCCGTCGGATAGGCGCGGTCGCGGTCGAGATCGCGCCAATATTCGCCGGGGAACTTGGCGCAGAGCGAACGCACGGACCCGCGAATATCGGCGTAGTCGTCTTGCGGGGCGCTGGCCTTGGTCATGGCCAATTACTGACACACTCCCCGCACCTCCCGCAACGTTGCCTTCAACCCCACACTTCCTTGGATATTTCGACGATCATCCGTAGCTTAGCCCATTGTTCGTCCTCGGCCAGCGAATTGCCTTCCTCGGTCGAGGCGAAGCCGCATTGCGACGACAGGCAGAGCTGGTCGAGATCGATGAACTTGGCGGCCTCGTCGATGCGACGCTTGATCTCGTCCTTGGATTCGAGGCGCCCGCTCTTGCTGGTCACGAGGCCCAGCACCACGGTCTTGTCCTTCGGCACCATGCGCAGCGGCTCGAAACCGCCGGCGCGGTCACTGTCGTACTCCATGAAGAAGCCGTGCACGTTGATCTTGTTGAACAGGATCTCCTGCACCGCCTCGTAGCCGCCCGTCCCCATGTAGGTCGATTTATAATTGCCGCGGCACATGTGCATGGTGATGGTCATGTCGGGCGGAATGTCCGACATCGCGGTGTTGATCAGATCGCCATAGAGCGCGCCGAGCTTCTCGGGATCGTCGCCGCGCGCGGTCATCTGCGCCCGGTACTTTGGATCGCACAGCATGGCGATGAAGACTTCGTCGAGTTGCAGATAGCGGCAGCCGGCATCGGCCAAGCCGCGTACCGCTTTCTTGTAGGCCTGGCCGAGGTCATCGAAAAATTGGTCGAGCTGCGGATAGATATTTTTGTCGATCGGCGTGCGCATCGGCCGGCCATAGATCGCCGACGGCGCCGGGATAGTGATCTTCGGCGTACGCTGGGTATGCGCTGCGACGAACTTGAAA
>JANMSH010000083.1:0-4331 GCA_031389105.1 Hyphomicrobiales bacterium
TCAACGTCAGGCAGATTATGAAATTAAAACAATTCTCCCCGAAGTAGATTGATGCAAGTTAAAGAAATGCAGTTGTTAGCGGTTTAATCAATTTAGTGAGAAGCCAACAGTGAATGTGGGTCACTCTTGCGGGGCCTCCTACCATGCCTGACCACCGAGAGTCCTGTTTGCTCGGACTAGCGCGATCCCTTGGCCGTTCAGGCCATCGGAACCAAACTCTACTCACCGGGTGAATATATCAGCGGTCTATTTCTGAATTCTGCCAGACGAAAGGATATCATGTGCGCACTTTCGTCGATCCTCCGCCTTTTTCGCGGTGCAAATTCTGTAATGGCGAATTGCGCCTTAAGGTGATCGAATTAGGCGGCCCATGCGCCGATTTGGACCATGAGATATTTGTCTGTGCAACGTGTGAACGAGAGCAGTCGTACGCGGTGAGCCATCGTAAACGCACAGGCGGCGTACCCAACGAGCGGGCCGCCCGCGTTCAGACCACATCGATCCGTTGAACGTCATAGTGATGAAAGAGCGAAGCGGGCATTATCGGAGGAGAAATCTCGCGATGATCGCTGATGCTTGAGTGTTTCGGCCACGGCTAGAACGTTTCTTCAGCTCATGAAAACAGGTCACATCGCGCTCGGCACCGAATTTCCAACAAGGCAAAGCAAGTCCCGAACGGAACCTGGAAAAGGCGCGGCTCGACGTCCAGACCAATGAGGCGGCCTTGGCGAGCGCAAAGGCCCAACGTGACGTCCGGCGCAGCGAACGTACAAGCGTTGCCGTGCGCCTCATCAGCCCGTCGACGGCCACTCCCGAGATCAGCGCTCGGTGCTGCATCGAGCTGCGCGCCCCTGTGACCGGGGTCGTTCTGAAGATCATTCAGGACAGCGAAGCAGTGGTTCAGACAGGGGCGCCGTTGGTCGATGTCGGCGACCCGTTTGATCTAGAAGTCGTGGCAGACCTACTTTCTACCGATGCCGTCCAGATCAATGTCGGTGCACCGGTACGGATCGATGGCTGGGGGGATCTACGATTCAGGGGCGTGTCACGCGCATCGATCCCGCAGGCTTTCTAAAGGTGTCTGCCCTCGGCATCGAGGAGCAAAGGGTTCGCACGACTATCGATTTTGTCGATCCGCCGGAAGCTTGGTCGCGCCTTGGGCGCGACTATCGCGTAATCGTACATGTTGCTATCTGGAGCGCGTATGATGTGCTGACGGTGCCGGTGACGGCGCTATTCAGAAAAGGCGATGCCTGGGCCATTTTTGTCGTGAAAAACGGACGCGCGCAGAACGTAGTTGTCGAGATCGGCCATCGGAACAATCGGGTCGCAGAAGTCAATTCCGGCCTGTTGGCTGGCGATCAAGTGATCCTTCACCCGAGCGATCGGGTCACCGACGGCGTAGCTGTCGTGCGACGGGAGAGCCAATGATGACACCGGGCACTAAATAGCGGGTTTCTAGATATGGCTGTATTCAATCCAATCTCGGCTTTGCTTGGAGGCGCGTTGATCGGCCTCGCTTCTGTACTGTTGATGATGCTCACCGGACGCATCGCCGGCATTAGCGGCATTTTGGGCGGCTGCCTCACGCTCGAGCCTGGCGACAAGCGTTGGCGCTTCGCTTTCATCGTAGGGCTCATTCTTGCACCGGTCGCCAGCGGCCTTCTAGGCTATCCTCTGCCAACACCAGAGATGCCGGAAAGTTGGTCGATGATCGCGATCGCGGGGGTCTTGGTCGGCTTCGGCGCCCGGCTTGGCGGCGGCTGCACCTCGGGACACGGCGTCTGCGGTATTGCGCGGCTTTCGGCGCGCTCGATAGCGGCCACCGTGATCTTTATGGCCAGTGCTGTCGTTGTGGTTGCTATCATGCGTCACGGCTTTGGAAGCTGACCTTGATGGCGCTCGCAAGCTTCGTATGCGGACTAATATTCGGCTTGGGGCTGCTGATCTCGGGTATGACCCAACCGGCAAAAGTTTTGGGATTTCTCGACATCTTTGGCCGTTGGGACCCGACCTTGGCTTTCGTCATGGCTGCAGCGCTCGCGGTGTCCGGCATCGGCTTCGCGCTGTTGCGGCAGCGGGAGCGGCCGCTACTGGCTGTTCGCTATCTTTGGCCGACACGCACTGATATCGACAGGCCCCTCGTTGTGGGATCAGTGTTGTTCGGCATTGGCTGGGGCCTGGTCGGACTTTGCCCCGGTCCGGCGCTGGTGAACTTCGTGGCCCTGATACCACGCGTGATGATGTTTGCACTGGCGATGGCCGCTGGGATGATCATCAAGGATCTGTGGCACCGGCGTGCACCTTCGGCCATCGCAGTCGTTGATGCCGCGTTGTCGCCTTCCGCTGACGGCTAGCGTCATACTACTAGAGCGGCTTCGTTCCTTGGTATCGCTTTTGGCATTTCAATTGGACGCCCAATAAGCTCATGCCGGCACTAGTGTTCGATGTGGGTGGGACCGGCCCTGGTGGCTCACCAGAAATGCAAAAGGCCGCCGATGACGGCGGCCTCATACAGCAAACGGGCCACGTCTATCTAACAACCGCAACCGTGCTTTTCAGCCTTCGACGGCTCATCCTTGCAGCACTCACTCTTGTTAGACTTCGCGGCTGCTTGTTCAGTGATCGTCTCAATCTGCGGTGCAGACTTCATTGCAACCTTCGTTGGCTCGGCTTGTGAAGCCACGCCACAGCATGAACCAGACATGATCAACCTCCGATATTTTTGATTGTTAATCATCTTCAAGAGTTCATATGGATGCTCATTGCGATAAATCAAGATCTTGACGCAGTACGGCAGGTTGGCGCTGGTCCTTTCTTGATCCAAGTTAAAGATGATCTTATCGCGATCTGTATTGATGAAATTCTGTGCGTGGGAGAGTTTTGTCCATCATTTCGCGACGCTGAGCGTATGGGTCGACGCTGCCTTGAGCGCAGTCGTCGCGGCTGCTTGAATTCAGTAAGAGGAGATTGTCATGCTCGACCGTCGCCGTTTCCTTGCGACCGGGGCCGCGCTTTCGGCTTTGCCAGTAATCGGGCTGGAGCGCGCCGTGGGCCAAACGCCACCCATCACGGCCTTGCGGGTCGTCAAACGTGTGATCGAAGTCGACGGCAAGTCTGCGTCCGTATTCGGTCTGCTCGGTCCCGATGGCCGGCCGGGTCTTTCGTTCGCGGCGGGTGAGCGCTTTGCCGTCCATGTCGTCAATGAGACCAAAGAGGACACCATCATCCATTGGCACGGCTTGACGCCACCGTGGCAGCAGGACGGGGTTGCGGATTTTCCATTGCCGCTAATCGGCTCTGGCGCGACCCGCGACTTCGATTTCCCGCTTCTGCGCGGGGGCACGAATTGGATGCACGCCCACACGCTGCAGGAGCAGATGCTCCTGGCGGCGCCGCTGATCATCAAGGAATCCGCGCCGAGCGATGAACAGGAGGTCGTGGTGCTTCTGCACGACTTCTCCTTCAAATCTCCCGAAGAGTTGCTGGAGGGGCTGACGCAAAAGGGTGGCCATATTGGTGGCGGTAGCCGCCAAAGCGGCACGGCCGAAATGAATCACGGCGGCATGTCCGGAAGTGGCATGATAATGGACGTCAATGACATCGACTACGACGCCTATCTCGCCAACGACCGCACGCTCAACGATCCGGAGACCATTCGTGTCGAGAAGGGCGGGCGCGTGCGGCTCCGTGTCATCAACGGCGCGACCGCAACCGTATTCACGCTCGACCTTGGGTCGCTACCGGGCGAACTCGTCGCCGTCGACGGCCAGCCGGTGAAGCCCGTTCGTAGCCGGCGGTTCCCGCTCGCCATGGGGCAGCGACTTGACGTGCGGCTCGCGCTGCCGGCGGGGCCGAAGAGTTATCCGATCCTGTTTCTGCGCGAAGGCGCGCGGGAGCGGACCGGTGTCGTGCTCGCCACGCAAGATGCGCCTGTCGCAAAACTTTTACCCATTGCCGACTTTGCCGGTCCTATCATGGGTCTCGATCTTGAGGCCGCGCTTGTTTCCGCGAGCCCGTTGGCTATCCGGCCGGCCGACCAGAGGCCCACGATAGACCTTATCGGCGGCATGACGGGCTACCAGTGGGGGCTTCGCGGCCTTGAGCAGCCTTTGCTCGTCAAAAACGGGCAGCGCATTGAAGTCACGATGACGAACCGATCTATGATGGGACATCCCATGCATTTGCATGGACACCATTTTCAAGTTGTCGCCGTCAACGGCCGCCGCATCGTCGGCGCCGTGCGCGATACCGTGCATCTGCCGCCGATGACCAGCGTGACAATCGCGTTCGACGCAGACAATGCCGGCAAGTGGGCGTTCCACTGCCAT
>JANMSH010000087.1:0-1605 GCA_031389105.1 Hyphomicrobiales bacterium
GTCAGCTACATGCTGCAGAAGGACCTGCTGCTGACGTGGCGCACCGTGCTCGACAACGTCATCCTCGGCATGGAAATCCGCGGCGTGCCGAAGCGCGAGGCGCGCGAGCGCGCGCTGCACTATCTGCAGCGCTACGGCCTCGGCGGCTTCGAGCACGCCTATCCGAGCGCCCTCTCCGGCGGCATGCGCCAGCGCGCGGCGCTGCTGCGCACGCTCCTCGTCGATACCGACGTCATCCTCCTCGACGAGCCGTTCGGCGCACTCGACGCGCAGACGCGTTCGCAGATGCAGGAATGGCTGCTGCAGATCTGGTCCGACTTCGGCAAGAGCGTGGTGTTCATCACGCATGACGTCGAGGAAGCGGTCTATCTCTCCGACACCATCCACGTCATGGCGGCGCGACCGGGACGTCTGATCGCGACGCTCGACGTCGAGCTGCCGCGGCCACGGCCGCGGTCGATCGTCACCGCGCCGGCCTTCGTCGAGATCAAGGAACACTGCCTGTCGCTGCTGGGGAGCCACTCGGTCGACGCAGCCGCCTGAACCGGAGAAAGCCCGATGCCGATCTTGCCAGTTCTGGGAGCGTTCATTGCGGTTCCCGCCACCGATACGCGCATCGACCTCGGCACCACGCCGGCAACCACGCGACCGCAGCCGATCATTCGCCGCCTGCCGGTGCAGCGCGACTGGCCGACCTGGGCGATCCTCGCGGTCCAACTCGGAATTCTCGTCGCCATCGTCGGCGGATGGGAAGCCGGCGCGCACTACGGCCTGATCGATGCGTTCTTCTGGTCGAGGCCGAGCGCGATCTGGGACACCATGCTGGCGTTCTTCGGCAGCGGCAACGCGGAGGTCGACATTGCCTTCACGTTCCGTTCGACCATTCTTGGCTTTCTGTTCGGCACCATTTGCGGATCGCTGCTCGGCCTGTCGTTCTGGTGGTCGCGCAACTATGCGACGATCGTGCAGCCCTACATCATCTGCCTCGAGTCGCTGCCCAAACTCGCGCTCGCGCCCCTGATCATCCTCGTGCTCGGCATGGGCCTCGCCTCCAAGGTGGCGGTCGCCGCCGCGCTGACCATCGTGGTCTCGACGCTGACGACGTACGGAGGCGTGAAGGCGGTCGATCCCGACAGCGAACGGCTGTTCTATTCGCTCGGCGCCAGCCGCTGGCAGGTCTTCTCCAAGCTGGTGGTGCCCTCCTCGCTGCCGTGGATCATCTCCTGCCTGCGCGTGAACATCGGGCTCGCGCTCACCGGCGCCATCGTCGGCGAATTCATCTCCTCGCAGCACGGCCTCGGCCGCACCATCCTCTACGCCGGTCAGACCTACGAGATCGCGCTGGTCTGGGTCGCGGTGTTCGTGCTCTCCGCACTCGCCATGGTCATGTACGTCACCGTGTCGTGGCTGGAGAAGCTGCTGCTCAAGGGCGTCGTCCGCTAACCCCTTCCCGCAAAGAACAGAACAGAGAGGCTGACCATGACACTCACTCGCCGGATGGCCCTGCTTGCCGCAACGGCCGCTTTCGCCCTCGCCGCTTATCCCGGTCACGCACAGGAGAAGAAAACCGTCTACGTCGCCGAGCCGCTGCACGGCATCGGCTAC
>JANMSH010000125.1:0-2376 GCA_031389105.1 Hyphomicrobiales bacterium
CCATCGTCGTCGCCGCCGACCAGACATTCAAGGACGTCATCAACGACGCCATTTTCAAGCGCGATGCCATCGGCGCCTGGATCGAACGCGCCGGCAGCGTCGAGGCGGCAATTGTCGAATTGTCCGCGAGTTTCGGCCTCAGCCCGAACGACAACAAGGAGACGGTCGAAGCCGAATTCTTTTCAGACTCGCTGATCCCGGCCACCGAATGGCCAGCGCTGATCGAGGTTCTGGAATCCGGCTCGGCCAACGACAAGAAACATATCGCCGCTCTGCAAGCCGCGCGCAGCGCCGTCGGCCGCGACCGCATCGATAGTTACCTAAAGATTTTCTGCACGACGGCGCTGGAGCCGCGCAAAAATGTCGTAACCAGTGCACTCGCCAAGAATCATCCGGATTGGCTCGAGCGCCTGACGGCGGAACAAGCCCGCGTCTGCGCCTTGCTCGCGCGCGAGCGCGCCATTGCCGCGCGCGAGCGCACCTGCGCCCTGGTCACCATCGCGGCGGAGGTGATCACGCGTTACGCCCGCGAGAAAGAACGCCGCGCGCTGCTCGACTATGACGACCTGATCGACAAGACGATCGACCTGTTCAGCCGCTCTTCCGCCGCCTGGGTGCTGTACAAGCTCGACCTCGGCATCGACCACGTTCTGATCGACGAAGCGCAGGACACCAGCCCGAAGCAGTGGAGCATCGTGCGCACCATCGTGTCGGAGTTCCTGCCCGGCGGCGCGCGGCCCAATGTACGGCGTACGGTGTTTGCGGTCGGCGACGAGAAGCAGTCGATCTTCTCGTTCCAGGGCGCGGCGCCGAGAGAGTTCGACGAGATGCGGCGCGCCTTCGCCCGCCAGTTCGACACGCCAGAACAAGGCTGGCGTTTCCTGCGCTTCCACCGCTCGTTTCGCTCGGGCGCCAACGTGCTCGATTCGGTCGATCAGGTGTTCAGCACGCGCGATGTTTTCAACAGCGTCACTACCGACGACGCCGGCATTCCCAAGCACGACGCTTTGCCCGACGCCGCGCCCGGTCTGGTCGAGCTGTGGCCGCTGATCAAGCCGGCCGAACGCAAGGAGATGGAGGGGTGGGACGCGCCGTTCGACACCGAGAGCGAGGAAAGTCCGCGCGTGCTGCTGGCGCGCAAGATCGCCGCGCAAGTGAAGCGCTGGATGGCGCAAGGCCTGAAACCGGGCGACGTGCTCGTCTTGGTGCGCCAGCGCGGGCCGCTGTTCGAGGCGATCATCCGCGCGCTCAAGACCGCCGACATTCCGGTGGCCGGTGCCGACCGGCTGGTGCTGACCGAGCACATCGCGGTGATGGACCTGATGGCATTGGCCGACGCCCTGCTGTTGCCAGCCGACGATCTGGCGCTCGCCAGCGTGTTGAAGAGCCCGCTGTTCGGTTTGAACGAAGAGCAATTGTTCGAAGTGGCGTGGAATCGCCATCCGTTGT
Organism: Hyphomicrobiales bacterium; assembly: GCA_031389105.1. Classification (GTDB taxonomy): domain Bacteria; phylum Pseudomonadota; class Alphaproteobacteria; order Rhizobiales; family Xanthobacteraceae; genus Pseudolabrys. The sequence continues at coordinate 1,450 of JANMSH010000125.1, forward strand.
CATTGCGCGCCAGCCTGCGCGCCAAAGCGGGTGACGATCCGGCTTTCGCCGCGACGAATGACGCGCTCGATGAACTCAGCGACGCATCGCGTCGGCTAACGCCGTTCGGTTTCTTCGCGCATGTGCTCGGCGCAACGCGCGGACGGCAGAAAATTCTGGCGCGGCTCGGGCCGGAGGCCAACGACGCTCTCGACGAATTTCTCAATTTGGCATTGGAATACGAAACGCGGCAAACGCCGTCGCTGCAAGGCTTCCTCGCCTGGCTGCGCGCCGCGCGCGCCGAGGTGCGCCGCGACATGGAGATGGCGCGCGACGAAGTGCGGGTGATGACCGTGCACGGCGCCAAAGGGCTCGAAGCCAACACGGTGATCCTGGCCGACACCACCACGCCGCCGGGCGGCCCGCGCGATCCGCGGTTGTTGGCGCTTGAGAACGGGGCACTGGTCTGGGGTACGGCGCGCGGCAACGATGTTGGCCCGATGTCGGATGCGCGTGCCCAGGCGCAGCAGGACGCCCGCGACGAATATCGCCGCCTGCTTTACGTGGCGATGACGCGCGCCGCGGAACGGCTGGTGATCTGCGGCACGCAGGGCAAGAACAAGATTCCGGACGGCTGCTGGTATCAGCTCGTCGACAACGCGCTCGCGCCGTATTGCGTATCCGAGCCGGCCGATGATGGCGACGGTGAGGTACTGCGCTATCGCAAGGGCGAGCCGCAACCGGCGGCGGCCGCCCAGGGCCCCGCGAAATTCGCGCCCGCCAAAATCGATCTGCCGCCCTGGCTCACCACTGAGGCCACGCCGGACCGCGCCACCTTGCGCACCATCACGCCCTCCAGCGTCGAGGATGACGATGCGGCGCGCGCCAACGCACCGGCCGGTTCGGCCACCGCTCTGCTGCGCGGCTCGCTGGTACACCGGCTGATGC
>JANMSH010000002.1:0-17908 GCA_031389105.1 Hyphomicrobiales bacterium
GCCGAGATGCTTGGTCATGCCGTCGGCCATGATGCGCGCCACGACGTCGCTGGGGCCGCCGGCTGGAAACGGCACGATCATGGTGACCGACCGGGTCGGAAAGTCCTGGGCATTGGCGGCGACTGCGCCGGCGACCAAGGCCGGCATGAGCAGCGTCAAGGCAAACGATGCGATTTTTTTCATGATGTCCTCCCGTTTGATTTATTTTCTGTGCGCGTTTCTTCGTTAGATCGTCAGGTCTCTTCCCAATAAGCCAGCCGCCACCGCCGACGTGAGCAGTTCATCGTCGTGGGTCACCAGCAGCGTGACGTTCGGCTCGTTGCACAACACGTTGTTGAGCCAGCGCAGTTGGCCGATCACCGCCGGCACGTCTTCCTTCACCCAGGGCGCCGCCTTGCCTTTGATCTGGCGAATATTATCCAGCACCCAGCCGACATCGACGCTGTGCAGGATTTCGCGGCCCGACTGCAGCGCGATGTAGACCATCTGGTGGTCGACGGAATGACCGGCCGCCTTGATCATGACGATGCCCGGCGCCACCGGGAAATAGTCACCGTAATTGAAGATACTAAAGCGATTGACCTGCTCCGCGGTCATGGCCAGATGTGGCCGGTGCGGCGTGTTCAGCAGGCATTGCGCGGTCGCAACGCTGACGAAGGTCTTGGCAGCGAGTTCGTCGAAGTTCGCCGCGCGCGTGACCCCGGCGACGTGGTCGGCATGGAAATGCGTCAAGACGATCATGCGCGCGGCGTTCAAAGCCTGCTGCAGCTTGGCGAAAGCTTTAGGGAAATACGGCTCGCGCTTGTCCGGCGTCGAAAACGAATCGTGGGTTTCCCGGTCCAGGCCGGAGTCGATCATCACCGTGCAATCGGAATAGGCCACCTGGAACGCGGTGCGCGGCATCGTCACGGCTGAATCGTCGCCACCTTCGATAACAAATTTATTGGGCCGGATGCTGGCGGCGACGCGGATGCCGTTGACCGCCACAGGCAGCGGCCCCGGCAACAGCCGGGCGAGATGGCGAATCTGCGATAGGTCCGCGTCGAACGGAACCTCCCGTGTCTGCTCCGCTGCCGCAACCGCACTCATAACTCGCCTCGTTTACTCGGCCGCTTCGCGTTGTTTGGCCCGCATCGCCATCAGCAGTTTCTCCGGCGTCGCCGGCAGGTCGAAAATGCGCACGCCAACCGCATCGTAGATCGCGTTCATGACGGCTGGGATCGTCGGCACCATGGCCGGTTCGCCGATGCCCTTAACGCCCAGCGGTCCGATCGGATCGGGATCCTCGATGATGATCGAATTCACCCGCGGCACGTCGAGCGATGTCGGCAGAATGTATTTGGCAAAGCCAGAGGTCGTGGTGTGGCCGTCCTTGAGTTCGTAGTCTTCCATCAAAGCTTGGCCGAGCGCCTGCACGATGCCGCCCTCGATCTGGCCTTCGACGCCCTGAGGGTTGACGGCGCGGCCGACATCGTGCGCGGCCCAGATGCCCAGCACCTGGACTTCACCGGTCACGGTATCTACTTCGACCTCGGCCACCTGACAGCCGAACACATAGGCCTGCCACGGCCTACCCGAGCCATCGACCGGATCGAGACCGGTGGTGTTCGTGCCAAAGGTGGCGGAGCCGACCGGCACCACACCCCTACCTTTCGCGCAGGTCACTGCCTCACCCATGGTGATGCGGTGATTGGTGTTCTCGGCCCAGATCTCACCGTTGCCGGTCTTGATTACGTCGGCCTCGACGTCCCATACATCGGCCATCACTTCGACCAGCCGCTTGCGGGCTTCGCGCGACGCCAAAGCGACCACGTTGCCGATCATATAGGTCTGGCGGCTGGCGCCGGCATGTGCCGCCTCCGGTGAGCGCGCGGTGTCGTTGTCGCCGATCACAACGTGCTCGGGCTTCACACCCATTTCATGCGCCGCGATCTGCGCCAGCACCGTCAGGATGCCTTCCCCTATCTCAGTCACGCCGGTGATGATCTTGGCGCTGCCGCCGTCGTCGATCTCGGCCCAGGCGCCGGCGCGATCGACCGCTGCGGTGCGCGCGATGCCGTACCAGCAGGCTGCCATCCCTCGTCCACGCTTGCGGGCCATGCGTTACTCCGCCGCTTCTTGCTTGCCGGTCGCCGTGAAACGCGCGCCGAGCGAAACCGCCGGCCGCACATCGCTGCCATCGAGATCGCTCCGCGTGTCGCCGCGCGAGGTCGGCGCGCCAGCCTGCCAACCGGAAGCCTTCTCGGCGGCATCGAGCGCGCGCGTCAGACTGACCGTGCCGAGCTTGGCTTTGGTATGCGTCGTCGCGCCGTCCTGCATCGCGTTGACGCGCCTGATCTGGAACGGATCGAGCCCGAGCCGCTCGGCGCAGATATCGAGATGAGACTCGGTGGCAAATGCGGTCTGCAGCGCACCGAACGAGCGGAACGCGCCGGACGGCGTATTGTTGGTGTAGATGCCGTAGGTGTCGACCTTCACGTTGGGAATGACATAAGGCCCGGCCGCCAGGATCGCGGCCTTGCGCATGACGCCTTCGGTCGACAATCCATAGGCGCCGCCGTCGCAGATCATCCGCATTTCCAGCGCGCGGATGCGGCCGTCGCGCATCACGCCCATGCGCAACGACGTGCGCGAGGGATGTCTTTTTGCCGTGGAAATAATCGACTCCTCGCGGGTGAATACCAGCCGCACCGGGCGCTGCGTCTTCATCGCCAGCAGCGCCAGCATGCCCTGATAGATCATGTCCTCTTTGCCGCCGAAACCGCCGCCGACCGGGCTCATGATGAAGCGGACTTTGCTGATCGGCTTGGCGATGATGCGCGCCAACATATGGCGATGATGGGTGATGTTCTGGCTCGGCGAGATCACCACCACGACGCCGTCGGCATCGACGTAAGACAGCCCAGCTTCCGGCTCGAGATAGGCGTGCTCGATGGCTTGCGTCGAATATGTTTCTTCGACCACCAAATCGGATTCGGCAAAACCCTTCTCGACGTCGCCGACCCGGATCGGAATGTGCTTGGTGACATTATCGGGCGCGTAATCGTGCACCACCGGCGCGCCCGGCCGCATGGCCTCGTCGGGATCGAGCACCGGCGCCAACGGCGAATAGACGACCTTGATCGCCGCCAATGCGCGCTTGGCCGTCAGCACGTCCTCGGCAGCGACCGCCGCCACCGCCTCGCCCACGTAACGCACCTTGCCGCGCGCCATGATCGGCTGGTCATTGACGAACACGCCGAAGCCGTCCTGCCCGGGCACATCGGCGCTGGTGATCACGCCTTCGACACCGTCCATCGCTTCGGCGGCGGAAGTATCGATCGAGACAATACGGGCATGGGCGTGCGGCGAACGCAACACCTGCACGTGCAGCATGTCCGGCATGGTCATGTCGCCAGCATATTTGAGCCGGCCGGACACCTTGCTCGGCGCATCGATGCGCCGGACGTTCTTGCCGATGACTTCGCCATCGGGAATTTCCGTTTCCAGCAGCGCGGTTGCCGGCAGATGGCCGTTCTGCACGTCGCGCGCCAGTTCCACGGCGTCGAAAATCTTCTGATAGCCGGTGCAGCGGCAGATATTGCCGCCGAGCCGCTCCTTGATTTCCTCGCGGTCGGCAAACGGATTGATCCGCAACGCCGCGGTCGCCGCCATCACCATGCCGGGAATGCAATAGCCGCATTGGCTGGCGCCGGCTTTGTGGAAGGCCTTCTGCAGCACGCTCAGTTCGCCGGTCTTGGCCAGCGACTCGAAGGTGTCGATCTGCGCGCCTTGCGCCTTTGCCACCGGCATCAGGCAGGACTTCATCAGCACGCCGTCGACAAACACCGAACAGGTGCCGCATTCGCCGGCGCCGCAGCCTTCTTTATTACCCGTCAGATTGAGATCGTCGCGGATGAAATCCAGCAGCCGCTGGTGCGGCTTGGCGGCACGGGAAATCTTGCGGCCGTTGATGACGGCGTTGAGTTGGATATCAACCATAGGCCGCCTCCAGTTCACCGGGGAGCGCGTCCGGATCGGCGCCGGCCCGCTTTGCGGCCGTGATCAGGCCGCGCATCAGGAAGCCGCGCACCACATCGCGGCGGTATTCCTGGCGCGTGCGAGATTGCACCAGATCGAGCGGCAGATCGGCTACCTCCTCAAGTAAATCAGCCGACAGAGTCTTGCCGCGCAGGAAGTCTTCGATCTCACGCAGGCGGCGCGGGATCGGCCGGATACCGGCAATTGCCAGCCGTACGTCCTCGAATTGCCGTCCGTCGGCGTCGAGCTTTACCAGCACCGCCAGGCACACAAGCGAAATTACCAGCGAGCGGCGGTGGCCGACCTTCTCGAAACTGCCGCCATATCCCGGCAAGGCATCACATTCAAAGCCGGTCACCAGCTCGCCGTCGGCGAGCTTGGTTTTTCCCGGACCAGTGATGAAATCCCGCAGCGGCATCGACCGCTTGGCGATCTTGCCGCCGTGCGAGGTGGCCAACTCGATGCTTGCTTCATGCGCGATCAAGCACGGCGTGGCGTCGGCCGCGGGCGACGCGTTCACGACATTGCCGCCGATGGTCGCTTGCGCACGGATTTGGTCGTCGGCGAACCAGACCGCACAGCGCGGCAGCGCCGGCAGCGCGCGGGCGAGCGCCGGTTCGTCGAGAAAACGCTGGATCGGCATCGCGGCGCCGAGCCGCACACGACGTTCGTCGACATGCAGTTCGTTCAGTTCCGGAATTTTAGAGACGTCGATCAGCGTCGGGATCGTCACGTCGCCGGCCCGTCCCTCACGCGCCCAGGGCAGCGTGTCGGTCGCGCCCGCGACGACGCGATAGCGACCGCGATGCTGCTCCATCGCGGCAAAGGCTTCGGCGAGCGAAGCAGGCGTCAGATATTCGTCGCAGATGAGCATGCATCTCCAATCTATCGATTGTCATGGCCGGGCTTGACCGGCCATCCCTTTCAGGAGGGCACTGCGCGTCCCTAAACGGGATCACCGGGACTCGGGCGCTACGCGCCGGCCCGGAGATGACCATAACTACTCCGCCGCTTCTTTCTGCGCGGCGTTCATTTTCGCTTTCACCACCACTTTGATGGCGTCGTCGACGCGGTCCTTGGCGTAGCGCAGCGCCTCCGGCAGATCGCCGAGCGGGAAAGTGTGGGTGTGGATGAGCGTCGCGTCGAAACGCTTCTGCCGCATGAACGCTTCGGCGCGATGCGTGGCGCTCTTGCCCTCACCACGAATGCCATAAAGATAGATGTTGTTGCGCACGATATGCGCGACATCGACCGGCACTTCTTCATGCGCGAACGCCGCGAGGCAAACGCGCCCGCCGCGGTTGACCATGCGCACTGCGTCGTTGACCGCGCTCGACGCCGCCGAGCATTCGACGACATAATCGACGCCCTTGCCGCCGTTAAGCTTCCTCACTTCCGCGACCACATCCGGTGTTTTGCGGATGTTGATGACGTGGTCGGCGCCGAGCTTCTTGCCGATGTCCAGACGGTTGTCGCGTGTGCCGGTGAGGATCACCGGCTGCGCGCCCATCGCTTTCGCCACCGCAACGGCCATAAGTCCGATCGGGCCCGGGCCGGTGACGACCACGCTCTCGCCCGCGACGAGGCCGCCGAGCTCGGTCAGCGCATACATCGCAGTGCCGGCAGTCACGACCAGCGTGCCTTCCTCGTCCGTCATATCGTCCTGGATGGCGACCAGCGTATTGATGTTGTTGACCTGATACTCGCAGAAGCCGCCGTCTGTCGTGAAACCGTTGGCGCGATGGCCCTTGTCGACGTCGCCGTAATTGAGGCCATAATTGTGGCACGAGGTGTACATGCCTTCGCGGCAGCGCTTGCACTGACCGCAACCGGCATGAATCTCGACACTCACACGCGTGCCGAGCTTGTATTCGTCGACGCCGGGTCCAAGCGCTACCACCGTGCCCATGTATTCATGACCGGGGGTCCAGTTTTTGTTGAACGGCAGGCCTCCTTCGATCAGCGCCGGCGGACCGTGATAGATATTTTCGAGATCGGTCGCGCAAATCGCCACCGCGTCGATGCGCACCAGCACTTCGGCCTTTTTCGGCACCGGCGTCGGCTTGTCGGTGAAGCTGAGCTGCCCCGGATCGCCGAGCACCCAAGCCTTCATGCTGTCCGGAATCGGAAACTCATTGTGGTTCGTTTTGACTCCGGCTGGCGCGTACATACTTCCTCCGAAAGAATTTATATCGTTGAAGAGCGTGGATCGAAGCCCATTGATCAGTTGGTGACGGCCTGCGGCCGATCGGCGGTTGGTTGCACGCTGGGTTCGCCGAACTCGGCGGACAGCGCGCGTGTGGCGGCGCTGATTTCATCGCGCATCAGCGCGATGTGTTCCTCGGTTGCCCGCATAGTCGGTGTCGAAGCGCTGATGGCACCGATGACGGTGCCGGCCTGATCGCGGATCGCCGCACCGACGCAAATCACGCCGGGCAGAAACTCTTCGCGGTCGATGGCGTAACCGTTGCGCCGCACATGGCGCAGCGATTCAAGAAATGCCGGAAACTCGGTGATGGTGCTGTCGGTGTAGCGTTTCATGCCATTGGCGAGAATGCGGTGGATCTCGTCTTCCGGCAGCCAAGCCATCATGGCCTTGCCGACCGAGGTGGCATGTGGCGCTTCGACCCTGCCGATCTTACCGGTATCGACCCGCACCGCGTGGCGCGCTTCGCGCACCGCGAGCGTCATCACGTTGTCGCCTTGCAAGCCGGCGAGATGCACGGTTTCGCCGGTGGCGCGGTTGATCGCCTCCATGTAGCGCTGCGCGCGGCGCGGCAGATCCACCTGGAGGCAGGCGTGCGACAGCGCGATGATGCGCGAGCCCAGGGCATAGAGCCGGCGCCCCGGCACCTTCGCCGCGAAGCCGCGCTGGATCAGCGTCGCCAGCAGGTGATGGCAGGTCGAGATGTTGAGACCTGTCCGCGTGGCCAGGTCGGTCAGCGTCGCCTCACCGCCGGCTTCCGCGATGGTTTCCAGCAGGTACAGCGCACGGTCGACCGACTGAATGCTGTGCCGGTCGCCATTGGCATTGCTGCGCGGTGGACGCGCCTTCAGGCCGGGGCCCGGCAAAATGGTTACGCTCATTTGTTCGTTTCTCCCTCACCACACAGGGAAGGCGGACGGTGCTTTTGAGTCAAGAGTATTTCAGTATTTGGAAGCGTATTTTCAATTAGTGAAATAATAAACGACGTCAGCAGTAATCCATTGTTTTATAACGGCTTTGTAGGGGGATTAGCCCAGACCCAATTCGATTTCCAACGCGCCGCAAAGCATCTGGCCGAGCGTAATGTGCATTTCCTGAATGCGCGCAGTGGTGTCGGATGGCACCACCAGCAGATGCTCGGCAAGCCCCGCCAGGTCGCCGCCACCCTTCCCGCTCAAGGCGGCGGTCACGATTCCCATGGCCTTCGCCTGCTTCAGGGCGGCGATCACATTCGGGCTGGTGCCTGACGTCGAGATGGCGAGAGCTACGTCGCCAGGTTTTCCGAGCGCTTCGACCTGCCGCGCGAAGATCCGTTCGAAGCCCAGATCGTTGCCGGCAGCGGTCAGCGCCGAGGTGTCGGTGGTCAGCGCGATCGCGGCGATAGCCGTGCGGTCTTTCTTGTAGCGAATGGTCAGTTCGGCGGCGAGGTGCTGGGCATCGGCGGCGCTGCCGCCATTGCCAAACAACATGATCTTGCCGCCGCCGCGAATTGATGTCGCGCAGGCTGTCACGAGCGCGCCGAATACACCGGCCAATGCCGCTTCGGTGCGAAGCGTCACGTCGCGATGTTCGGTAAACTCAGCTTTGAAATAGGCCGTCAGGTCCAAGAGCCGCGCTCCTTTGAGAGTGTCGGGCTCAAGCCGCCTCGCCGCGAAATTCCGGCACCGCGTCCCGCAGCACTTTATAAATGGTGGTGCGCTCATTGCGCGCCAGTCCTTGCTCCAGCTTCGCGGCCCAACCCCGGATCGACTCCAGCGTCGGCCGCACCGGTTTGGCGGCGACGATGCCGGGAATCCCAATCTCCGAGGTTTCTTCGTGGTTCGCAAACAGGATTTCATGCAGCCGCTCGCCCGGGCGAACGCCGGTAAAGGTAATCTTGATGTCGCGACCGGGTTCAAGACCGCTCAACCGGATGATGCGCTCGGCCAGATCGACGATCTTGACCGGCTGACCCATGTTGAGCACGTAGACCGAAACATCGTGCCGCTCGGGCGCCAGGGCGTGGCTGGCCGCCGTGACGACCAGGTCGCAGGCTTCGCGGATGGTCATGAAATAGCGCACCATGTCCGGATGCGTGACGGTAACGGGACCACCGGCTTCGATCTGCGCCTTGAACTTCGGCACCACCGAGCCGTTCGAGGCCAGCACATTGCCGAACCGCACCGAGATTAAACGCATGGCGCGCTTGCCGTTGCCGCCGTGGCGGCCGAACTCCTCGTCCAGTGCCTCGCAATACATTTCCGCCAGCCGTTTGGTCGCGCCCAGCACCGACACCGGCTCGATCGCCTTGTCGGTCGAGATCATCACCATCGCTGCGCAGCCCGCCGCCGCGGCCGCGGCGGCGACGTTGTTCGAGCCGAAAACGTTGGTTTTGATGCCCTCGTCCCAGTCCAATTCGAGCATGGGGACATGCTTCAGCGCGGCGGCGTGAAACACGATGTCGGGTTTGAACTGCGCGATCAGGCCCACGATTCGCGGACGATCGCGAATGTCGGCAATCCGCCCGGATATCTCGGCGTTGCTGTCGCTGCCCTTGAGCGCTTCCATGATGGCATGCAATGCCGGCTCGGAATTCTCGATCACCAGCAGCCGGGCGGCGCCGAAGGCGATAACTCGGTTGCAAATCTCCGAGCCAATCGAGCCGCCGCCGCCGGTGACGACGATCGACTTTCCGGCGACGAATTGTTCGAGCCGCTGATAGTCGATCCGAACGCTGGGACGCAGCAACAGATCCTCGACCGCCACCGGCGCCAATTGCACCGCAATCCCGCCGGCATCGAACGAAGGCAATTGGCTCAACGTCAGACCGAGCCGGCGCGCGCGCATCAGGATCGATTCAGGCCGCGCTTCCGGCGACAACGCCGAAGGCGCCAGCACCAGCCGCGTTACCCTAGTGCCGCGCGATGCAAGATCGGCAACGACCCTTTCGAGATCCTCGATGTCGCCAAGCACCGGGATGCCGCGGATCGACTGCCCGCGATCGGTCGGCGATGGCGACAGAATACCGACCGGCCAGATCTTCTTGACCGCGCCGCTTTCGATCGAACGCAGCAAGACTTCAGCGTCGGCGGCGCGGCCGAGCATCAAAGTCGGTGTGGCGTCGGCGATTTTCACGCGCTGAAGCGTGCGGGCGTAATGGAAATATCGGTAGGCGACGCGCGAGCCGCCCAGAAAGAACATCTGCAGGAACCAGTACAGCAGGATGGTGATCTTGCCGAAAAAGAACGTGCCATAGACATTCGGCGACAGCAGCACGTAATCGAGCGCCAGCAGCGCCACCGCCATTATCGAGGAGGCGCGGAATATATTGTAAAGATCCGGAACCGAAGTGAAGCGCCACTTGTTGCGCTGCAGGCCGAACACGAAAAACACCGCCGCGGCAAACAGTAGGAACAACGGCAACATGATCTTGAGTCCGGCCAGCTTCTCGTAAAGCCGCTGGTCTTCGAACCGCATATAGAATGTCAGCAGCACCGCCGCGACGGTAGCGAGCAGATCGTGCAACACGATCAAAATCTGGCGCGGCGTCAGTTTTGGCAGCCGTATCATGTCGCGGTCTTCCAAGACGGACGCTGCTTTACGCTATCTGCCGGCCGCCGCAAAAACGTGGTCGCGAAGGCGTAGACATACCAACGCAGATAGGCCGGCACCCAGTTAAGCACCTGAAAACGGCCCGAGCCCTGCTTGCGCTCGAACCATTGCGCCGGCACGTCGGCGATCGGCCAGCCGAGGCGATGGCACTTTACCAGCATTTCCAGGCTGTAACAGAAACCGCGGTCGGATTCGATCTCGATACGATCGATCACCCGGCGCGAAAACAGCCGAAATCCGTTGGTGGCGTCCCGGGTCGGCAGGCGGGCGACATAATAGAGCGTGAACACCGCGGTGCGGACCAGCGCAGCCTTGAGCCAGCGGCAGCCGACCATGCAGCCGCCGGGAATGAAGCGGCTGGCGCAGACGACGTCGACACCCTGCCCGGCCTTGGCGACCATCGCGTCGATCATGCCGGCGTTGAAATTGTCGTCGGCGGGAAACACCAGCACGAAAGGCGCTTGGCTCACCGCAAAGCCGGCCATCACCGCGGCATGCGGCCCACCGGCGGGATTGTGGACGAATTCGACAGCGAGACCTTCGACGCACTCGGGGTGCGCTTGGATCGTCGACAGCGTGTCGTCATCGGTCCGGTCGTAGCAAATGAGAATGCGCGACGGCGTGCGGACATTGTTGCGGAGCGCCGCCAGCGTCGCGAGGATGATGTTCCCTTCGTTGTAAACCGGGATGACGATATCGAGCCGCGTCGGGATCATGCGCTAGTACACGACATTCGCGCTCTTGAGAAAGCCCCAGACATCCACCACCGGCTTGCCGTTGAAATCGGCATCCTTGTAGGCCGAATGCGGCGTGCACAGGATCAGAAGATCGCTCTGGTCCACGACCTGGTCGAGCGGCAGTATCGCCGGATCGGTTGTTACGAACGGATCGGTGGTGAGAACTTTGCGCGCTGACATTTGCAGCGTGCGCTTAAGCTTGTAACTCAACGAAGCGCGCGTGTCGTCGATCTCGGCCTTGAACGCCATGCCAAGCAGCCCGACCGTCATGCTGGAAATATCATAGGCACGCTTCAGGTCGTCGACCAGTTGCAGCACCAGCCCTTCGTTCACCTGCATTGCCGCGTGACCGATACCGAATTGATTGCGCGCGTAAGCAGCGAGCTGCATCGTGTCCTTGAACAAGCAAGGACCGGCGGAGAAGCCGGGACCCGGGAAACTCTTGGCGCGCGGATAATTGTGCTTCATCGCCTTCATGATCGCCTGATAATCGACACCCGCGGTTTTGGCGATCATGTAGAACTGATTGGTCGCCGCGAATTCGATGTAGCGATAGGCGTTGTTGAACAGCTTGGCGAACTCGGCTTCGAGCGGCTTGACGACAACCAGTTCGGGCGCGATGCGGCGGAACAGGTCGGACGCCTCCTGTTCGGCTTCGGGAGTCGTGCCACTGATGATCTGCGGCATCTCGCGCAGTTCCTTGATGCCGTAGCCTTGCACGACGCGTTCGGGACAGAACGCGATTTTGTTCTTTCGTCCAAGCCGCGCCAGGTAGTCATGCACCCAGTCGGTCGTTCCGGGATAAACCGTCGAGCGCAACACCAGCAGTTGATCGTCGGATACATGCGGCAACAGCTCGTCGATGCAACGTTGCACCGGCCCCGGCACCGGATTGAGGAATTCGTCGACCGGCGTACCGATGGTGATGACGACCGGGCCACCGCGGCTGACCGCGCTCGGCGACGACGTGAAGACCAGCCTGTTGTCCGCCAGCGCCTTGGTCAAAAGCGGCGCCGCGCCATGCTCGATGAATGGCAGTTTGCCGGATCGCAACGTGGCCAGCGTCGCCTCATTGAGATCGTTGATATTGACCGTCAACCCCGCTTCGGCGAAGGCGAGCACCAGCGGAATCCCGACATGGCCGGCGCCGCCGACAACAGTGATGTCGGCTTGCGCCGTTCCACTCTGGGGTGCCGGCGTGGTTTTGGTCGACGGATAGTTCAAAAGGCACCTGCCGTTGAATGTTCGCGGTTTAACTAGCAAATTCCAGGGCTAAAAGAACAGGGAATTTGGCCTTGAACGGAGAGCCGGCGCGGCTATTCGGGTGCTTTTGCGCCCGAATCAATAAAAAAGGCCCCGGCATCTATGCCGGAGCCAGATAGCGTTTTCGACGTGCGCCCGCGCTTAAGTGCGCATCAGCAGCAGTTGGCGTGTCCGCTGCTCCGACAGCAGGTTCTCGAAATAGGCGATCGTGCGCGTGAGGCCTTCCTGGAGCTGCGTGTGCGGCTGCCAGGACAGATGTTTCTTTGCAAGCGTGATGTCCGGCTGGCGTTGACGCGGATCGTTTTCCGGTAATGGCCGCCGGACGATCTTAGAGCCCGAGTTGACCATGTCGACGATCTTGGTGGCCAGTTCGAGGATCGTGAACTCGTTCGGATTGCCGATGTTGATCGGCCCGGTTACCTCATCCCCCGTCGCCATCAAGCGCATCAGGCCGTCGATCAGATCGTCGACGTAGCAGAACGAACGCGTCTGCGAGCCGTCACCGTAGATGGTGATGTCCTGGCCGAGCAAGGCCTGCACGATGAAGTTCGACACCACGCGTCCGTCATTGGGATTCATGCGCGGTCCGTAAGTGTTGAAGATGCGCGCCACCTTGATGCGAAGCTTGTGCTGGCGCCAGTAATCGAAGAACAGCGTCTCGGCGCAGCGCTTGCCTTCGTCGTAGCAGGAGCGCGGCCCGATCGGATTGACGTGGCCCCAATAGGCTTCGGTCTGGGGATGCTGATCGGGATCGCCGTAGACTTCCGAGGTCGAGGCTTGCAGGATTTTCGCCTTCACCCGCTTGGCGAGGCCGAGCATGTTGATGGCGCCGTGCACGCTGGTCTTGGTCGTCTGCACCGGATCGTGCTGGTAATGGATCGGCGACGCCGGACAAGCCAGATTGTAGATCTGGTCGATCTCGAGATAGATCGGGAACGTCACGTCGTGACGGATCAGCTCGAAATGTTTGTCGTCGAGCAGCCGCTCGATGTTGGTGCGCGCGCCAGTAAAAAAGTTGTCCAGGCAGATGACGTTGGCGCCTTCCGTAAGCAGCCGTTCGCAAAGATGCGATCCTAGAAATCCCGACCCGCCGGTCACCAGGACGCGCTTTTGCAGATGCATCGATCCGACGGCGATAGGCTCGACGGATGGCGATTCAACGTTAGGCAGCATACTGAACGACTTCTCGCTTTTAACGTCCGAATCCCGCTTCTTAGCCATAGGCAGCCCTCAAATTGCGTTCACCAATCGGTAACCAACTTCCGTTACCAATCGGTTACCGGTTCCCCGCGTTTTTCTGCATCCAATTCCACGCATCCAAAAGCTGCACGTCCAGCGCGGATCGCGCCGGTACCCAGCCCAGCAGTTCGCGCGCCCGTTCGCCGGAGCCGATCAGGGCCGGCGGATCGCCCGCCCGCCGCGGCGCCAATTTGATCTTGATCGGTTTGCCGCAGACGCGCTCGGCCGTGCGGATGACATCCATCACCGAGTAGCCCTTGGCGTTTGCCAGATTGAGCGCACAGGTCGCGCCGCCCGACAGCAGATATTTCAACGCTCGCACATGCGCGTCCGCCAGATCGGCGACGTGGATGTAGTCACGAATGCAGGTGCCGTCCTCGGTGTCGTAGTCGTCGCCGAATACGGTGACGGCGGTGCCGTCGCGCGCCGCGGCCAGCACCAGCGGAATTAGATGGGTTTCGGGATTGTGCGCTTCGCCGACCTCGCCATCAGGATCGCCGCCGGCAGCGTTGAAATAGCGCAGCGAAACCGAGCGCAAGCCGTGTGCCTGATCCAGATCGGTGAGAATGCGTTCGACGACATATTTGGTGAAGCCGTAGGGATTGATCGGGCGCTGCGGATGACCTTCCGGGATCGGCACCTGGTCCGGCACGCCATAGGTCGCGCAGGTCGATGAGAACACCACCGGGATCGGCTTGTATTGCGTAATTGCCCGTAACAGCGAAGCGCTGCCGCACACATTGTTCTGATAATACAGATTGGGATGCTCGACGGACTCGCCGACGTAGGCAAAGGCCGCGAAGTGGATTACGGCCGCCGGCTTGTATTGTTCAAGCACCGCGCCAAGGCGAGCCGGATCGCCGATGTCGCCGACTTCCAGCGGGCCCCATTTCACGGCCCAGCGATTGCCGCGTGAGAGATTGTCGTATGTCACGGGTTCGAAGCCGCCCGCGGCGAGCGCCTTGCAGGCATGACTTCCGATATAGCCAGCGCCGCCGGTGACAAGAATTTTCATTTGAATTTCAGGCGGTCATGGGAAAGCCGGTCACGCCAGGCAACGGGCCGCTCAGGCCATCATAGGGCCCCGCCCGTTAATAAAATGCATATGCGCGTTGGTGATTTATGGCAGACCTTGTTTACGGCAATAGCCATGGATTCGCGCCCGATAATGCCTTAGTGCAAGGCAGCGAAGGCCAATCCCCGGAAAGTTCCCTGCGGAGATCATGAGGCGATGCGGCGCCTGTTGTCATTTTTGCTCAAGGCGGCGATCTCCGCGCTGCTGTTGTATCTGTCGCTACGCCGGGTCGATCTCGACAATCTCGGGCGGCAACTCGGCGACCTCGATCTGCGCTGGATCGGCTTTCTCCTGGCCATGATAGTTGCCCAAGTTGGGCTCGCCGCCTTGCGCTGGCGGGATATCGTCGCGGCATGCGGCGTCGCGCTGCGGATCCTCACCAGCCTGCGTTACATCTTCATCGGACAATTCTTTAGCCAGGTGTTGCCGTCGACGGTAGGCGGCGACGCGGCCCGCATTTGGCTATTGGCGCGCGGCGGCGCCGGCTGGCCAAAGTCGATCTATTCGGTGCTGATCGACCGCGTCATCGGCGTCGCGGTGCTGGCGACGATCGTGACCGCGTGCCTGCCGTGGACGCTGCAACTGGTGCAGGATCCCGTGGCTCGCGCCGCCTTGGTCCTGATCGGATTCGGCGCGCTGAGCGCGGCGGGAGTCTTTCTCGGCCTCGGACATCCGAAACTGCAGATCATGGAGCGATGGTGGGGCACCCGCCATCTCGCCGTCGCCTCGCGTCTGGCGTGGCAACTGTGCCGGTCGATGCGCGGCGTGCGTGTCATCGCGATGTCGTTTGTCGTCCATCTGCTGACGGTGCTGGCGGCGTGGGGCGCAGCGCACGCGGCGCACGCCTCACTCGATTTTACGCAGGCGCTGTTCCTGGTGTTGCCGGTGATCCTGATCGCGACCATTCCGATTTCGATCGCCGGATGGGGCGTGCGCGAGAGCGCGATGATATTGGCGTTCTCTTATGCGGGTCTCGCGGAGACCGACGGCCTGGTCGTCTCGATTTTGTATGGCGCGGCAACGCTGGCCCTCGGCGCCATCGGCGGCTTGGTGTGGGTCGCCAGCGGCTATCGCTGGAGTTCGGTCAGGTCGCTCGAAGCCGACACGCTGGCGCACGACCGCAAAGCGCCGTAGCTCAGTTTGATCGCGCGCTGGATGGTACTTTGTCCGCCGCCAATTAGTCGCTTATATAGTTCAACTCGCTCCTTGCGACCGACGGAGTTGAAATTTTTGCGCAGCGACCAAACCAAACGCCCGGCAGCATTTCTCGATCGCGACGGCGTGCTCAATGTCGATCATGGCTACGCCTACCGGCCGGACCAATTGGACTGGGTCGTTGGCGCGCAGGAGGCCGTGCGTCTGCTCAACGAAGCCGGCTTTGTCGTCGTGGTCGTCACAAATCAATCTGGCATCGCCCGCGGCCTGTACAGCCAAGCCGACCTGCACGCATTCCACGCCCACATGCAGGCCGTGCTCAAGAAACAGGGCGCGCACGTCGACGCCTTTTATTATTGCCCGCATCACCCAGACGGCACGGTCGAAGGTTTTGCCGTGCATTGTAACTGCCGCAAGCCGGGCACCGGCATGCTCGAACAGACGATGCGCGAATGGCCAATCGATCTCAGCCGCAGTTTTCTGATCGGCGACCGCGACGGCGACATGGAAGCCGCCGCCGCGTTCAAGATTCCCGGCATCCGCTTCGACTGGAATAAAGATTCGCTGCTGGACATCGTGCGCCGGCAGATCGCGGTCGCCGCACGCTTGTGACATCAGACTTTCAGAAAACGATGCCCGTCCGGCTCCAGCGCGATGCAGGTCAATTGCCCGGTGGCGAATGCTGCCGTGTCGATATTGATGCGGTTGGGCCGCACGTCGGGTTGCTCGACCGGCGTATGGCCGTGCACGACGACCTTGCCGAAATCCATGGTGCTGTTGAGAAACTCGCCGCGAATCCACAACAGGTCTTGCTCGTTCTGACGGTCGAGCGGCACGCCGGGCCGCACCCCGGCATGGCACATAAAATATTTGCCGTGGCTGTGCGAGGTTTTCAGCGATTGCAGAAAGCCGGCGTGCGATGGCTTCAGCGCTTCGCGCAACGCCAGCGCCGCGTCCTGGAAGCTTGCGCCCATCATGAAGCGGCCAACCGAAATGCCGTAAGAGTGCAGCGTTTCGAGTCCACCGAGTTCGCGCCAGTGCGGTCCGCGCGTCGGATCTTCAAGAAACGACTCCATGAAGGCCTCGTGATTGCCCTTCAACGCGACGTAGGGCGTCGGAAACGGATTGGACGCCAGTCTGTCGAGCACGCCGCAGGAAGCCGGACCGCGGTCGACATAATCGCCGAGTGTGACGGTGAGCGCGGCGGCGCCATGCTGCGCCACGTCGCGCTCGATTGCGGCAATGACGCGTTCGAGCAGATCGAGGCGGCCATGGATATCGCCGATGGCGTAGATGCGCGAATTCTCATGGGGGCTCTGCGCGTCCGACATCCCTGCTCATCCGCCCGTGCGTGACGCGTCAGTGTATGGTATCCCCGCGCCCCGAACAGACCAGATTTTCGTCCCCTTCGCAGTATCATCCGACATGCCGGCTTCAATCGTCGAAACGCCCGGCGGCGTCACGCCGCAGGCCCGTCTGCTGACCTCGCTGCTGCTGTTATGGCTGGCGGGCAACGCTTTGCGGTTGACCATTCTGGCGGTTCCGCCGGTCATCCCGCAGATCCACGACGAACTGAACCTGAGCGCGACCCAGATCGGAATTCTCACCGGCCTGCCCTCCATGCTGTTCGCCTTTGCAGCGGTACCGGGCTCGCTGCTGATCGCGCGGCTCGGCGTGCGCACGGCGTTGGTGGTCGGGCTTCTTATCACCGCGATCGGCGGCGCGTTGCGCGGCGCGATGCCGGACGTCGCCTGGCTCTATGCCATGACCATCGCGATGGGCGCGGGCGTCGCCATCATGCAGGTGACTATGCCGCCCGCGGTGCGCACCTGGCTGCCGGACCGCATCGGCTTTGCCACCGCCGTCTACACCAACGGTCTGCTGATCGGCGAAATCCTCCCCGTCGCGCTGATGCTGCCGCTGGTGCTGCCGATGGTTCACGCAAGCTGGCAGTGGGGCTTCGTGGTCTGGAGCGTGCCGGTCGCGATCATCGCCCTCGTTGTGTTGTTAGCCGCGCCACGCGCGCCAGCTGCCAACGTGGCGGCGCCGCGGCGGCGCTGGTGGCCGGACTGGAACAGCCCGTTGATCTGGCGGCTCGGCATCATGCTCGGCACCGTCAACGCGACTTATTTCGCCACCAACGCGTTCCTGCCCGACTACCTGCGCAGCAACGGCCAGAGCGAATGGATCAGCGCGGCGCTAACCGCGTTGAACGTCGGCCAGTTGCCGGCCTCGTTCATTCTTCTTGCGGTCGCCGGACGGCTGGAACGGAAAGCATGGCCTTATGTCGTCTGCGGCGTGCTGTGCGTGCTCGCCACCTTAGGGATCGTCACCGGCACCGGCGCATGGGTGGTCGCCTCGGCAGCGTTGCAGGGCTTTGCCGCTGCCGCCATCCTCATTCTATTGCTGGCGTTGCCGCCGTTGCTCAGCCCGCCCGACGACGTGCACCGCGTCACCGCCGCGATGTTCACCATCAGCTATAGCTGCGCGGTGATCGTGCCGGTGGTCAGCGGCATTCTGTGGGACTTGAGCGGCATCGCGGCGCTGGCGTTCCTGCCAATCGCACTGTGCGGATTATTGCTGGTAATCCTCGCCCCCGCGATCAATCATGTGCGGGCCGCA
>JANMSH010000185.1:0-10199 GCA_031389105.1 Hyphomicrobiales bacterium
CTCATCACCAATGACGACGGCATTCACGCGCCGGGCCTGGACGCCTGCGAGAAGATCGCGCGCGCTTTGTCCGACGACGTCTGGATCGTCGCGCCCGAGACCGACCAGTCCGGCGTGTCACATTCGTTATCTTTGAATGATCCTTTGCGCCTGCGCGAAGTCGGGCCGCGGCATTTTGCGGTGAAGGGCACGCCGACCGACTGCGTCATCATGGGCGCGCGTCACATCATGAAGGACATGCCGGACCTCGTATTGTCCGGCGTCAATCGCGGCCGCAACGCCGCCGAGGACGTGATCTATTCCGGCACCGTCGCCGCGGCGATGGAAGGCACCGTACTCGGCATCAAGTCGTTCGCGCTGTCGCAGGCTTACAACTTCGCCACGCGCGGCCATCCGAACTGGGACACCGCGATCGCGCATGCGCCGGGCCTCATTCGCCGCGTACTGGACGCGGAGATGCCGCGCGACGTGCTGGTCAACATCAATTTCCCCGACTGCAAGCCGGATGAAGTCGCGGGCGTCGCGGTCGCGGTGCAGGGCAAGCGCGATCAGGAATTGCTGCGCATCGAGCCGCGCAATGACGGCCGCGGCAATCCGTATTTCTGGATCGCGTTTGGGCGCGGCGGCATTGCCGGCGCCAAGCCGGGCAGCGATCTCGCCGCGCTGTCGGAAAACAAGATTTCGGTGACGCCGCTTCGGCTCGATCTCACCGACGAGCCGTTCATGACGAAGTTGGCAGAGGTGTTGGGCTAACGCATGATCCCGAAAAAGCCTGCCCTCGGACTTGATCCGAGGGTGGGAACCGGTTTTCGGATAAGGTCATGCGCAAAAAACTAGGCCTTCGCCAGCAATCCGGCGAGCGTGGTCTTGAGTTGCTCGGCCTGGAACGGCTTCTGCAAAGCCGGGCGGCCGCGAAACGGTTCGGCCAGGCTGCCTTCGCCATAGCCGGTCACGAACACAAAAGGCAGGCCCCGCTCGGCGAGGATTTCCGCCACCGGGTAGATTTCCTGACCGTCGAGATTGACGTCGAGGATGGCGATATTGAAGTCGGCTTTGGCGGCAAGGACTTTAGCTTCGGCGATGGTGCCGACAGCGCCGGCGATCTCGTAACCGAGGTCGGCCAGCATGTCCTCCAGCAGCATCCGGATCAGATATTCGTCTTCGACCACGAGAATCCGCGCGGGAGCCTTTGATTCCGTCATCGTCGCTATCGCCTCAATGTCCTGCTGCTTTATGAATGAACGGCGCAGAAAGCCTTTCCCTGCGCCGCCCTGGCATCTTATCTGAATTGCCGTCAAACGTGCTAAAATGCAAGCGAACGACGTGGATATTGGCGATCAATGGCAGAAATAAGCACTGAGTCCGCCAACAGACATATGAAATTCCTGCTGACTTTGCGCGGACGCGGTATCGGCGACCAGGCGGTGTTGCGGGCCATGGACGAAGTTCCACGGGAGCGCTTCGTCGACGCGGACTATTTCCCCAGCGCCTATGCCGACCAGGCTTTGCCCATCGCCTGCGGGCAGACCATCAGCCAGCCTTACGTCGTCGCCTACATGACCGAACAGTTGCGGCTGCGACCGCATCACCGCGTGCTCGAGATCGGCACCGGCTCGGGCTATCAGGCCGCGGTGTTGTCGCGGCTGGCGCGCGAGGTGGTGAGCGTCGAGCGCTACCGCACGCTCGCCGAGCAGGCGGCTGAACGCCTGCGCGCACTCGACTACAACAATGTGGAGGTCGTGTTGGGCGACGGTCTGGCGGGGGTGCCGGGCAAGGCACCTTACGATCGCATCATCGTCACCGCCGCCGCCGAGACATTGCCGGAGGCGCTGGTCGATCAACTCGCCGACGATGGCATCATGTTGCTGCCGCTCGGCCCCCACAGCGGGGCGCAGAATATCGTCAAGCTGACCAAGACCTCGAGCGGCGTCACGCGAGAAAACCTGATCGCGGTTCGCTTCGTTCCTTTATTGGCGGGGCAGGCCCGGGAACTGTAACGAGTTGCTAACCTTGCAACTCGAAGTTCGGGTTAATGAATCGGGTATTCTTAAAGTCTTATTTACTCGCCAATGGTTTATTTCGAACGCAATCTATTTTGTGTACGAGTGAGTAACCACATGTCGCGTTTCGTGCCGTCACGCTCACGTGCAAGCTCGCATGCTTGGCCGCGCGTTGTGCTAGTCGCCTTGATTGGAGTGGGTGCCGCAAGTTGTTCGGATTCCGGACGCTTCGGATACACCAATACCTCCAGCCGTCAGGCGCCTTCATCCCAGGAAACAACCGGTTCGATCGCGCGTCCGTCAGCGCCGACCGGCCGCATCGTCGCGCAGCCTCTGCCTGCGCCGAGTGCGCCCGCAACGGTTTCGAGCAACGGCACCGCGAGCGGCGCGCAAGGCCTCGGCGCTTATCGCCCGGGCCAGCAGGCTGCCACTCAGACGCATCAGCAGACTTATCCGCAGCAGCAGTATTCCGATGTCACCGGTTCGGTACGGCCGGTCGCTGTTCCGCCGCCGGCTCAGTCCGGCGCCTGGACCTGGGACGGCGGCAAGCCGGTCACTGTCGGTTACGGCGAAACCGCCGATCAGATCGCGCGCAAGCATGGCGTGCCGGTCAACGCGCTTCTGTCGACCAACGGCATCGCAAGCGCATCCGCCATTCGGCCCGGCCAGCGTCTGGTTATTCCGCGTTACGTCACCGCCTCGGCAGCGCACGCTTCGGCGCCGGCGCAGCAGCGTGTGGCGGCCTACGAAAACGCCCACACCGTCGCGCCCGGTGAAAGCCTAATGTCGATCTCGCGCCACTATGGCGTGACGCTGACGGCTTTGACTCACGCCAACAACATTCAGCCCGCGACCCGCATCACGGTCGGCGACCGGCTGACGATTCCCGGCGGCCGTCCGGCCGTTGCCCGCCCGCCGCAAATTCAGGCAGCCGTGCCGCAATTGGCGCAGCCGCGCACGATCCCGAGTGATCAGGTCGCGACCATGCCCGCCCAGAACGCGCGCATCGCCACGCAGGAACCTGAGAAGACTGAAAGCGTCGTGCAGTCCGCTGAACCTGCCGGCAACATGCAAACGTTCCGCTGGCCGGTGAAGGGCCGCGTGATCGCGGGCTTCGGTCCGAAGGCCAATGGCGGCGGTCAGAACGACGGCATCAATCTGGCGGTGCCGGAAGGTACGCCGGTCAAAGCCGCCGACGATGGCGTCGTCGCTTACGCCGGCAACGAGCTCAAGGGCTACGGCAATCTCGTGCTGATCCGCCACGCCAACGGCTTCGTGTCGGCTTACGCCCACGCCAGCGAGATCATGGTCAAGCGCGGCGACAGCATCAAGCGCGGGCAGGTGATCGCCAACGCAGGTCAGACCGGCAACGTCACGTCGCCCCAACTGCACTTCGAAATCCGCAAGGGTTCGACCCCGGTCGATCCGACCAAGTATCTCAGCGGCGGCTGATCAATCCTTCAGCGCGACGCCCAAGCGCCCCGCCAGATCCTGCACGAACTGCCAGGCGACGCGGCCCGAGCGCGAGCCGCGCGTGGTCGACCATTCCAGGGCGTCGCGGCGCAATTCGTCGGCATCAACCTTGATCTTGTAATGCGCGATGTAGCTTTCGACCATCGCCAGGAATTCATCCTGGCTGCAGCGGTGGAAGCCGAGCCACAATCCGAAACGGTCGGATAGCGACACTTTTTCCTCGACCGTCTCGCCTGGATTGATCGCGGTCGAGCGCTCGTTCTCCATCATGTCGCGCGACATCAGATGGCGGCGGTTCGAGGTCGCATAGAAGATCACGTTCTCGGGCCGGCCTTCGATGCCGCCTTCCAGCACCGCCTTGAGCGACTTGTAGCTGGTGTCGTCATTGTCGAAAGACAGGTCATCGCAGAACACGATGAAACGAAACTGCGAGCCGCGGGTGATCGACATCAGCTCCGGCAACGTCTCGATATCCTCGCGGTGAATTTCAACCAGTTTGAGCGGCCCGCGCTTGCTGTTACCGAGCGTTGCGTTGATGGTGGCGTGCGAGGCTTTGACCAGCGACGACTTGCCCATGCCGCGCGCGCCCCACAGCAGTGCGTTGTTGGCCGGCAGGCCATTGGCGAAACGCTCGGTGTTCTCGACCAGCAGCTCGCGGACGCGATCGATGCCCTTGAGCAGCGACATCTCGACGCGGTTGACGCGCGGAATCGGCGCGAGCCGCCCGTCGGGGTGCCAGACGAAGGCATCGGCCTCGGCCAGATTAGGCTTGAGGCCGCGCTGCGGCACCAGCCGTTCGAGCGCGTCGGCGATCCGCTCGAGCACGTCGTTTTGGCCGCCCGGCGCCTTGGACTTAGGCTGGATTTTGGACTTCAGCTTGGATGCCGATTTGGACTTCAGTTTGGGCTTGGACTTGGCCATGGCAGGTGCTTTCGGAGATTGCGCTGCTCTTAGCGGGGCGGGGCTGGGCCTGCAAGCCGAACAGGCCGGAATCGGCCAAAAGTGGCGGGATTTGAGGGGCCTAGCGGCGTTGCAATTGGGGCTACGGCCGCTATAGTCCGCGCGAAATTCGAGCGCGGAGGCCTAGTCGGGGACGATTGGCCGGCGCGCGCCAAAACCAACCAAGGAAGCTTCGATGTTCATTACGCCTGCGTTTGCACAGGGTTCTCTCTTCGGCGGAGCAGGGGGCGATGGCGGCATGCTGATGTCGCTGCTGCCGTTCGTGCTGATTTTCGTCATCATGTATTTTCTGATCCTGCGGCCGCAGCAGAAGCGCGTGAAGGCGCACCAGGAGATGGTCAAGAACGTGCGCCGGGGCGATACCGTCGTCACCAATGGCGGGCTTATTGGCAAGGTCACCAAGGTGATCGACGACGACCAGATCGAAATCGAGGTCGCCGACGGTGTGCGCATTCGCCAACTGCGGCAGATGATCAGCGATGTGCGCGCCAAGGGTGAGCCGGTGAAAGACGACACCACCACCGGCTGACCGCCGGCGGCCGTTCGTTTTTCTTAATCCTCGTTTTCCTAATCGAGTCGAGACGTCATGCTCTATTTCACGCGGTGGAAAGCAGCGGCGGTTGTGCTGACGGCACTGATCGTCTGCCTCTTCGCCGTGCCGAATTTTTTCCCCGAGAAGACGGTGCAGAGCTGGCCGAAATGGGCGCAGCGGCACGTCGTACTCGGCCTCGACTTGCAGGGCGGCTCGCACATCCTGCTTGAGGTCGACACCAAGGCGGTCCGCAAGGAAATGCTTGAGTCGCTGCGCGACGACGTGCGCCGCGTGCTGCGCGATGCGCGCGTCGGCTATACCGGCCTGGTGGTGCGCGGCAACGGCGTCGAAGTCCGCATCCGTGAAACCAGCACTTTCGATTCCGCGCTCGTCAAACTTCGCGAACTGTCGCAGCCGCTCGGCGGCATTCTCGGCGGCAGCGGCCAGCGCAACCTCGATATCGGGACCGAGGCCGACGGGCTGATCAGGCTCACCGTCACCGAGCCGGCGATCACCGCGCGCGTGCGCCAGTCGGTCGAGCAGTCGATCCAGATCATCGAACGCCGCGTCAACGAGCTCGGCACGGTCGAGCCGCTGATCCAGCGCCAGGGTGCCGACCGCGTTCTGGTGCAGGTTCCCGGTCTGCAGGATCCGACCCGTCTGAAGCAGTTGCTCGGCAAGACCGCCAAACTCGACTTCCGCATGGTCGACGTCAGCATATCGCCGGAACAAGCGCTGCAAGGCCGCGTGCCGCCGGAATCTGAAATTCTCTACAGCGCCAGCGCGCCCAAGACCCCGAATCTGGTCGAAAAGCGCGTGCTGGTCTCGGGCGCCGAACTGACCGACGCGCAGCCCGGCTTCGATCAGCGCACCAACGAGCCGATCGTTTCGTTCCGCTTCAATACCAGCGGCGCACGCAAGTTCGCGCAGGTGACCGAGGAGAGCGTCGGCAAGCCCTTCGCCATCATTCTCGATAACGAAGTGATTTCGGCGCCGGTCATTCGCGAACCCATCCGCGGTGGCTCGGGACAGATTTCCGGCAGCTTCACTGTGCAGAGCGCCAACGATCTCTCGATCTTGTTGCGCGCCGGCGCACTGCCGGCGCCGCTGACGATCATTGAGGAGCGCACCGTCGGTCCCGGACTCGGCGCCGACTCGATCGCCAAGGGCAAGCTGTCGTCTTACGTCGGCGCGGGACTGGTGATCGTGTTCATGGTCGCCACTTACGGGCTGTTCGGAATTTTCGCCAACATCGCGGTGGCGGTGAACGTCGCCATGATCTTCGGCATCTTGTCGCTGCTCAACGCCACGCTGACTTTGCCCGGCATTGCCGGCATCGTGCTCACCGTCGGCATCGCGGTCGATTCCAACGTGCTGATCTACGAGCGTATCCGCGAGGAAGTGCGCGCCGGCCGCACTCCGATCAATGCGATCGACGCGGGCTTTACCCGCGCGCTCGCAACCATTCTCGATTCCAACATTACCACTTTCATCGCCGCCGCCGTGCTGTTCTACATCGGCACCGGTCCGGTGCGCGGTTTTGCGGTGACGCTCGGCATCGGCATCATCACGACCGTTTTCACCGCGTTCACCGTGACGCGGCTCATCGTCGCCTATTGGATTTGGTGGCGCCGCCCGCAACGCGTTCCAATTTAAGAGGATCGCGCATGATCCCGAAAAGTGAGAACCTGTTTTCGGTCAAGATCATGCGCAGGGAGAAATAGCTCGTGCGCCTGCTACGCCTCGTCCCCGACGACACTAAATTCGATTTCATGCGCTTCCGTCGCATCAGCTTTCCGCTGTCGGCTTTGCTATCGATTATCGCGATCTCGCTGTACTTCTTCCACGGGTTGAATTTCGGCATCGATTTTCGTGGCGGCACCTTGCTTGAGGTGCGCGCGCTATCCGGCCAAGCCGATCTTGCGCAAATGCGCACGACGCTGTCAGGACTTGGCCTCGGCGAGGTCCAGTTGCAGCAGTTCGGCGGTCCCAACGAGGTCTTGATCCGCATCGCCGAGCAGCCTGGCGGCGATTCCGCTCAGCAGGAGGCCGTAGGAAAAGTGCGTGCCGCGCTCGGCACCTCGGTCGAATACCGCCGCGTCGAAGTGGTCGGTCCGCGCGTGTCCAGCGAGTTGCTCTCCTATGGCGTGGTCGGCCTCGGCCTCGCGATTTTCGGCATTCTGATTTATCTGTGGTTTCGCTTCGAATGGCAGTTCGCGCTCGGCGCTATGATCGCCAACGTCCACGATATCGTGCTGACGATCGGGTTCATGTCGTTGCTACAGATCGATTTCGACCTCACCAGCATCGCGGCACTGCTGACCATTCTGGGATATTCACTGAACGACACCGTCGTGATCTATGACCGTATCCGCGAGATGCTGCGCCGCTACAAGAAGATGTCGATCGCGGATCTGCTCAATGCCTCGGTCAACCAGACGCTGTCGCGCTCGGTCATCACCCACGTTACCGTCAGCCTGGCGCTGCTGGCTTTGCTGCTGTTCGGCGGGCATGCGATCCACAGCTTCACCGCGACCATGATGTTCGGCGTGGTGCTGGTCGGCACCTATACGTCCGTGTTCATCGCGGCGCCCATCCTGATTTATCTCGGTGTCGGCACGGGGCGCGACTCGCTGTCCAAATCCGACAATTCGTAACGATGGCGGGCGGGCTTTCAGCCGACAGCCCGCATCTGCCGGCGCCGGCGCAGATCGAAG
This sequence comes from Hyphomicrobiales bacterium, assembly GCA_031389105.1. Taxonomy (GTDB): domain Bacteria; phylum Pseudomonadota; class Alphaproteobacteria; order Rhizobiales; family Xanthobacteraceae; genus Pseudolabrys. The sequence continues at coordinate 7,683 of JANMSH010000185.1, forward strand.
CCTATGGCAATGGCGGTTTCCGCTTCGGCGGCATGTCGCACCGTGGATCGCTGCTCTGTCTGCCGGATGGCATCTGGGCCTGGCCGGTGACGAATGTCAGCGAGTTGACGCTGGTCGCGCTCGAACCCGCCTTGGCGCGTGGCACGGCGCTCGATGTATTTCTGATCGGTGTCGGCCGCGACCCTTGGCCTCTGCCGGAACGGTTGCGGGCGCGGTTCCGGGATTTGGGCGTGTCGGTCGATACCATGGCGACCGGCGCCGCGGTGAGCACTTACAATATTCTGCTGGCGGAAGATCGCCGCGTCGGCGCCGGGCTCATCGCCGTCGATTGAGCATTACGTTAGACTGTTTCGATGCAAGACAATTTCCAACATTGCGCCGCGCTGGTGCGAGACGCCGACCGGGACCGTTATCTCGCGACGCTGTTTGTACCCGCCGAACATCGCGACGGCCTGTTCGCGCTCTATGCCTTTAATGTCGAGATATCGAGCGTTCGCGACAAGGCCCGTGAGCCGATGCCGGGCGAAATCCGACTGCAATGGTGGCGCGAGATGCTGGCTGGCGAGCGTGTTGGCGAGGCGGCGGCGCATCCGGTGGCGGCGGCACTGACGGAGACGTTGCGGCGCTATGGCTTTGTCGCGGCGCCGCTGCTCGAGCTGATCGACGCGCACACGTTCGATCTCTACGACGAGCCGATGGGGACGGTCGACGCGCTGGAGCTTTACGGCATCCGGACGCAGTCGCCGATATTCGCGATGGCGGCCGGGATTCTCAATCAGGGTAGTGTGTTGCCGGAGAATTTTACGCTTGATGCCAGCATCGCTGCGGCGATTTTCAAAGTGTTGATCGATCTGCCTAGGCACGCGTCGCGGCGGCAGCTTTATGTGCCGCTGGAGGTTCTCGAACGGCATCGCGTCGATCTTGAGGATGTTTTCGCCGGGCAGGCGACGGATGCGCTTCGTAGCGCACTTGCCGAGATGCGTGCCTTGTTGCGCGGCCATCTCGCCAATGCGCGCGAAACGGTGCGCGCTGCGCCGCCACAAATTCTTCCCGCATTCCTGCCGCTGGCCGCGATTGAACCGACGCTCAAGCACATGGATCGCGCGGACGATGACCCGTTTCGCTTTGCGCCATTGCCGCCGTGGCGGCGGCAATGGGCGATCTGGCGCGCGGCGCGAAATCCCAAACGGATTTAATTATTCAGCCGCCGCGTTGGTGTGCGACATGGCGCCGATCCACTGCGCCAGATCGCTCAGCGCACGCTCGCTCATCGCGCTTTTGCGGGCGAGGTTCTTGGCCGAGCCGCGGCCGAATTTGCGGCCGTCTCTGTCGTAGGCGACCTTCTCGGTCAGCGGCGGAAACAGGCCGAAGTTGACGTTCATCGGCTGGAACGACGACGGCCCGGAATCGATGGTCTCGATGTGGCCGCCGGTGATGTGCGCGAGCAGCGCGCCATGTGCCGTCGTTTGCGGCGGTGCGACGATGGCCTCGCCACGGCGCTCGGCGGCGGCAAAGCGCCCGGTAAGCCCGCCGATGGCGGCGGACTCCACATAGCCCTCGCAGCCGGTGATCTGCCCGGCAAAACGCCATTTCGGATTGGCTTTGAGGCGCAGCGTTTCATCGAGCAACTTCGGCGAATTGAGGAATGTATTGCGATGTAGCCCGCCGAGCCTTGCGAATTCGGCGTTCTGTAGCCCGGGAATGGTGCGGAACACGCGCACTTGCTCGCCGTGTTTCAACTTGGTCTGGAAGCCGACCATGTTGAACAGCGTGCCGAGCTTATTGTCCTGCCGCAATTGCACGACGGCGTAGGGCTTGGCGTCTGGCGCGCGCGGATTGGTCAGGCCGAACGGTTTCATCGGGCCGTGGCGTAGCGTTTCGCGGCCGCGTTCCGCCATTACCTCGACCGGCAGGCAGCCATCGAAATAAGGCGTCGTGGCTTCCCATTCCTTGAAAGACGTTTTGTCGCCCGCGATCAGCGCGTCGATGAAGGCGCCGTATTGCTCCTGCGACATCGGGCAATTGATGTAGTCGGCGCCCGTGCCGCCGGGGCCGACTTTGTCGTAACGCGACTGAAACCAGGCCTGATCGAGATCGATGCTGTCGCGATGCACGATCGGCGCGATGGCGTCGAAAAAGGCCAGCGCGTCCTCCGCCGTCAGCGAACGGATGGTGGCGGCGAGATCGGGCGAGGTGAGCGGGCCGGTCGCGATGATGACGCTGTCCCACTCGTCTGGCGGAATGACGACTTCGCCACGTTCCAGCGTGATCAGCGGGTGGCCGGCGAGCGCCGCCGATACGGCGCCGGAAAATCCGTCGCGGTCAACCGCCAAAGCGCCGCCGGCAGGCACTTGGTTGGCGTCGGCCGCCTGCATGACCAGCGAGCCGAGCCGGCGCATTTCCTCATGCAGCAGGCCGACCGCGTTGTGGTCCTTGTCGTCGGAGCGGAACGAGTTCGAGCACACCAGTTCGGCATAACCGTCGGTCTTGTGCGCGGCGGTCTCGCGCAACGGCCGC
>JANMSH010000192.1:0-3579 GCA_031389105.1 Hyphomicrobiales bacterium
ACCGCGCCGGCGCGCAGGAAGTGTTCAAGCAATCCGGGCTGGAGCCGCAGTAGCGGGGTTAGCGCGAAAACGCGATCACGGCGGCGATGAACAGAACGGCGATCAGCGCCGGGAAGGCGAGCGCGCAGATCAGCGCGATGCTTTGTCGAAGTAGATGAGCGCCAAAGCCGGCCCGCCGGTCAGCGCAAATACCAGCACCGCGAGCGCACCGGCGGCCTGATCCAGGCCGAGCGTGGCGTTATCCGATTTGGAGGCAATGGCGGCCAAGGCGGCGATGCCGCACACCGCCGCATCGAACAGCGCAATGGCGATGGTGACGGTGCGGCGGTTCATTAAAGGCACTATGCGCGGTTTCAGGAAGCGGGTCCGGGAGGGCGCCAACGCCTGTGAATAACTAGGACAACGCCCCGGATTGCCGCCCAAATGCGGGCTTCCCCGCATCGCCCCATAAAGTCCCGGTTTGCCGGCCTATGATGCCGAGACCGAATCGGTAGAACCTGTGAACCAACTGAATGCCGCGCCAACACGCGGCGGGAAATCCATGCGCTTTACACCCCAGTTTCTCGACGAGTTGAAGTCGCGGCTTCCGGTTTCGGAAGTCGTGGGCCGCCGCGTGAAATTGCAGCGCTCGGGCCGCGAGTTGAAGGGCCTGTCGCCGTTCAACAAGGAAAAGTCGCCGTCGTTCTTCGTCAACGACCAGAAGGAAGCCTGGTTCGATTTCTCCTCGGGCAAGAACGGCAGCATCTTCGATTTTGTCATGCTGACCGAAGGCGTGACGTTCCCGGAAGCGGTCGAGCGGCTGGCGCAGATGGCCGGCGTGGCGCTGCCGAAAGTTTCGCACGAAGACCAGCAGCGCGACGCGCGGCGCAAGACGCTGCATGACGTCATGGAACTGGCGGCGAAGTTCTTCGAAACGACGCTGGCCGCGCGCACCGGCGCCAAGGCGCGCGGTTATCTCGCCGACCGCGCACTGACGCCCGCGACGCAAATGAAATTCCGCCTGGGCTATGCCTCGTCGGAACGCTTCGCGCTGAAGGAGCACCTCGGCAGTCACGGCATTCCGGTCGAGGACATGATCGAGGCCGGGCTGCTGATCGCAGGCGGCGACATTCCCGTGCCTTTCGACCGCTTCCGCGACCGCGTGATGTTTCCGATCGCCGATATTCGCGGCCGCGTCATCGCCTTCGGCGGCCGCGCCATGGAGAAAGACGCGCCCGCGAAATATCTCAATTCGCCGGAGACGCCGCTCTTCCATAAAGGCCACACGCTCTACAACATCGCCGCGGCGCGCCAGGCCAGCCATGACGGTGCGCCTGTGGTCGTGGTCGAAGGCTATGTCGATGTCATCGCAATGGTGACCGCGGGTTATGCCGCCGCGGTCGCGCCGCTCGGCACCGCGCTGACCGAAGACCAGCTCGCGCTGCTGTGGAAGATGGCGGACGAACCTGTGCTGTGCTTCGACGGCGACAAGGCCGGCGTGCGCGCCGCGTACCGTGCCATGGATATTGCCATGCCGCGGCTCAAGCCCAGCAAGAGCCTGAAGTTTGCGCTGCTTCCAAACGGTCAGGATCCTGACGATCTCTTGCGTACGGCCGGCCCCGAAGCGGTGGTCGAAGTGATCGAGGCGGCCAAGCCGCTCGCCGCCATGCTGTGGTCGTTCATGACCGAAGGTCATGAGTTCGACACGCCGGAACGGCGCGCGGCGCTGGAGGCGCGCATCAACGAAGTCACCACAGCGATTGCCGACGAGTCCGTGCGCAAATATTACCGGCAGGATTTTCAGGAGCGGCTGCGGCAATTTTTTGCCCCCGCGCAATCGCAACGTGGCGGCGGCAATCCACGCGAGCGCGGCGGGAATTGGCGCGATCGCCAGGCAAGCGGCGGGCGCGGCGAGTGGCAGCCGCGCTTCGGCGCCAAACGTCCCGAAGTCGGCACCCGCAACACGCCCTATGTCGTGGTCAGCCAGCAAATGGCGTCCAGTCCGCTGCATCGCGGCGCCCGTACGGCGGTGCCGCTGCGCGAGGCGCTGATTTTGCAGGCGGCGATCAATTACCCCTGGCTGCTGCATGACCATCTGGAGGAACTCAGCCATCTTGAGTTCCGCTATCCCGACGCCGAACGGCTCAAGGCCGCGCTGATCGACATCGCCGCCCATGCGGCTGCGGCGGATTCCGAGGCGATCAAGGCCGAATTGGCCGCCCGCGGGCTTACCGAAATCACCGAACGCATCGAGGCGGCCATCACCACTTCGTCGGTCTGGGGCTCCCGCCCTGAGGCCGCCGCGGAGGATGTTCTGGTGACCTGGCAGCAGCTTGTTGCCTTGCATCGGCAGTGGCAGACCTTAACTAAGGAGCTCAAGGACGCAGAACTGGCCCTCGGTCATGAAGCCAGCGAAGCCAATTATTTACGGCTGCGCGACGTCAAAACCCGGCTTGAGACGATGGACGGAACCGAGGCCCTGATCGAGGGATTTGGCTCCTCCTCCGGACGGGGCGCCAGAAGCTTATGAGCTATGCGTTTTGGGCCTCAACAGGCTTGACCGCCGCGCTTGAAGACGGCACGGAATTATCTAACCGGCGGGAATAAAGGGTCGTTTCCGGCGGTACTTTTCAGGGTTAATCGGGGCTTAAGCGGGCTCCGGCGACACTGGCGACCTGATTCGGGGGCGGCGCGGCAACAATGCCGGCGCGGCCCTTTTGGCCATGCGCTGCGACCAAACCGGTCGCCCGGCGTTGGATCTAAGGGGACCGCGGCACCCGCGGGCAGCGAGATGGCCAAAAAGGTCCAGGAGAAACAGATGGCGGCGAAGGCGGTAGCGGCGAAGGCAACGGCGGCCAAGGTCATGGCGACCAAGGTAATGGCGACCAAGGTCGTGGCGACCAAGGGCAAAGACGAAGCCCCCGATAAGGAAGCCGAAGGCGCGCCCGATCAGCCGTTGCCGTTGCTCGATCTGTCCGATGCCGCCGTCAAGAAGATGATCAAGGCCGCCAAGAAGCGCGGCTATGTCACCTACGAACAGCTCAACGCCGTGATGCCGTCGGAGGAGGTCACCTCCGAGGCGATCGAAGACACGTTGGCGATGCTGTCCGAGATGGGCATCAACGTTGTCGAGACCGAGGACGCCGAGGGCGAAGACGGCGAGGCCGAGAAGGCCACCGACGAGCACGACGACGACGATGACGACGACACCGGCCGCGAGGTCGTCGAGACCAAGCAGAAGGCGCTCGCCACCACCGAGAAGAAAGAGCCGTCGGAGCGCACCGACGATCCGGTCCGCATGTATCTGCGCGAAATGGGCTCGGTCGAGCTGCTGTCGCGCGAGGGCGAAATCGCCATCGCCAAGCGCATCGAGGCCGGCCGCGAGGCGATGATCGCAGGCCTTTGCGAAAGCCCGCTGACGTTCCAGGCCGTCATCATCTGGCGCGACGAACTCAACGAAGGCAAAGTTTTCCTGCGCGACATCATCGACCTGGAGGCGACTTACGCCGGGCCCGATGCCAAGCAGATGCAGACGCCGGTGATCATCGGACCCGATGGCAAGCCGGTGCCGCAGGCTGTCGGCACGCCGGTGCCGGGCGC
>JANMSH010000199.1:0-6799 GCA_031389105.1 Hyphomicrobiales bacterium
AAAATATCGGAGCGCTCGATCTGACGTTGACCGCCAATGACCTCTCCACGCTGGACCGCGTCTTCCCACCGCCGAAAAAGGCGACGTCACTGGATATGCTGTGATCGCAAAACGACCTAGAATTGCAAAACCTTAAATCCAGGAATGTCATGAGCCGTAAAAACACACCCCGCATTTCCTTCATCGGCTTCGGCGAGGCCGGACAGGCGATCGCCTCCGGCCTGCGCGAGGGCGGCATCGAACAGATCGCCGCCTGGGACATCCTCTTTCCGGAAAGCGCGGGCGCGAAGCTCAAGGCGGCGGCGGAGAAATCCGGCGTGCGCGTGGCGAATTCGGCTGCCGACGCGGTGGCCGAGACCGACATGGTGATCGCCGCCGTCACCGCGGCTTCGAGCTTGGATGCGGCGCGCTCGGTCGAGACGCACCTTAAGAACACGCCCTACTATCTCGACATCAATTCGGTGTCGCCCGGCCGCAAGCAGGACACCGAGAAGCTCCTGGGCAACAAGGCGCGCTATGTCGACGTCGCGGTGATCGCGCCGATCCATCCGCTGCGCCACAAGACGCCGCTGTTGATCGCAGGTCCCCATGCCGAGGCGATTTCGCCGCTGCTCGGCGAACTGGACATGAAGCTGTCCATTGTCCCCGGCGAAACCGGCAAGGCAGCGGCGATCAAGATGATCCGCAGTGTGATGATCAAAGGCATGGAAGCGCTGACGCTGGAGTGCTTCCTCGCCGCTTCGCGCGCCGATCTGCTGGAAGAGGTCACCGCGTCGCTAAAGAACAACTATCCGACGCTCGATTGGACCCAGATCGCAGACTACAATATCGAGCGCATGGCGAACCACGGCGAACGCCGCGCCGCCGAAATGGAAGAGTCGTCCGCCACCCTGCGCGAACTCGGCCTCGATCCCTTGATGGTCGACGCCACCGTCAAGCGGCAACGCGAGATGGGCGCCATTGGCAAGAACCAGAGCGTGCGCAAAACATTACACGGCGGCCGCGCGGAGATGCTTGAAGCCATCACCGCCGCCGTCAAGCCCAAGCAATAGTGCCTACCTGAACGCCACATGAACGTGCGCTGCAACATCGCGCGGCGCTATGACGCGCGAGTTTTCCATCTGTGTGTAGCAAGCCTGCATTATCTTGCGATCTTCCACATTGGGTGGGGAGGAAATGCACATGAAAATCCGTAGTTTCGTTACCGGCACCGCGATCGCCGTCACCGCCGCCGCCTTCGTTTTGGGCTCGGCCGTTTCCAGCGAAGCCAAAGGTAAGAAGAAGGCTGAGCCTGCACCGCAGCGTTCGGCTACCTGTATCATGAGCGCGCCCGCGCCGGTCTGCGCGACCCGCGGCGGCCAGTCGTTCACCTATCGCAACGCCTGTTACGCCGGCAACGACGGCGCCGTCGTCAAGGCGCAGAAGGCGTGTCCGGCTCCCAAGGTGATGAAGGCCAAGAAGGGCGGCAAGAAAGCCATGAAGAAGGCCGGCAAGAAGAAAAAGTAAACCGCACTTTGCTCCAATAAAAAACGGGCCGCTGCGATGCAGCGGCCCGTTTTATTTTTAATGCGTTGTTATTTGCGTTATTTCTTGCGCGGCGGAATTTGCAGCAACTCAGTGAGCTGTTCCTTGGTCAGCGGCTTGTCGAGGAATTTCAAGGTAACCGCATCCCTGACCGCGCCGTCGATATCCTTGAAGCTGTCGGTCTGCATGGTGTCCTTCGGCTGGAAGTCGTTCATCGACTGCTTGAGCAATTCGACAGGCAGCTTCATCTTGACCGAATACATCTCCAGCGCCTTGGGATCGGAATACATCCAGTCCACCGCCTCGCGATAGGCTTCCATGAAGCGCATGATCGCGTCGCGCTTGGTCTTCAGCGATTCCGCGTTGACGATCAGCGTGCGCACGGTCTGGCCCCGCAGCGAGGGAATATCGCTGCCGCGGGCCACAATGCGGATTTTGCCTTCCTTAATTTCTCTCAGCCCGAACGGCGGTGCCGCCCAGCCGATATCGATCTGGCCGGACATCACCGCGGTCAGCGTCGCCGGCGGTCCACCGGTCGCAGTTGGCCTCCCTTTGGCGCCGAGTTCGCTAACGAACGCAACCACGATGTTGTTCGAGCTCGAGCCGTTGGTCGAATAGGAGATGGTGGTGTCGGGCGTGGCGTCCTTAAGCGTTTTCAGCGGAGAATCCGCCTTCACGTACCAGAACAGATCGCCGGTGCCGGTGAAGGCCGGCGCCAGGATGCGAACCGGTGCGCCTTTCGAAAACGCGCGCATCACGCCGGCAGCCCCCACGCCGGCACCGATATCGGCCGAGCCCGAGATCACCGCCTGGATGGTTTCGCCGGCGCCCTGCGTCCCGACGTTCTCGAGCACGAGGCCGTGCTTCTTGAAGATGCCGGCATCCTGGCCGAGCGTCGGCGCCTGGTTTTCCCAGTTATTGATCTGCCCGATGGCGACCTTGAGCTGATCTTGGGCCGCGGCCGGTTGCGCCGCCAGAGCCAGCGGCAGCATGAGCCCGAGCGCGGCGATTAAATTGAATTTCCTCATCGCATTCCTCCCTGAACGTTTTTCTGTTCGTTGCGTATCGCCCAACATGGGCAGCATTCAATACAAGAGCTGCCCACCGGGAAAGGCCTAAAAGCTAGCGCCGTTTTTTCTTGCTGCCGCTCTTCTTGGCGGCGGGCTTTGACGCCTTAGCCGGCTTAGCTTTTTTGTCCGCCACTGGCATGCCGCCGGATTTGGCCACCCGCATCGACCAATATTCCCAGGAACGCGTCAGGCCCGTGGTCTTGGCGCTGATACTGCCGGCCAACTGTGCTTCGCCCGGCGTCAGCGAAGCGACGTTGCCGCCGATCGTCATCGCCCGCACTTGATATTCGGCGTTGCGCGCTGAGAACACGGAGCGGAATATGCAATCCTTCACGCTGGTGCCGGCAGCCGTGACGCCGTGCCGGTTCATCAAAACCATCCAGTTCGACCCGAGCGCGCGTGCGAGCGACGCCCCCTCCTCCGGCTTCACCACCAGCATGTTGGTGTCGCCGAATTCGTCATGCTGGTCCCAGTATGGCGGCTTGATACCGCCGACCGCGCCGAGGTGGAACACCGGCACATAGTCGGCGCCAGTGGCGAGCAGCGGCATGAAAGCCGGGCAATGATGGTGGCACACCGAATTGACCTCCGGCCGCGCCTTGTAGATTTCGCCGTGAATCACCCGCTCGGAATATTGCGGAATGTCGGTGGCGCGCACCGGAATGGAATCGAGATCGTACTCGATGAAGTCGTCAGGGCTCACCAGTTCGGGCGCGCGCGAGCGCGACAACAGATAGTGGTTCGGATTGCCGGGATGGCGCATGCTGACGTGGCCAAAGGCATCGATGATGCCTTCATTGGCGACGATGCGGTTGGCAAGCGAAAGTTCGGCGCGGGCATCTATGAGCGTATTGGCCACTGACGTTTCCTCATTGCGATTACCGGTACGGTGTCCGCACTATAGGCCGTGCGGTGTCCCACAATATAGGTCAAGGCCACCCAAAGGCGACGATGGCGCTTGACAGATTGCAACCATTGGGGAGGGTTCATGCCACCATGCCGGGCCCTGCACAAATCGTCATCGAGAACGTCAGCCACATGTACCGGCCGCCGCGCGGCCGCGAGGTGCTGGCGCTCGACGAGGTCTCGCTTGAGGTCGGAAACCGCGAATTCGTCGCTTTGCTGGGGCCTTCCGGATGCGGCAAGTCGACGCTGCTTTATCTCATCGGCGGCTTTCTGCCGGTCGAGACAGGCCTGATTTCGGTCGACGGCGCGCCGGTCACAGGCCCAGGTCCCGATCGCGGCATCGTGTTCCAGCATTTCGCGCTGTTTCCCTGGAAGACCGTACGCGGCAATATTCTCTACGGGCTCGAACGCCAGGGTATGCTGAAAGACGAACGCGAGAAGCGCGCGCAGGATTTCATCGAACTGGTCGGCTTGCACGGTTTCGAGGACAGCTACCCCTCGCAACTCTCCGGCGGCATGAAGCAGCGCACCGCAATCGCGCGCACGCTGGCGTTCGACCCGAAAATCCTGCTGATGGACGAACCGTTCGGCGCGCTCGACGCACAGACCCGCGGCCTGATGCAAGCCGAATTGCTGCGAATCTGGCAGCACACGCCGAAAACCGTGATCTTCGTCACCCATGACGTACAGGAGGCGGTTTATCTCGCCGACCGCGTCGCGGTGATGTCGGCGCGGCCAGGCAAGATCAAAACCATCGTCGACACCAAATTCGACAAGAACGATCCCAACATTTTCAAAGCCAAGGCTTTCGTCGAGAAAGTCGACGAAATCTGGAATCTGGTGCGCGACGAAGCCATCAAGGCGCAGGGCACGCGCGGGCCATGACGACACTGTTCCGATACGCGCCGCTTTTGCTCCTCGCCATTGCCTGGGAACTGGTCGCGCGTTTGGAATTGGTATCGAACACGGCGCTGCCACCTTTGTCCGAAGTCATCGTCGCCTGGATCGAGATGATCAAGGATGGCGAGCTCATCAACAACGGCGGCGCATCGCTGTACCGCGCCGGCGCGGGCTTGGCGCTGGCAATCCTGATCGGTGCGCTGCTCGGCATCGGCATGGCGTGGTGGAAACCGGTGAACATACTGCTGGCGCCGCTAGTCGAAATCTTTTACCCGCTGCCGAAATCGGCGCTGATCCCGGTCACGGTGATTTGGCTCGGCTTCGGCGACGGTTCAAAAATTCTGCTGATCTTTCTCGGCTGCATGCTGCCGGTGACGCTTGGCGCCTTCAATGGCGCGCGCTCCAGCGAGCAGGTGCTGGTCTGGTCGGCGCGCAGCATGGGCGCCAACAAGCTGCGCATGCTTTGGGACGTGGTGGTGCCGAGCGCATTGCCGGAATTGCTCAACGGTATCCGCACGGCGCTCGCACTCTCTTTCATCCTGCTGGTGTCATCGGAATTGATCGTGGCGCAGAAAGGCTTCGGCTTTCTGATCGGCACGTTCGGCTCTAACGGTAACTATGACGCGATGTATGCGGTGGTGCTGACGGTGGCATTCTTGGGCTTCGCCGCCGACCGGTTTTATCTCCTGATCACCCGATGGGTCTTTGCATGGCGCGATTAGCCGCATCGATTGCGACACCGGAAACGCCGGCGCTGCGCGCCAGCCGCGCCCTGCTCTGGGGCTTTGCGCGGGTGTTTTCCATCGTGCTGCTGTTGGTAACCTGGGAGTTGCTGGCGCGCAGCGGCCGCTTCACGCCGTTCCAGTTGCCGGCGCTCACCACCGTGCTGGAACGCATCTGGAGCGACGCCGCGTCCGGCGAACTCCTGATCAACACCAGCCTCACGCTGTATCGCGCGCTGGTCAGTTTCGCCATTTGCGCGGTCGGCGGCGTCGCCATCGGCATGGCGATGACCCACAACAAAATCGCCAATTGGTTCTTCGATCCAATCATCTCGGTCGGCTTTCCGATGCCGAAGATCGCCTTCCTCCCCGTCGTGATTCTGTGGCTCGGCGTCTACGACGTGTCCAAGATCACCATCATCGTGATCGACGCCATCTTCCCGGTGATCGCGGCCACCATCGTCGGCATCCGAGGCGTCGAGCGGGAGCTGATCTGGTCGGCGCGCAACATGGGCGCCAACAATCGCGAACTGCTGACGCAGATCATTCTGCCGGCCGCCCTGCCGCAAATCCTGACCGGCTTGCAGGTAGCACTGCCGCTGACGCTGATCGTGGCGGTAGTCGCCGAAATGCTGATGGGCGGCTATGGGCTTGGCGGCGCCATGATCGAAGCCTCGCGCTTTGCCAATTCCCCCGGCGTGTTCGCCGGCATCGTCGAGATCGCGGTAGTCGGCTACGTGCTGGTCAAGACCATGTCGCTGGTCCGCCGGCGGCTGCTGATCTGGCACCAGGAAGCCAGCGAGCCGACCACGGCGTAAATGACCGATACAGGTGATATCAAGCGTTTTCAGGCCTAATTTTGATGCGGCCGTCACCCATAACCGGTCGCCTGAAAAAGATTGCACGCTGACGGAACCTTTCGCCCCCGGCGAGACTTTACCCACGCCCTGATAGTGCTTAAACGGGCTCTTACAGCTATTCCGGCGTGAAGAGCCTCGATAGATGCACTGGATCTCGTCACGGCCGAAGGTTTTGCAATGGCCGTGATTCTTATCGTCGAAGACGACGTTTTCATCCGAGAAGTCGCGGAGATGATGATCCAAGGCTGGGGCCATCAGACGCTGGTCGCCAGCGATGTTGACGAAGCGCTGACAATCCTGCGCTCGCCGCAACCCATCGATGCCCTTTTCACCGATATCTATCTCAAAACGGCTGTCCTTGGCGGCTGCGAGGTAGCCCTCCAGGCCATCGCGCTGCGTCCGGGATTACGCGTGCTGTACACGACCGGCAACACCATTACCGACAAGATGAAAGCGCTGCTAGTTGAAGGCACGCACTTCCTGCGCAAACCCTACACGGAAAACCAGCTCGAAGAATCAGTGAAAACCATGTTCGCGTGAAGATGCTGGCGCGCAATCGGTCGCTGCGCGCGACGAAATCATATAGCCGGGGGCAACACAGTGAACATTCAGGACGACGCGACCATGACTGGCGTGTCCGAGGGAATTATCGCGCGACGGCAGGCGGAAGAGACGCTGCTCAAGGCCGGCGCCCTGCAGAACGCAATTTTCAACAGCGCCAACTTCTCAAGCATTGCGACCGACGCCAAGGGCGTCATCCAGATTTTCAACGTCGGTGCCGAGCGCATGCTTGGCTATACGGCGGCCGAAGTGATGA
>JANMSH010000232.1:0-3380 GCA_031389105.1 Hyphomicrobiales bacterium
ATGCTGTCGGAAGGCCGCCTGGTGAACCTCGGCAACGCGATGGGTCACCCGTCCTTCGTGATGTCGGCGTCGTTCACCAACCAGACGCTGGCGCAGATCGAGCTCTACGCCAACAACAAAGACGGCAAGTACAAGAAGGAAGTCTATGTGCTGCCGAAGTCGCTCGACGAGAAGGTCGCGCGCCTGCATCTCGCCAAGATCGGCGTGAAGCTGACCGAGCTGAGCAGGGATCAGGCCGACTACATTGGCGTGAAGAAGGAAGGCCCGTTCAAGGCCGATCATTACCGCTACTAAGCCACTGTCATTCCGGGACGGCGCCATCAGCGCGTTTACGCGAGTCTTAGACGCGCTATGGCTTCGGACCCGGAATCCAGCGTCAGAATCGATTGGGTCTGGATTCCGGGTTCGCGCCATATGGCGCGCCCCGGAATGACGCGAAGAGATCAAATGGCCGGGCCCGCAGCCCGGCTATTTCGTTTCGGTTCAGTTCAAAACGCCGGGCCGCGCGCCGGAACGTCGATCGCCAGGATAGAGGTCCAGCCTAGTTTCGCGCTGATCGCCTTCGGCGCTGAGCCAGAGGCCAGGCCGAAGAAGGCTGTGGTCTTGGCTCCCTGACTGGCGCAAATGGGCTGGTTGAAAACCAGCAACACGTCATTGCCGCTGCGCGTCGCGCTGAACACGCCGACATTGCTCGGGCCGGCCTGAATAACGAAGACGTCGCCCGGCTGGTTGTTCGCATAGTTCAGCGGCGTCGCCGCACCGAAGCTGACCGTCAGATCGGTAGCGCACGAGACTTCCAATTGTGAGGACGCCCCGGTCAGATCGAGGCGGTATGCATACAGTGTCTTGCCCGCAGCGGGCGCGCCCGCCTGGCCGACCATGGTTCGCGTGGTCAACTGACCGGTGCCGCCCGCAGGTTGCGGCAGCGGAATAGCGGCATTGGTGTCCGTCGGCGTCACCTGACAATTCGTCGCCAGCAGGCAACTGAGATTCTGCTGGCTGATAACAGCGACGGCGAGATCGTTGCTGACAGCGATCCCGAGTTCGGCCCAGCTCACGGTCACCGTTCCGTTCGCCTGCCCGACGAAAGCAACCGTGTGATTCACACTGTCGATAGTGATCTTCCAGATGTAACGGGCGCCGCCCTTTTCCCACTTCTGCACCAGTGTGCCGTTGGCGTCGTAGGCGGCGATCATCATCGTGACGGGATTGTTGATGTCGGCCCAGACCCAATAAGTCATGGCGTTATAACGAAGCACCGGGCAGGTCGGCGACGGCAGCGGCGGGTCTTCCGCCTTGATAAGGCAGGTTTGCTTCCATCCCGCCGGCGGCGCGGGATGGCTGTTCGCCGGCACCGTGTCGACCGTCGGCGTGTGGTTGATGATCGGATCCTGCGCGAAGGCCGGCTGCGCCAGCGCCGCAACGATTGTGACCAAGCCAATGACCAGAAGCCGTGCGCTTTGCCGCATCGTCGTTCCCCCGTTTTGTCCGCGCCTGGCGCGCGGGAATGGAAATCCCTCTACCCGCATAAAGTGATGGAAATACAACAAACCCGCAAGGGATGTATCGTGCGAAAGTGGAGACGGAACCGTGTCGACTACCGCTGAGGCGGCACGATCACAATGCTGTAGCGCTGTGGCTTGCCTTGCATGCCCCAGTAATAGCGCCAGATTTCGGTCGACATCACGCCGCCGTCCGGGTTTTGCGCGCGTGCCGCGCTGACGCAGGCATTGTCTTCGGCGAAGCACACCAGCGCCATGCCGTTTTGCTTGAGCTGCGCGGCGTCCGGTGCCGGCAAGCTGGGCAGTGCGCGCGGGCGGTCATAGGCGTAGGCGACGACGCTGTAGGCGATCTCGGCATCGCCGCCGACATAGCGCAGCGGCTCCGGCGTCACCTTTCCCCAGGCCTGCTCGATCTGCATCGCCAACAGCTTGCCCTGCGCGGCGGCCGGTTGCGGACCGTTGCGATGCACGATGACGGCAATCGCGGGAGCGGCAATCAGCATGACCAGCGGCATCGCCACCGCGGCGATGAGAATGCGTTGCGTGTCGACCGCGCGTAACGTCACCGCCGGCGACGACAGCAGCAGCACCGGCAACAACGTCCAGGCCGACATCGACCACAACGACGTGATTTCGTTGTTGCTCGCCAGTCCACCGATCACCGGCAACAGAAAAGGTCCCCAGAATGCGACCGCCACGAGCCTGCGTTCGGTGTCGGAAGGCCACATCATGTCTGCAAGAGTCTGCCGGCCGGGCCGCACGATCGCCAGCACTACGATCAACAGAATTCCCACGTAACCTATGGAGCCGGCAAGATAGCCCGCCACCGCTGTCAACGTCGTCGCGAACGTGCGCCTTCCATGAATGTTCAGCGCATATTCAAAGGCCAAGTTGTAATTGTGCAGCAGCCAGATCAGATGCGGCGTCAGCACAGCCAGACCGACGGCGATTGTGATCCAAGGCGCGGCCGAACGGAAATAAATCGCGCGACGCGAGTCGATCAGCGATGCGATCGCCAAACCTCCCAGCAAGAATATCGACCAGTATTTTCCCATCATGCAGGCGGCGGCGCCGACGCCGGCCAGCGCGGCATAGACGCGGCTGCGGGTTTCATACGAGCGCAGAAACCAGAACGTGGTGGCAGCCCATGTCGGCATCAGCACGGTGTTGACGTTGTACTTCAGCGCATGAAAATTAAAGAACGGCACGAGCGTCAGCAGCGCCAGCCCGACGACGCGCTTCTCGATGTCGAGATAGTCCGCCGAAATACGCCACGCGAACCATAGCGCCATCGTCGGCATCAGCATTGCCAGCAGGTAATATGACCACTCCGTGACCGGCATCACGCCGAACCACAGGGCAGCGAACGCGGCTGCCAGCGGCGGGTGCTTGTAGCCCAAGCTAAGGTCGCGCGACCAAACGATGACCTCGGTCATGTCGAAGTGCAGGCCCTGACTGCCTTTGGCGATGGTGCCGTAGATCGCCCACACCACCGCGTAGAGCACCAGCGACAGCAGCACCGCGCGCTCCGAGCGCGCCGGGTCGATCAAGGCGGCGCGATAATGGCCAGCGGCGGTCATGGTCGCGATCTTGGGGTTCGGAAAGCGCATGGCCTGAGCTATCGCATGGGGACGCCGGATTCGTCCAACCCTCCCGGAGCAAGCTTGTACGGGCCGATTCTGAGTGTTATCTCGCCCCCATGACGGCCGTTCCGATCCAAAATATCCGCAATTTCTCCATCGTCGCGCACATCGATCATGGCAAATCGACGCTGGCCGACCGGCTGATCGGGCTCACCGGCGGGCTCGACGCGCGCGAGATGGCGGGCCGCGAGCAGATCCTCGACTCGATGGACATCGAGAAGGAGCGCGGCATCAC
>JANMSH010000250.1:0-3529 GCA_031389105.1 Hyphomicrobiales bacterium
CCTCGACGATGGTGGCGAACAGCCGCTCGCGCTTGACCTCCATGATGTTGGTCATTTCCGGCGTTTGCACATAATGGGCGCCGGCGGATTTGGCTTCGCCGATCAGAGCCATGGCGGCGTCGAGATTGGCGGCGGGCGCCAAGCCCGATCGCATCTGAATCATCGCGGCCTTGAAGGTTGCCGGCGTGTCCGTCATGCCGGCGATCCCTTGTCCGCGAGCAGACGGTCGAGCCTGCCGGCGCGTTCCAGCGCGTGTAGGTCGTCGCTGCCGCCGACATGGACCGGCCCGATGAATATCTGCGGCACGGTCATGCGGCCATTGGCCCGCTTGATCATCTCGTCGCGCCGCTCCCAATCGCGGCCGATGTCGATTTCGGTGAAGTCCACGCCCTTGCGCTTCAGCAGCGCCTTGGCGGCGTGGCAGTAGGGGCAATAGCCGGTGGTATAAATTTCGACGGGAGGCATGGGAATCCGCTGCGGGTTGAGAACCTTAGCTTATATGGTGCCGCGCAACGGCGCGACAACCCGGGCAAAGACCAGCACGTCGATATGGGCGGCGCCGGCCCGCAACAACGCACGGGCGCAGGTATCGACCGTGGCGCCCGAGGTCAGAACGTCATCGATCAGAACCAGCCTTTTTCCGGCGATCTGGGCCTTCTGCTCGGCCGGAACCCGGAAAGCCCCCTGCACATTGCCGGCGCGTTCGGTCTTCGACAGGCCGACCTGCTGCGGCGTCGCGCGCACGCGCTTGATGCCGCCGTGCAGCACCGGTACGCCGGAGATATTCGAAATAGCCCCGGCCAATGCCGCCGCTTGGTTGAAGCGCCGCGCCCACAGCCTGCGCCAGTGCAGCGGCACCGGCAACAGCGCGTCGGCGTCTGCGGTGAGTTCGCGCCCGGCGCGCGCCATCCAGCGGCCCATCATCGGCGCCAGGTCGAGCCGGTCGCCATACTTGAAGCCCAGCACCAGCGCGCGGGCGATGTCGTCGTAGCGCACCGCGGCGCGCGCCCGGTCATAGGCCGGCGGATCGGCGATCGCCTCCATCGACAGCAGGCCTGGGCCGGGATCGTAGACGAAGGGAATGCCGAGCCGCGCGCAATACGGCTTCTCGATGAATGACAGCTTCGACCAGCACGTCGCGCACAGGCCGACACCGTCGCCGAGCGGTTCGCGGCACGACGGACACAGCGGCGGCAGCGCGACATCGAGCGCGAAGCGCAGCACGCCGCGCAATCCGTTGCGAAACTTGCCGCGGCGAGGCGGGGCTTCGCTAACCAGCTGACTTGCCGACAGCGGCTCGTTCATGCTGCAAAGGTTACCAGATGTCATCGGGCCCGACCATCTTCGACCGGACGCTGCTGCGCATGCGGCAAGTACGCGCGCGGACGCTAGGGCCTGAGACTTTCCTGATCGACCGGATCGCCGACGAGTTGGGCGAACGGCTGTCGGCCGTGCTTCGCCAGTTCGACCGCGCTGTGGACCTGGGTACGCCCACGGATGCGGTGCGCCGCGTGCTGGTGGCGAGCGGAAAGGTCGGAGCTATTTTCGGTACCGATAGCGTGGTTGCCGACGAAGAGGCGTTGCCGTTCGCCGACAGCACGCTGGACCTCGTCGTTTCCGCGCTGTCGCTGCAATTTGTGAACGATCTGCCGGGCACGCTGATTCAAATTCGCCGTGCGCTAAAACCGGACGGCCTGCTGCTGGCGGTGCTGGCCGGCGGCGACACGCTCACCGAATTGCGCGAAGCGTTTGCGGAAGCCGAAAGCGAAATCGAAAGCGGCGTGTCGCCGCGTGTCGCGCCGTTCGCCGATGTACGCGAACTCGGCGCGCTGTTGCAGCGCGCGGGATTCGCCTTGCCGGTGGTCGATTCCGACCGTCTGACGGTGCGTTACGATTCAGTGTTCGCGCTGCTGCGCGATCTGCGCCGCATGGGCGCGACCAATATATTGCGCGAGAGGCGGCGCACGCCACTCAAGCGCGCCACCTTGGCGAAGATGGCGGAAATTTACGCCGCGCGTTTTGCCGATCCTGATGGCCGCCTGCGCGCGACTTTCGAAATCGCCTGGCTGTTGGGCTGGGCGCCGCATGACAGCCAGCAGAAACCGCTCAAGCCCGGCGCAGCCTCACAAAGGCTCGCCGACGCGCTCGGCGCTAAGGAAATATCGACGGGGGAAAAAGCCGGCGGTCAGCGCAAACCCTAAAACATGCCCGTGAGCTTCGACCACATCGCGTTCACCGAGCCGCCGAGCGTGGTGATGACGGCGACCAAAGCGCCGGCAACGCCCGACGCGATCAGCGCGTATTCGATAGCGGTGGCGCCTTCTTGGGCAGACAGGAAGCTGCGAGCCTTTTTCGACATCGAATGAAGCATCGGAGCATCCTGTTCGATCGGCGCAGTGGCTATAGCAGCGTCATCAAGTGCGAGATCAACGGCACGTCGGCCGGCGGCATGTCGTACTCACGCAAGCGGTTTGGTTTCACCCAGGCCAGTTGCTGTCCTTCCGTCGCG
This sequence comes from Hyphomicrobiales bacterium, assembly GCA_031389105.1. Taxonomy (GTDB): domain Bacteria; phylum Pseudomonadota; class Alphaproteobacteria; order Rhizobiales; family Xanthobacteraceae; genus Pseudolabrys. The sequence goes on from JANMSH010000250.1 coordinate 2,510, forward strand.
GTGACCGTTCCTTCCCAGCGCCGGCAGACATAGAGCGGCATCAGCAGTTGAAAGTCCGGATAGCTGTGGCTTGCGAAAGTAAGCGGGGCGAGACAGGCCTCGCTGACGGTGATTGCCAACTCCTCTTTCAATTCCCGGATCAGCGTTTCCTCGGGCCGTTCGCCGTGTTCGATCTTGCCGCCGGGAAATTCCCACAAGCCTGCCATCGGCTTGCCGGCGGGCCGCTGCGCGAGCAGCACGCGGCCGTCGGCATCGACGAGCGCGCAGGCGGCAACAAGAAGAAGTTTGATGCTCACGGCCTTCGACCTCGACGGTAGGCGCGGATGGTTAAATCAGTTTCAACGCGTCCGTGACATTGCCCGCAAAGGCCACGCTAGTTAACGCTTCGTTACGACACGGGCCAATCAGGACCGGTAATCGCCGTTGATGGCGATGTATTCCTTGGTCAGGTCGCAGGTCAGCACGCGGTCGCGGCCTTTGCCGAGGCCGAGCGCGACCTTGAGGAAAATCTCCGGCTTCTTCATTTCGGCGCTGACAGCGGCCTCGTCGTAGCCGGGATCGCGCGCGCCTTTGTGCGCGACGCGGATGCCGGCAAACCAGATCGACAATTTATCGCGGTTGGCCGGCTCGCCGGCCTTGCCGACCGCCATGACGACGCGGCCCCAGTTGGCGTCCTCGCCGGCGATCGCGGTCTTGACCAGCGGCGAGTTGGCGATCGACATCGCGATGCGCCGGGCCGAGGCCTTCGACACCGCGCCTTCGACCACGATCTCGATAAGCTTGCGCGCGCCTTCGCCGTCGCGCGCGACCTGCTCGGATAGATTAGCCAGCACCGCAAACAGGGCTTTCTTAAAAGCCTTCAAGCGCGGATCGGCGGCGCGCGCGATTTTCGGGCACCCCTCGGCCTTGCCGGTGGCGAACATCATCAGCGTGTCGGAGGTCGAGGTATCGCCGTCGATGGTGACGGCGTTGAACGTGTCGACGACGCCATCCTTGAGCAGCACCTGCAACGCCGGCGCG
>JANMSH010000309.1:0-5973 GCA_031389105.1 Hyphomicrobiales bacterium
GGCAAGACCACGCTACTCAATCGCATCCTGTCGGAAAACCACGGTCGCAAGATCGCCGTCATCGAAAATGAATTCGGCGAAGTGGGCATCGACAACGATCTGCTGGTGGAATCCGCCGAACAGGTGGTCGTGATGAACAACGGCTGTATCTGCTGCACCGTGCGCGGTGACCTGGTGCGCATCATCGACGGGCTCATGAGACGAAAAGGCAAGTTCGACGCCATCATCGTCGAGACCACGGGGCTCGCCGATCCGGCGCCGGTGGCGCAGACGTTTTTCATGGACGAGCAGGTCGGCGCCCGCACCAAGCTCGACGCGGTTGTCACGGTTGCCGACGCCAAGTGGCTCAAGGACCGGCTCAAGGACGCGCCCGAGGCCAAGAACCAGATCGCCTTTGCCGACGTGATCCTGCTCAACAAGACCGACCTGGTGACGCCCGCTGAGTTGAGCGAAGTCGAGGCCCGCATCCGCGCCATCAATCCCTACGCGCGTTTGCACAAGACGGAGCGCGCCAAGATCGATATCGCCGAGGTGCTCGACCGCAATGCGTTCGATCTCGATCGTATCCTCGACATCGAGCCGCAATTTCTCACGGCCGATGACAGCCACAACCACGATCATCACCACGATCATGGTCACGATCATCACCACCACGATCACGGCGGTCTCAAGCACTATCACGACGAAGACATGCAATCGATTTCGATCAGGAGCGACAAGCCGATCGATCCCGACAAGTTTTTTCCCTGGGTGCAGGATCTGGTCGCGACCGACGGCAAGGATATTTTGCGCACCAAGGGTATCCTGAATTTCAAGGACGACCCCGAGCGATACGTGTTCCAGGGAGTGCACATGATTCTGGACGGCGATCATCAGCGGAAATGGAAAGAGGGCGAGACGCGCGACAGCCGCATCGTCTTCATCGGCCGCCAATTGCCGGAAGAAAAAATCCGCAAGGGGTTTGAAAGCTGCATCGCGTAACGCGAATGCCCGACACTCCCTCCATCCCCTCGCTCTCCGATCGTGCCCGTCACATCGACGTAGGCTCTGCGATTGTCGGCGTGCATTTTTTCGGCGCAACGCCGGTGCTTGTGCTCGGTGAGGAAGCGCTGCTCTACGTGCGCGGCGATGACGAGACGCGGGTAGCCGTGCATGGCGGCGGCATTCTCGCCAGCGCCTCGGACGGCACGCGCATCGTCACCGGCGGCGACGACGGCAAACTGATCGCCACCGGCATCGACGGCGAGCATGAAGTTCTCGCCACCGACGACAGGAAGCGCTGGATCGATCAGGTCGCGCTGGGGCCCGATGGCGCTGTCGCCTGGTCGGCCGGCAAGATCGCCTATGTGCGGACTAAAAAAGGCGACGTGCGCAGCTTCGAGGCGCCGTCCACAGTTGCGGGCTTGGCGTTTGCGCCCAAGGGATTGCGGCTCGCGGTCGCGCATTACAATGGCGCGTCGCTCTGGTTTCCCAATGCGGCCGCCGAGCCGGTGAAATTGCCTTGGAAGGGTTCGCACCTCGGCATCACGTTCAGTCCCGACGGCAAATTCTTGATGACGATGATGCAGGAATCGACCTTGCACGGCTGGCGCATTGCCGACGGCAAGGACATGCGTATGTCGGGCTATTCGGCGCGCGTGCGCTCGGTCGGCTGGACCGCAGGCGGCGATTACCTGGCGACCTCAGGCTCCGAGCAGGTGATCTTGTGGCCGTTCGACGGCAAGGACGGACCGATGGGGCGGCAGCCGAAAATGTTGGCGCCGTCGCAGGCGCGCGTCTCCGCTATCGCCTGCCATCCGAAACAGCCGGTGGTGGCGGCGGGCTACAGCGACGGCACGGTCTGGATGGTGCGGATCGACGATGGCGCGCTGATTGGCGCGCGTGAAGCCGACGGCCAGCCTGTCAGTGCGCTCGGCTGGGATGCGGCCGGGCGCATTCTCGCGTTCGGCACTGAATCCGGCGACGCCGGCATCCTCTCGCTGTGAGGCTTTGGCGCGATTGCGGGACTTCTCGGACCGGCGTTAGCCTTGCTCCAGCTCGATTCGGAACTTACGACGCTATCTTGGATTGCTAACTGGGCGCTTTCGCGCCGCGCGGGGGCATTAATGCACATCTCAAAATTCAGGCGTCTCGCCTTGGCTCTGCTCACCGGCAGCGCTCTTGCGGTGGCTTGGCTTCCGGCATCGGTCGTCGTCGGCGCGCTCACGCCGGCTTACGCCCAGGTTTCCGATGAATTCCAGCAGGCGCTCGCGCCCTACGGCCAATGGCGGCAACACCCGCGCTGGGGCGATGTGTGGGTGCCTGACCAGCGTCCGCGCGGCTGGCGTCCCTATAGCGTCGGACACTGGGTCTATACCGATGACTGGGGCTGGTACTGGATTTCCGACGACGATGAGGCCGATTGGGGCTGGGTGACCTATCACTACGGCCGCTGGAATCATGACCGAGGGTCATGGTTCTGGGTGCCCGGCAAGGATTGGTCCCCCGCCTGGGTCGATTGGCGGCGTGGCGATCGCTATGTCGGCTGGGCGCCGCTGCCGCCCGACGATGTCGTCGGCGAATACAACAACGATCCGACCTATTGGACCTTCGTCGAGCCGCGCTACGTCACGGCGCCGCGGGTCCGGACTTACTTTGTGTCGCCGCCGCGCACGCGCGATCTGCTGCGTGCAACCGTGCTCGTCAACCGAACCTTCCGGAGCGGTGACCGCATCGCGGTCAATCCGGGAATATCGCCCGCGTTTATCGGTGCGGCGTCGCGCCGGCCGATCCAGACGTACCGTGTCAGTCCGCGAGTGTTCACCGGTACGCAAGGCGTCAGCGGCGCGGTCACGGTGCGGCGTGAAGATTTCCGCCAGCGCGGCCAGCCGCGTGGCCCGTCTGCCATTGCTCCGATCTCGGTGCAGCGCACGACGACCGTGATCCAGCCGGCGGCGACCGTGCCGAGGGCGGAGCCATTGCGTCAGGGTGAGCCGGGCCGTCTCGGCACGCGGCCGCCGCGCGCGGCGCAAGGTGGCGCAGGTGGCGCCACGCCGTCGCCGCAGACACCGGCAGCGCAGCCGCAGGCTTCGCCACCGCCAATGAGCGCGCCGCCGCAACAGGGTATGCGTCCCGGCATGCCGCCGGCAGCCGCTCCAGCAGCGCCGTCATCGCCACCAATTGCTGCGCCTGCGCCGATGACGCCGCCACCGGCAGCAGCGCCGCCACCACAGCGTCCAGCACCACCGCCCGGTGCTGTGCCGCGTCCGGGCGGGCCGCCGCCGCAAGCCAGACCGGAGCGTCCGGCCGTGCCGCAAACGCCGCCACCTGCACAGTCACGTCCGGCAGCACCGCCGCCTCCGCCGCCCGTAGTGCGGCCGGCAGCACCGCCGCCACCGCCACCAGCGCCTCCGCCGGTTGCTCGACCGGCTGCGCCACCGCCACCGCCGCCGGTCGCGCGACCTGCGCCGCCACCGCCACCACCGCCGCCGCCTGCGCCACCGCCGGTCGCGCAGCCCGCACCGCCGCCTCCGGCGGCCCGGCCCGCGCCGCCACCGGCGACCGTGCGCCCGGCTGTGCCGCCTCCGGCGAAAAAAGGCCCACCGCCTGAAGAGAAGAAATAGCGCTCACGTCGGCGCGCAAAACAAAACGGGCGGCCTCATGGGCCGCCCGTTTTTAATTCCGTTGCCGAACATGGATGGAACCTATTTGCTCAGGGGGCATTGCCTCCCAGGACGCATTATCAAAACAATTTAATAAGGATATTTGCCATGCGCGTCACGCTCAAGGCTGGAACAGTATTGTTGATGCTGGCGGTAGCGCCAGCAGGTATAGCAGTAACACAGCTAACCGTATTTGGAGTTTCCACTCCCGTTTATGCCGCGATGAACATGGACTGGCCTGACTCAGTCAACCAGTACGTTATGCAGATTCGCAAGAAGATCAAAACAACGGATATGGATGGTTATCTGGCGGCTGTGGAAAGCCCGAACGGTGCGCTGCTCCTCGATGTTCGCGAGGAAGGCGAGTTCAAAGCGGGGAACGTTCCAGGAGCAGTAAACGCGCCACGCGGCTTGCTGGAATTCCGCATCTGGAAGCAACTCGGGTTTCCGTCGAACGTGGATATGAGCCGCAAGATCTACGTCCAATGCCAAACCGGCGGGCGAGCGACACTGGCGGCCAAGCAACTTCAAGACATCGGCTTCACTAACGTGATTGCCGTCATCATGAATTTTGAAGAGTGGCAGAAGAAGGGTAATCCGCTTTCTTAGTCGTTGAGTGACTTTTGAGAACAATAGGCCATAGGAGCGGGAATTGTACTTCGCTCATGACGGAACAGGCAGGCAGCCACATCCGGCCTGCATTTGTCCTACATCAAGTGGCACCAAGTCGGCAGGGCTAGACGCTTCGCTGTAACAATTTAACCCGGATTGCCGTTGCCATGTCCCGTAGCCGACTTATCGGAATCATCTTCCTGGCCGGCGGGCTCTTGCTCGGTGGGGTGTTTTATTGGCACTCAACACGGGAAATCACGGTTCAAACGATACCGGTCCAGCGGAATGTCGAGGTGCGTGTATTCGGCATAGGCACTGTCGAAGCGCAGGTTCTTTCCAAAATCGGCTTTCAGATAGCGGGCAAGGTTGTTTCGGTTTCAGCCGACCAAGGCGATCAAGTGAAGGCCGGTGCGCTACTTGCAAAGTTGGACGACACCACTCAGCGATCGAAGCTTTTCAAAAGCGAGGTTGCAATGCGCCAGGCCGCAGCCAGTCTGGTCCGAGCGCAAGCCCAGGGTGACCGTGCCCGCGTAACCTATCAGCAGAAGAAATCCGTTAACGCGCGGCGGCAGACGCTACTCGCGCGTGGATCGGTGGCTCAAGAAGGCGCGGAAGATGCCCAGGCCTCGGAGGACATCGCGCGTAGCGATCTGCGGGTGGTTGAAGCAGACGCGGCCATTGCAGATGTCCTGCAAGATGACGCAGCGGCGCAGCGAAAGATTGATGCTATTCTTGTGGATCAGCATGAGCTGCGGGCTCCGTTCGATGGCCGGGTGATTGCGCGCCACAAGGAACTGGGCGGGATCGCCAATTCCGGCGAAGCCGTATTTACGCTGATTGCCGCAGAATCAATTTGGGTGCGTGCCTATGTTGATGAGACGCAAACAGGAGGGCTTCGTGTTGGGCAGACCGCGTTTGTCAAACTGCGTTCCGAGGCCAATCGCGTTGTTGAGGCCGAGGTTGTGCGTATCGATCAGGAAAACGACCGGGTGACAGAAGAGCGGCGGGTATACGTCCGATGCCGGGCCTGCGATCCTCAACACCAGCTTCGGTATCTGGGCGAGCAGGCCGAAGTAGAAATCGTCAAGACCGTTGTCCCCAGTGGCCGCTTCATTCCGCTGAAGTTCGTCGAAGCTTTCGACGGTCAGGCGGGGCTGATCTGGGTGCTGGAAAATGGCCGGCTCGCCAAGCAACGTGTGCAGTTCGGCGAGCGGTTGCTGGACGGCCGCATCCAGATAGCGTCAGAACTTTCCGCAAAGGCGGAAATCGTAGCCGACGAACGCAGCGACCTGCGTGAAGGCCGCGCTGCCCGGCCCGCAAGCCCTGGCGCGTCATGACATGAATCTTGCCCTGAAGGACATCAATCACAACTTAGGGCGTTTTTTGCTGACATGCGTTGGGTTGAGCCTGCTGCTCTGCATTGTTCTAGCGATGGTGGGCATTTACCGCGGCCTAATCGTAGAAGCGTTGGGGCTCGTACGCGCCACCCAGGCCCACGTCTGGGTGGTCGAGGGCGGTACGCGCGGACCGTTCGCCGAGGCATCTCGGCTTCCCGGCGACGCTCGCGAAGCGATTGCAGCACAGTGGGGTGTCGCGGCTGCTGGATCGGTCGCATATCAGAATGTCGAGGCGCTTCACCGCGGACAAATGAAGCGCCTACTGATTGTTGGGGCAGAGACATCGCGGATCGGACAAGCGCCCGCTTTGTTTGCGGGTCGCC
>JANMSH010000357.1:0-4810 GCA_031389105.1 Hyphomicrobiales bacterium
GGGTCTTGTCGGGCTTCTTTTCCTCGATCTTTGTGGCGTCGGTGATGTGCAGAACGGTGGTCGGCATGCCGTGCGTGCCGGCCAGCATGCCGGCCACGCGTGAGGCGAACTTGCCGTTCGGGCTGTCGTCGACCGCGATCAGCAGCCGCTCGAGGTTTGGTACGAAGCCCTTTTGTTCAAGCTCCTCGCGGTCGAGCCGCAGCTTCTCTTCCTTGCGCATTGGAATGCGCGCCAGCGCCCAACGCAGCGAGGGCGGCATCGCCAGCGTGGTGATGACCGCCATGGCGACGATCATCGTGAAGAGGTTCTGGTTTAACGCGCCCATCGATAGGCCGACGGTGGCGATGATCACTTCGGTCGAGCCGCGCGCATTCATGCCGCAGGCCAGCGCAAAGCCTTCGCGCCGGGTCAATCCGCCGAGCTCCGCGCCGATAAAGGCGCCGCCGAACTTGCCGATGCTGGCAATCAGGATCAAACCCGCTGTCAGCGCCGCCATCTTGGGATCGGCGAGAATAGTCAGGTCGGCGCTGAGACCCGCCATGCCGAAGAAGACTGGCGCAAAGAATGCGGTGATCAGGCCGCGCACCTGGTCGTCGATATGTTTGGTGAGGATCGGCGACTCGCCGATCAGGATGCCGGCGACAAAGGCGCCGAGCACGGAATGCACGCCGATCATGTGGGTGGTCAGCGCCATCGCGCCCATGATGACGAGGATCGCGGTGATGACGGCGAGGTCGCTGACGAAATTGTCGTTGACCCATCGGATGATGAAGAAAACCATGCGCCGGCCAAGCGTGAGGCTGAACACCATGAATGCGAAGGTGCCGACGACGCTTTGCGCGATCGACCAGGGTTCGATCGCGCCGTGCAGCGCCATGCTGAAGATGATGGAGACGATGATCCAGCCGACGCTGTCGTCGATGATGGCGGAGGCGAGAATGACCTGGCCGACGACGCGGCGCATGAAATTCATTTCACGTATCACCATCGCCACGATCTTGACCGAGGCGATCGACAGCGCGGTGCCGAGGAACAGCGACGTGATCAGCCGCTTCTCCGGATCGGGCAGCATGGAGTCCGGCAGCATTTCGCCCAGCAGCACGCCCAGGCCGAAGGGAATGACAATCCCCATCAGCGACGCGTACAGGGAAGCGCGGCCGGTCTGGCGCACCAGCTTGAGGTCGGTCTCCATACCGGTCAGCAGCAGCAGGAGCAGGATGCCGAACTGTGCGATCCCGTCGATCATCGCCTTCTGTTCGGGTGTATTGGGGAACAGCATCTGCTGAAGGTCGGGAAGCAGTAGACCGAACAATGACGGCCCGAGCATCAATCCGGCGATGAGTTGGCCCATCACCGCCGGCTGGCCCATCCGGATCATCGCTTCGCCGAGCAGCCGGCCAACGATCATCAAAACGATAATTTGCGCAAAGAAGACCACTTCCGAGTGGCCTTTTTTGACGTCACCGGCCGCAAAAGCCGGTTCGATGACAACGACTGCCAGCAACAGCAGGGCAAGCAGGGCGTAAGGCCACAGCCATCGAGCGCGGTCGGTCGTCATACGAGACGGTGCCCCCAGCAAGTGAATCGTCCGGTCACCGGCGTGACGGTGCCCAAGCCCCGGTCAACTTGAGGGTACTCGGGAAGTTCCATTTCCGGTTTGTTGCAAATCATTCGCAACTGGCTTGACGGCGAGCCGTAGAGCATGTCAGGTAGTTGCGAATTATTCGCAATTGTTATTGCTGCAGCGAAGACTGAGGTGGCGAATGACGTTGACGTCTATTTATCGGGGTTTGGCGGCCGCAGCGTTCGCATTCCTGCTGGCCAGCTTGCTTCTTCCCGGCGCCGCGCTGGCGCAGCCGCGCAAGCCGTTCCGCGTCGTCACCACCTTCACCGTCATCCAGGACATCGCGCAGAACGTCGCAGGCGACAAAGCCATCGTCGAGTCGATCACCAAGCCGGGTGCGGAAATCCACGACTATCAGCCGACGCCGCTCGATATCGTGCGTGCGCAGGCCGCCGATCTAGTGTTGTGGAACGGGTTCAACCTTGAGCGCTGGTTCGAGAAGTTCTTCCAGAACGTCAAAGACGTCCCGAGCGTCGTCGTCACCGACGGCGTCGAGCCGATGGGCATTTCCGAGGGCCCATACGCGGGCAAGCCCAACCCGCACGCCTGGATGTCTCCGACCAATGCGTTGATCTATGTCGAGAACATCCGCAAAGCTTTGGTCCGCTACGACCCGGCAAATGCCGAAGCCTATAACCGCAATGCCGCCGCCTACGCTGCGCAGATCAAGGCACTCGACGAGCCGTTGCGCAAACGGCTCGTGGGCATTCCGCAAGGCCAGCGCTATCTGGTATCGAGCGAAGGCGCCTTCAGTTACCTCACGCGTGACTATCAAATGCGCGAGGCCTATCTCTGGCCGATCAATGCCGACGAACAGGGCACGCCGCAGCAGGTCCGCAAAGTTATCGACCTCGTGCGCAAGAACAAGATACCGGTCGTGTTCAGCGAGAGCACTATCTCCGATCGCGCAGCCAAGCAGGTCGCGCGCGAAACCGGCGCGCGCTACGGTGGCGTGCTCTATGTCGACTCACTGAGTGCGGCCGGCGGTCCGGTGCCGACCTTTCTCGATCTGCTGAAGGTGACCGTGGAAACCATCGCTAAGGGTTTCGGCAAGTGAACGCACCCGCACCGGCCATCGGTGCCGCCGTCGACAAAAGCCTCGGCGCTAGCATTTCCGTGCGTAATCTCAATGTAACCTACACCAACGGCTTCACCGCCGTGACCGACGCTTCTTTCGAACTAGACCCCGGGACCATCTGCGCTTTGGTCGGCGTCAACGGCAGCGGAAAATCGACGATCTTCAAGGCCATCATGGGGTTCGTGCGGCCGTCGGCCGGTGAGGTGCGGCTCTGCGGCATGCCAGTCGACGAGGCGTTGAAACGCAACATCGTGGCCTATGTGCCGCAGAGCGAAGATGTCGACTGGAATTTCCCCGTCCTGGTCGAAACCGTTGTCATGATGGGGCGCTACGGTCACATGAATTTCCTGCGCATGCCGTCGCGCGTGGACCGCTATAAAGTCGATGAGGCGCTCGAGCGGGTTGGCATGAGCGACTACCGAAAGCGGCAGATCGGCGAGTTGAGCGGCGGCCAGAAGAAGCGGGTATTCCTTGCGCGCGCGCTCGCACAGGAAGGCCGCATCATTTTGCTCGATGAGCCATTCACCGGCGTCGATGTAAAGACCGAAGCGGCCATCGTTGGACTGCTGCGCGAATTGCGCGCTTCCGGCCATCTCATGCTGGTGTCCACCCACAATCTTGGCAGCGTGCCGGATTTTTGCGACCACGTCGTGCTGCTCAATCGGACGGTGCTCGCGGCCGGGCCCACGGCGCAGGTGTTTACCCAGAAAAACCTCGAACTCGCTTTCGGTGGTGTCTTGCGCAACTTCCAGTTGGGCGGCGCGGCGCTACACGACGATGACGACAGCCGCAGCGTGACGGTACTGACGGACGACGAGCGACCTTTGGTCCTGTACGGCGATAAATACAGCCGCCGCCAGGAACCGGACGGGAAGTGACATGAGCGCGCTACTCAACGAACTCCTTATTCCATTTGAATACAGCTACATGCTCAAAGCCATGTGGGTAAGCGCGCTGGTTGGCGGCGTTTGCGCTTTCCTGTCGGCTTATCTGATGCTCAAGGGGTGGTCACTGATGGGCGACGCGCTTGCCCATGCCATCGTGCCCGGCGTCGCCGCGGCCTACATTATCGGTGCGCCCTTCGCGGTCGGCGCGTTCTTTGCCGGCATTCTCGCCTCTGTCGCCATGAATTTTATCAAGCAAAAGACGCGGCTCCGCGAGGATGCGGTGATCGGCCTGGTGTTCACGGCGTTGTTCGCGCTCGGTCTGCTGATGGCATCGATCTGGCCCTCCTCGGTCAGCATCCAGACGATCGTACTCGGTAATATCCTCGCCATCGCCGACGAAGACGTCGTGCAAGTGGCGATCATCGCCGGGGTGTCGCTCGCCATCATGTTGCTGGTCTGGAAGGACCTGATGGTGACGTTCTTCGATGAAAATCATGCCCGTAGTATCGGCATCAACACCACGTTCCTGAAGGGCCTGTTCTTCACGCTGCTGAGTGCCTGCACGGTTGCCGCGCTGCAAACGGTCGGTGCCTGTCTGGTGATCGCGATGGTCGTGACGCCCGGCGCCACGGCCTATCTGCTCACCGACCGTTTCGGACGTTTGATCATCATCAGCGTCGCGCTCGGCGTGACCACGAGCTTTGTCGGCGCCTATATCAGTTACTTCCTGGACGGAGCGACCGGTGGCGTGATCGTTTGCCTGCAGACGCTGTTGTTCCTCATTGCCTTCTTTCTGGCTCCCAAGCACGGCGTCCTGGCTGCGCGCCGTCGGCGGCTTGACGCGATCGAGGCTGCCGCATGATAACGATGTTCGACTGGCTCACGGTGCCGTTGAGTTATCCCTTCATGCAGCGGGCGCTGATCGTGTCGCTGCTGGTCGCGTCGGTTTGCGCGGTGCTGTCCTGCTATCTTGTGCTGAAAGGCTGGTCGCTGATGGGCGACGCCATTTCGCACGCGGTGCTGCCCGGTATCGTCGTGGCTTACATCGTCGGGCTGCCGCTCGCGGTCGGCGCCTTTGCCGCCGGACTCTCCTGCGCGCTGTTTACCGGCTATCTCAAGGAAAACAGCCGCGTGAAGGAGGACACGGTGATGGGCATCGTGTTTTCCGGCATGTTCGGGCTCGGCCTTGTGATCTTCAGCAAGATCGAAACCGACCAGCAC
>JANMSH010000383.1:0-15198 GCA_031389105.1 Hyphomicrobiales bacterium
CCAGAAGCGCAAAAAGTGCGCAAAGCGGCGCACCGGGCGCTCAGCAACGTCTCCGACGACATCGGCAAACTGCGCTTCAACCGCTGCGTCGCCCACATTTACGAGTTCGCCAATGCGCTGTCGGACGCCATCGGCGAGGTCGAGACCGCGCCGACCCCCGATATGGCCTGGGCGCTGCGCGAGGCCGGCGACATCCTGGTGCGGCTGTTCCACCCGATGATGCCGCATCTGGCCGAGGAATGCTGGGCGGCGCTGGGGCACACCACCCTGGTCGCCACCGAGGCTTGGCCCAAGGTCGAACCCGAACTGCTGGTCGAAAACACCATCACTTTGCCCGTGCAGATCAACGGCAAGAAGCGCGGCGAGGTCACCATCCCGCGCGAGGCTGGAGAGGCCGAGATTAAGGCTGCCGTTTTGGCCCTCGATGAGGTAAAAAAGGCCATGGACGGCAAAAGCCCGAAAAAGGTCATTGTCGTCCCGCAGAGGATCGTCAATGTCGTGGTCTGAATTCCCGCGCTTCACCCGGCTGCTGCTGGCGCTCGCGCTGGCCGGCGTCACCGCGGGCTGCTTCCAGCCGCTCTACGGCGACAGGTCGACGGTCGGCGGCCCCGGCACTGCTGAGATGATGAAAACCGTCAACGTCATGCCGGTCACTGCGCCGGGCGGCAGGCTGGCACGCGTCGGCATCGAGGTGCGCAACGAAGTCATTTACGGGCTGACCGGAGGCGGCGCGCCGGCGACGCCGAACTACAAGCTCATGATCTCGATCAGCTCGACCAACTTGCAAGTGGTTATCGACGTCGCCACAGGGCGGGCCGACTTCCAGAACTACGGCATCGACGCCTCCTATCATCTCGTCGAAATCGGCACCGGAAAGGTCGCCGTCACCGGCACGACGTTCTCGCGGGTGTCGTACAACATGCCCGGCCAGCAACAGCGCTTCGCCAGCGAACGCGGCTTGCGCGACGCCGAAAACCGCGCTGCCCAGGTGATCGCGGAAAACATCCGCAACCGGCTGGCTTCGCATTTCGCCGCGGGGACGTGAGCCCGTCATCTGCATGGCGTAACTGATGACCGCCATCAAAGCCTTCGACGTCGACAAGTTCATCGCCAAGCCCGATCCGGGCATGCCGATCGTATTGGTGTTCGGTCCCGACGCCGGTCTGGTGCGCGAGCGCGTCGACGCTCTGGTGAAAGTCTCGGTCGATGACCCCACCGATCCATTCTCCTTCGTGCGCATCGAGGGCGAAGACCTCACCACCAATCCGTCACGTCTCGTCGAGGAAGCGCACACCGTACCGCTGTTCGGCGGCCGCCGCGCCGTGCTGGTGCGGGCCGGCGCGCGCAACATCGCCGCCTCGGTCGAGACCGTAATCAACGCGCCGTCGAAGGAATGCCGCATCATCATCGAGGCCGGCGACCTGCGCAAAACCGCGCCGCTGCGCACGCTGTGCGAGAAGGCCAAGGTCGCGGCGGTACTGCCGTGTTACGCCGACGGCGCGCGCGACCTCGAGCGGCTGATCGACGACGAGATGCGCGCCTCGAATTTATCGATCGCGCCTGACGCCAAGTCGGCACTGCTCGCATTGGTCGGCGGCGACCGTCTCGCCTCGCGCAACGAAATCCGCAAACTCGCGATGTACGCCAAGGGTCAGGCGCGCGTCGAACTCGCCGACGTGATGGCGGTGGTGGCAGATGCGTCGGCGCTCGGCTTCGATGGTGTGATCGACGCCGCTTTTGCCGGCAAGACGCCGGACGTCGAAACCGAATTCGGCAAGGCGCGCCAAGGCGGTTCGTCGCCGGCCGCAATCATTTCGGCAGCGATCCGCCAGGTGGCGAATTTGCACAAGATGAAGCTCGCGGTCGAAAGCGGCGATTCGATTGAATTTGCCATGAAACGCGGCGCGCCGCCGGTCCATTTCACGCGCGAGAAACTGGTCGGCGAAGCGTTGCGGACCTGGGCGCCGGCGCGGCTGGTCCGCACCATGGAGCAACTGGCCGAGGCTTCGCTCGACATGCGCCGCAACGCCCCGCTGGCCGAAGCGATTGCGCACCGCACGCTGCTTTCGATTGCGGTCGGCGCCCGCCGCCGGGACGCTTGATCCGCCGGAATTATCGACAAATCGTTCAAATTGGAACTATGCGCTTCAGGGCGCTGCAATGTTTCGTCATTAATATTCGATGATGGACGCCACTGCCGATTTGCAACGAACGGCCCGTCAGACGCGCGAAGCCCGCGTGAAATACTGGCGCGTATTCGTCGTCACGGCGCTTTTCGCCGTCATTATCGGCGCCAACCTGTATGTCGGCGCCGTGGTCGTGCTGGGAAAAATCCAGTCGCAGTCCCGGGCGGACGAAGCCGCAACGGCCGCCCGCGCCACCGGCAAGATCTCACGGCCGCTGCTCGACGGCGTGTTCTGCCGCACCATGGTGTTCGACAACAAAACCGCGGAATCGGTCGAGGACAAAGTCGAGCGCTGCGATCAACCCGGTATCAGTCCGGGCCGGCCGCGCCAGACGCAATTCATCTGGGGCAAGTAACTCTCGCTACCCAACCTCCTTACAGATTGAGTTGATAGGCATGCGGCACCCAGCGGTAGCCGCTGGCTGATTTTTCGATCCAGCCGATGCCGGGGAATGGCATATGGAAACTGGCGACGAACAGTTTTTCGGTCGCCAACATGTCGAGCATGCGCTTGCGGGTCGCCACCGCTTTTTCCTTGTCGTCGTCCATTTCGAATTGCCACTCTGGACGCTGCACCCCCATCACGTAGTGCGTGAAGGTGTCGGCGGTGACCATGAAGCGCTTGCCTTCGCTTTCGATATGGAACGCCATCAGGCCCGGCGAATGACCGGCGGCATCGACGGCGCGAATGCCCGGCACCACTTCGTCGCCCGGCTTGATGAAGGTCGAGCGATCCGCCAACGGCTCACAGATCGTCATGAAAAGCTTCTGGTTGAACTTGCGCGCCTCGCGCACGTTCTCGTTCTTTTTCCAGAAATCGTACTCGGCTGCGCCGAACACGTAGCGCGCCTTCGGAAATATCGGCTTGCCGCCTTCGACCAGGCCGCCAATGTGATCGGGATGGCCATGGGTCAGCACGATGACGTCGATGTCCTCCGGCTTGTAGCCGGCCTGCCCGAGCCGGGCGACCAGATTGCCGGCCGGCATGCGTGTCTTGAGCTGCTCGTATTCGCGCGGCAGCGCGCCGTTGCCGACGTCGAACAGCACCAGTTCCTTGCCGGTGTTGACCAAAGTGGGGATATTGGGGTGCTCGAGGCGGTTCGGGTCGGTGTTGTTGGCGCGAGCCAACGCCTGCACCTCTTCGGCCGTCGCGTTGGCGCCGTACAGAGGATGCAATCCCTCGCGGATGCCTTTGCTGTCCAGGATCGTGGCGGCTTCGAAGCCGCCCAGCTTGAAGCGATAGATCGTGGGCTGCAGTTCACCTTGCAAAGTCGCGGGCACCAGTGTCCTCCCCAGAAACGTGGATTGAGTGTTGATTGAGCGTTGAATGGCCGGGCGGTCGGATTTAGCCCAACAGCGGCCGAATAACCAGCACGTCAATTCGCGGCTTTCACGCCTTCGCATCTCTGGCGTTAGTACGATGCTCCTCTTATTGTGCCGGTTGCTTGCCTATCCACGGGAGATGCCGATGGCCAAAAAAGCTCGCAAGAAATCCAGCAAGAAGTCCGCCGTTAAGGCGCGGAAGACAACCGCGTCGAAGAAACGTCCGCTCAAGAAGAAAGCCAAAGGCACGGCGAAGCGGAAGAAGTCGCGCCCGGCAAAGGGCTTCACCGCCAAAGTCAGCGGCGCCTATCATACCGTCGTCGACACCATCACGGGCACCGACCGGCTCCGTAATAAGATGTCACGGACCGGCGCGTCGGAAACGGAATAGCTGCGATCGGCGTTTTAATCCGCCGCCTGCTCGAACTGGGCGCCAAAGCGGCGGGCCTGAATGGCGGTACAACTCATTAACCGCAAATCCACCCGCCGCCGCCCGTCAGGGCCTCATTAAGCAGCGCACTGTATGACGATCCCGGGTGGCCGCGATTATCGCCGGCCATGTGGGAGCACGCTATGCGTAAAGCCTTACCGGTGACGATGTTCGGCGACAACGATCAGGCCCGCCTGACCTCGCTGCGCAACTGGGTGCTCGACCACAAAGTCACCGAAATCGAGATGAGCGAGCGCCAGTTCTGGAAATTCGCCGAGCTGCAGCCGGTCGCCGAGAAGCCCTGGGTCTCGTTTATGGGCCGAGCGCTGCGCGTACCAACCATGCCGGAAGGCGCGCAAAAAACCCTTGGTATTTTCGACAATGCCGCCCCGGCCGCGATTTAAGTGCTAGCGTCCCGGCGCCGGTTGTGGAACGCAAGTTCCCGGCGCGGGTTGTTAAGCGCGACGTGACGAGGAGAGATACCTTTGTTCAGCTCCATGATGAACGCCTGGTTCGAAGCCGCCCGCTTCGGTGCCGACAGTCAAAATGTCATCGCCATGCGGATGATGCGCCTGGCGTCCGGCGGGCCTTTGGCTGCCACCGAAGCCTCGCGCATGGTGTCGGAAAAAGTCGCCGCCTTCACCGAGGCGCAAGGCATCGTCATGGCCGCAATGATCAATGGCAGCAGCTTCGATACCGCCGCGGCGAAAGCCTACGCGCCGTACCGACGGGCGGTACGCGCCAACCGCCGCCGCCTCGGCGCTTAAACTCTACTTCTTCTGATCGTGTTGATGCTGCCCGGCGTGCGCGATCACGTCGCCGATCCGCGTCTGGATTTTGCTGTCAAAAAATGGGTCGTCGAGGTCATGCGCCTTATGCGCGGCCGGATCGTGTACGATCACTGGCGGCGCGGCAGGCGCCGTTGGCTCGCTGGGCGCGATCAAGCGTGCCCAAAAATTCCGCACCGCATGCGTAAAGCCGGCCATGGCTAGTCCTGAAATTGATTGGCACTGATGCCAAACCAACAGCCCAGATGCGAGGAAGTTCCCAAGGAGTGTCCTATGAGGAGTATGGCGTCGCCGGCCCCGGCTTGAAGCCGGTACCGCCGCAGCGCTGGCATTTCACTTTCTTGTCGCCCAGTTTGACCAGGCCCTTGCCTTCGCAGTTCTTGCACTTCTGCCTTTTCTTCGGCGCTTTCTGCATGGTCCCTCGCGATCCAGACTTATTGCCTACGCCACCGCGGCAGAGAAAGCCATCGACAGGCGGGTTTGGCGGCGGTAAACGCCCACCAATCATGCTGCTGGTCAAAACCTATCTCGGACAAAGCGCTATTCACGGCCTCGGCGTCTTCGCCGGCGAGTCCATTCGTAAGCACCAGAAAATCTGGTGCTTCGTCGAGGGCTATGATCGCTGCTACACGCCAAAGCAATTCGCGCGGTTGCCGAAGCCAGCGCGGGATTATCTCAAGGACTATGCCTATAACGCCGACGGCGAAATTCTCTTCACCGTAGACAACGATCACTTCATCAATCATTCGGAACGCGCGAACACGCGTTGGGTCAACGGCTACGTCATCGCCACGCGCAATATTGCCAAGGGCGCCGAGATCACCAATGACTACCGCGAATTTGATCCGGGGCTCTGTGCGGCGTTTTTGAGCGGGAAGCCAAAGAAGAAAAAGACCGGGAAGAGATAACGACGCCTACCCCGCCTTCGTCAGGCCGAGCGGAACCAGCAGCGTAAAATTCGTCCCGAGCGGCGATGACGGCCGCGTCAACTCCGCATCCAGTTGCTTGGCCAGCGCATTGACCAGCCGCGTCCCCAGCCGCTTGCTCTTGCTCGGATCGAAGCCCTGCGGCAGACCGACGCCGTCGTCGCGAACAGATACGAAAATCGCATTGTTGTCGGCCTGAATCACCCGCACCCAGATCTCGCCGGCCGAGCCATCGGGATAGGCGTATTTGCCGGCATTCGAGACCAGTTCGTTGATGACGAGCGCGACGAGAATGGCGCGGTCGGCGGCGAACTGAATCGGCTCCGGCGCTTCGAACTGGATTTTGCAAGGCGCGACCGCGGTCTTCAGATCGGCGATCACTTCGCGCAGATAATCGACCAGTTCGATATTCTCGTAATCGGCGTTGTACGCCAGCCGCTCATAGGCGCGACCGACGGCATTGACGCGGCTTGATGCTTCCTTGAGCCGCTCGCTCAAATCCGGATTGCCGGAATCGTGCGCTTGCAGTTGCAGCATGCTGGACACGACCTGCAGGCTGTTCTTGACGCGGTGGTTGACCTCCTTGAGCAGCACCTGGTGCCGATCGAGCGCGGCTTGCAGCTTGCGCTGATACTGCTGCTGCTCGATCGCCATGCCGAGGATGTTGGCGGCGCCTTGCAGGAACGAGACATCGTGTTCGGTGAACTCGCCGTCGGACCGGCTGTCGACTTCGAGCACGCCGAACGGCGAGCCGTCGCCTTGCAAGATGACATTCATGGCGCGGCGGATACCATGTTCGACCAAAAGCTCCGGCGTGCGGAAGCGCTCCTCGTTTTCGAGGTGGTTGGAGATCACTGGCTTGCCGGTGTGCAAGGCGTAGCCCGCGGGCGACGCCAGATCGGCGCCGACGCTGGCCTGGCCGACCACGCCTTCATCCCAGCCGATGCCGGCCCGCACCAGCAGGCGATTGTCGGCCGGAAGGTATTCCAGCACCTTGCAGTATTCCGCGCCCAGCCCTTCGGCGGTCATGCGGGCGGTATGATTGAGCATGCCGATGAAACTGGTGCCTTGCAGCGCCAGCACGCCGAGTTCGGCCAGCAGTTCCTGTTGGCGGATGCGCAAGCGCAAGGCCCGGCCGGTGAGGTCTTCGGGCTTATCGCCGGGCGCCGGTTCGACCACCGGCTTGGTTGGGTCGGGTGGACTCATAGTTTAGCGGGTAGCACATTCTGAGCCCACCCGCGAAAAATGCCCCGCGAGCGCCACATTTGCGGGGCCGTGCGAGTTCCGCGGTAGCGAAGGCGGCGCGCGCCTAATCCTTCTTGGCTTCCTTCGCCTGCAATTCGGCCTTGTCTTTTTCGTCGGTGAGCAGCCGCTGAATCGTTTGCCGCTCAGTATCGTCGACCGAGGTATCGAGCAGGTTTTGAAATCGCTTGATGTCGATTGAGTGGGAGAAATGATTCATGGAAATCTCCACGTCTTGGGCCAATCCAAAGCGTTGCGGATCGGCCAAGGCCCCGGGATCAACCTGGGCCATTGTGGCGCCAAGTTGCAGCGAGGCACGCCTATCAGCCGCCGGCACCGTGGGTTTTGTATGGTGTTTGTCTGTTCAGACTAAAGCGGGGGTCTTTCTTCCCTGCGTCAATGACACGCTTCGTGAAGTCGTCGTGCTGGCTATCCTGCACGGCGCGCAAAATCGGGAGGGCTGAGGCGGCCTGTGCCTTCGAGCCGGCGCGAGTATACTCTAGTAAAGAGGGCCCCATTCGCGGGGCCCTTGTCTTACCTTCCCAACTTCCTAATCACCTCGTCCAACTGATCCAAGTCCGAGTACTTGATCATCAGCGTGCCGCCGCCGCCACGGTGATCGACCCTGACATCAAGCCCGAGCGCATCCGACAGCCGCTTCTCCAGCGCGCGGGTGTCGGCATCTTTGGCGCCGCTGGTGTGGCCCTTAGCGGCGTTGTTGACGTCGCGCACCTGGGCCGCGCCGTCCTTGCGCATGTCCTGCTCGATCTGCCGAACGCTCAAGCCGCGCTTGATGATGTCCTGCGCAATCGCGAGCGCGTTCGGCTGGCCGATAAGCTGGCGCGCGTGGCCGGCCGACAGTTCGCCGGATTGCACCAGCGCCTTGACCGGCTCCGACAGCTTCAGCAGCCGCAACAAATTGGCGACATGCGAGCGGCTCTTGCCGACGATCTGCGCAACGTCGTCCTGGTGATGTTGGAAATCCTGCATCAGCGCCAGATAGCCGGTCGCCTCTTCGATCGGATTCAAGTCAGCGCGCTGCACGTTCTCGATGATGGCGAATTCGAGCGCCTGCGCGTCGGTGGCCTCGACCACCGCGATCGGCACGTCGTGCAGGCCTGCGCGCTGCGCCGAACGCCAACGCCGCTCGCCGGCGATGATCTCGAACTTATCCTCGCTGCCTTTAACGGCGCGCACGACGATCGGCTGGATGATGCCGCGCTCTTTGATCGAGTTGGTGAGATCGGTGAGCTCGGCCTCGGTGAAATTACGCCGCGGGTTGCGCGGATTGGCGGTGAGGTTTTCGATCGGTGCGCGGCGCGGCTTGCGCGACACGTCCGCTGCCGGAGACTCTTCGGCGACCTCGCCCATCAGCGAAGCCAGGCCGCGCCCCAATCGCGAGTGATCCACCATCGCCGCCGCTCCTGAAGTTCTGCTCACGCGTCGTGCCTCTTACGTTTCGTTCGTTGCGTTTATTGTCTTGTCAGGGACGCACTGTGCCTGCCTAAGCGGAGTCACCGGGTCTCGCTTCGCGCGGCCCGGTGAAGACAAGTGTCAACTCGCCTTCAATTCCTTCTCGCGCTGGATGATCTCGGTGGCCAATCGCAAATACGCTTCGCTGCCGACGCATTTCAAATCGTACACCAGCACCGGCTTGCCATAGGACGGCGCTTCCGAAATGCGCACGTTGCGCGGGATCACGGTGTCGTAAACCTTGCGGCCCATGAACTGGCGCACGTCAGCGACAACCTGGTTGGCGAGATTGTTGCGGGAGTCGTACATCGTCAGCACGATGCCGTGGATGGTCAGGTTCGGATTGACCGTCGTCTTGACCTGCTCGATCGTCTTCAACAGTTGCGACAGACCTTCGAGCGCGAAGAACTCGCATTGCAGCGGTACGAGAATCGAGTCCGCCGCGGCCATGGCGTTGACCGTGATGAGGTTGAGCGACGGTGGGCAGTCGACCAGCACATAGGTGAAATGAAACGCCGGCGAGCCGGAGTTGAGGTTGTTGAGCGCGGTGCGCAGCCGGAAGGCACGGTCCTTGGTCTGGCCGATTTCGAGCTCGAGGCCGGACAGATCCATGGTGGATGGCGCGAGGAAAAGCTGAGGCACCGCGGTCTGCACAATGGCGTCGCGCATGTGCGCAGCGCCCGACAGCACGTCATAGGTCGAGGTGCGGCGCGCCTTGCGCTCGATGCCTAAGCCCGTCGAGGCGTTGCCCTGCGGATCGAGGTCGACGATCAGCACGTGCTCGCCGATCGCGGCCAAAGCGGTGCCGAGATTGATGGCCGTCGTGGTCTTGCCGACGCCGCCCTTCTGGTTGGCGATGGCGATCACCCGGGGGCGGCCGGGGGCGGCGGCGGGCGCCGGTTTGGCAAAGGGGACCACTTGCGGGTCGGGCGTGTCGGTCATTGGCTTAGTCCAATCGGTTGATCGGGCAGTCCCCGGCGCTCGATCAGCGATGATTCCGGGGACTAAGGCCGGTCACGATCACGATAGAGCCGCTCGGGCTGGTCTTACTTGGCGCCTTGGTAGCCTCGATATTCCAATATTTAGCGGCTTCGGTCAATTCAGCATCTACATCTTGACCCTTGGGGAAGATGCCGACCGCACCGCGCTGGATTAGAGGAAAGGCGAGATCGAGCAGCACTTTCAATGGGGACAGCGCCCGCGCGGTCACGACATCCACGCTATCCCCATGGCTCGCGGGGAAATCCTCCGCCCGAATGTGGTGAATCTCGGTGGGAATGTCCGCCGTAAGCACCGCATCGCGCAGGAATATCGCCTTCTTCCCCACGCTTTCGACCAGATGAACCTTGGCACCGGGCTGGTCAGCCAAGGCACAAGCGATTGGAATACCTGGAAAACCCGCCCCTGCGCCAAAATCCGCCCAGACTTTGGCGTTCGGGGCATGTTCGAGGAGTTGGAGCGAATCGGCGACGTGCCGGGTCCAGATCGTCGGAATGGTCGAAGCGCCGATGAGGTTCTGTTTCTCGCTGGCGAGCAGCAATGCTTCGACGAATTTGTCGAGCCGCTGTTCTGTTTCACGTGAAACAGGCGTCAGCGCGAGCGCCCGCGCCTTATCGGCGGGATCGATCACGCCCTTGCCTCTCGGCTTCACGCGGATTTCTTGTTTGGAGTCTTGCCGGATTTTTTGCGGCGGCCGCGCTTTACATGCGCGACCAGCAACGTCAGTGCCGCCGGCGTCATGCCGTCGATCTTGCTGGCATGGCCGATGGTGCGCGGGCGATGCGTGATGAGCTTCTGCTTGGCTTCGTTCGACAGGCCCGGCAGCGCGCCGTAATCGAAATCGTCCGGCAGCGTGAAGCTTTCATCGCGCCGGTATGACTCGATATCGGCGTTCTGCCGCGACAGATAGACATCGTACTTCGCGTCGATCTCGATCTGCTCGGCGATCTTCGGCGCGAGCTCGCCGAACGGTGGCCAGATCTTCGCAAGCGAGTTGATCGAGATGTCGGGATACGACAGCAATTCAAATGCCGTGCGGCGATGGCCGTCTTTGTTCAACGCGATGCCATGACGCTCGGCTTCCTGCGGCGTCAACGAAACAGAGTCGGCGAATTCGCGCGCGGCTTTCAGCGCCGACGATTTTTCATTGAAGGCTTTCGTGCGCTCTGCACCGATACATCCGATCGCAATGCCGCGCCCGGTCAAACGCTGATCGGCATTGTCGGCGCGCAGCTTCAATCGATACTCGGCGCGCGACGTGAACATACGATACGGCTCGGCGACGCCGCGCGTCACGAGATCGTCGATCATCACACCGATGTAGGCTTCGGCGCGATCGAAGATGATGGCATCGCCGCCGCTCGCCTTCGAAGCCGCGTTGAGACCTGCAAGAAGTCCCTGTGCCGCAGCCTCTTCGTAGCCTGTGGTGCCGTTGATCTGACCGGCGAGATAAAGCCCGCACAGACGTTTGGTCTCGAGCGTCGGATGCAATTCGCGCGGATCGACGTAATCATATTCGATGGCGTAGCCAGGCCGCACGAACATGGCGTTTTCCAAACCGGGTATGGTAGCAACGAGTGCGTGCTGAACCTCTTCCGGCAGCGATGTCGAAATGCCATTCGGATAGACGGTCGAGTCGTCGAGACCTTCCGGCTCCAAGAATATCTGATGACCGTCGCGCTCGCCGAATTTTACGATCTTGTCTTCAATCGACGGACAATAGCGCGGGCCGCGGCTAGCGATCTGTCCGGAATACATCGGCGAACGATGCACGTTGGCGCGGATGATCTCATGCGTCGCCGCGACCGTGCGTGTAATGCCGCATTCGATCTGCGGCGTCGTGATGCTTGTCGTGAGCATCGAGAATGGCTCCGGCACATCGTCACCAGGCTGCATCTCGAGTGCGGACCAATTAATGGTGCGGCCATCGAGCCGCGGCGGCGTGCCGGTTTTCAAACGGCCGAGCGTGAAGCCGAATTTCTCCAGCGTCGTTGACAGGCCCATCGCCGGCGCTTCGCCAACGCGGCCGGCCGGGATTTGCTTTTCGCCGATATGGATGAGCCCGCGCAGGAATGTGCCGGTGGTCAGGACAACGGCGCCTGTCGCGATTTCGCGGCCATCCTTGAATTTAACCCCGCAAACGTGGCCGTCCTTGATCACCAGGTCGTCGGCCTCGGACTCGATCACTTCGAGGTTCGCAATCGCCGTGATTTCGGCCTGCATCGCCGCTGCATAGAGCTTGCGGTCGGCCTGGGCGCGCGGACCGCGCACGGCGGGGCCTTTACGGCGGTTCAGAACCCGGAATTGGATACCGCCTTTGTCCGCAACGCGGCCCATCAGGCCGTCCAGCGCATCGATTTCCCGCACCAGATGGCCCTTGCCGAGCCCGCCGATCGCCGGATTGCAGGACATGGCGCCGACGGTGGCGAATTGGTGCGTCACAAGCGCCGTTTGCGCGCCCATACGGGCCGCCGCGGCCGCAGCCTCACAGCCGGCATGGCCGCCGCCAATCACCACCACATCGAACTGTGTGCGCATTCGCGGCTTTTAGCGGAGTGACCGGGCTGGGTCAAAACATCCTAATAGGCCCGAATGTTTCACGTGAAACATCGGAATCCGGGCCTACTTGCCGATACAGAAGTCCCGGAAGATCACGTCCAGGATATCCTCGACATCGACACGGCCGGTGAGGCGGCCCAGTGCGCGGGCGGCAATACGCAGCTCCTCGGCTAACAGATCTTCAGACAGGGGCTCTTGGCGGCCGGCCAGCGCGCCACCGGGGGCGGCCTCCAGAGCCCGGCGCAGGGCCGCCAGGGTCTCGCCGAGCACCTCGCGGTGGCGAGCGCGGGTCACCAGCGACAATTCGGCGCCGGCCATGAACCCTTGGGCGTGATCGGCCAGGGCGCTCAATAAAAGCTCAAATCCTTGGCCAGACGTAGCCGAAATATTGAACTCTACATCATTATTAGCGCTCACTGATTCACTCTTACGTATTAACCTTTGGTTAACTACGTTTTTTAAGGGGGCATTAGTTCGAAGCTTTTCTTCACTTCTATCTGTTAACTTAGAATTAACTATATCCTTTAAGGGCTTATTAAAGCGAGCAT
This sequence comes from Hyphomicrobiales bacterium, assembly GCA_031389105.1. GTDB lineage: Bacteria > Pseudomonadota > Alphaproteobacteria > Rhizobiales > Xanthobacteraceae > Pseudolabrys. The sequence continues at coordinate 12,474 of JANMSH010000383.1, forward strand.
ATGATTCACTATTACTGTCTCGTTGCTTTAGTGATTCACTTTTAGTCCTATCTATCTGAATTAAATCAACTTTATTGCGAACGAGCCAGAGCGGCGGGGGTGCAGGGGCGGGCGGGGCATCGCCGGAGTCAGCAACGGGGCCGTCAGTGGAAAGCGGGCCCGAGCGATGGACGTCTGGCGGATCAACCGCGCTCGCGTCCACCACCCACAGCACCAGGTCCGCCCCCGCCGCCCGTTCGCGGGCGCGGCGCACGCCTTCCAGCTCGACCGGGTCGTCCGTCTCACGAATGCCGGCTGTGTCGAGCAAAGTCACCGGCATCCCGGCCAGTTCGAGGTGCACCTCGATCACGTCTCGCGTGGTCCCGGCATAAGGCGAGACGATCGCCGCCTCGCGCTGCGCCAGCCGGTTGAGCAGCGTCGACTTGCCGGCGTTGGGCGGCCCGGCAATGGCCACGACCAGCCCCTCGCGCAACCGTTCGCCGCGGCCGCCATCGGCCAGCGCTCCCGCGATCTCATCCGCCAGTTCGCGGGCGATCGCCAGAGCGGGCGCGACCAGATTGTCATGTGCGCTATTTTGCACGTCGCCTTCGTCGGAAAAGTCGATGCCGGCCTCGACCAGCGCCAGCGCTTGGATCAGCCGTTGCCGCCAGGTCTCGGCGCGGTTGCCGAGCAGGCCCTTCATCTGGCGGAACGCCTGCCGCCGCTGACCGGCGGTTTCCGCCGCCACCAGATCGGCGAGGCCCTCGACCGCGGTGAGGTCGAGCTTGCCGTTCTCGAAGGCGCGGCGGGTGAACTCGCCGGGCTCGGCCATGCGCAAACCGTCGATGCGGCCGAGCGAGTCGAGCGTGGCCGCGATCACCGCGCGGCCGCCGTGCAGCTGCAGCTCGGCTACGTCCTCGCCGGTCTCGCTGTGGGGCGCGGGAAACCACAGCACCAGCGCCTCGTCGATGATCTCGTTGTCGGCGTCACGAATGCGGGCCAGCGCCGCTTTGCGCGGCTCCGGGATTTTGACGCCAAGCGCCTCGAGCGCCGCGCCCGCGCGCGGTCCGGAAATGCGAATCACGGCGATGGCCGCCGGCGGCCGGCCGGAGGAGAGCGCGAAGATAGTGGGGCGGATTGGCTTAGACATCACGGCGCAAGTGAGCGCCGAGGGCAGGGTGGGTCAAGGGGTGACCGAAACGCGGAGCGCGGCTGCGGAGCCAAAATGTAACAAAGCATCACAACCGATAATGCCTTGGCCGTTCGCGTTTCCGAGTCGGCGACTTACATAAGACCACCATCGACGCGACTAAGTCATGGATGCCCGGGTCGAGCCCGGGCATGACACAGGTGATCAACATCATAGGACGCGGGGCAGGCGGGATGGTTTCGGTCGAGCCGAAGTGTCGACGCTTATGGCAGGTTCCGCACTCAGTGCTTCAGCTCAACTGCCGCTTGCGACGGAAATTCCACCGTGAAGCATGAACCTTTCCCGGCGGGGTTTGCACCGGCGGTCATGCGGCCGTGCAACTGCTTGGTCAGCGTTGAGACGACCTTCATGCCCAAGCCGGTTTGGCGCTCGGCATCGAAGTCGCTCGGTACACCGCCGCCTTCATCGCACACGCTGATCTCGTGAAAGCCGTTCTTGACCCGGTACGACACCGCGATTTTTCCCGCTCCATGTTTGACGGCGTTGGTCACCAACTCGTTCACCATGAGGCCGATGGGCTGAATCCACGTGGTCGGCACGATGCCCTCGTCGCCCTCGACCTCGATCGGCTTTTCAAGAATGCTCGACAGGTCAGCACCGAGCCGGCGAATAAACGTGATGCAGGAAGCGTCGGCAGCTTCCGTGGAATAGAAATTACGATGCACCCGGGCAACTGCCGCCACGCGGTTTGCCGCGATCCGCAACTGGGTCGCGGCGTCGGACACGTTCGGATCGCGGCTCTGCATCGCCAGCAGCCCGGAGATGAACTGCAGACTGTTCATGACGCGGTGATCGATCTCGCGCGCCAACAATTGGGCTTGCGCCACGGCATAGCGCGCCGACAAGCGCAACTCCATTTGATCCATGACGATCGACGCCAGATCCTTCAGGTCGTCGATCTGCCCCTGGGTGATCGGGCGAGCCTCTTTATCGATGACGCAGAGCGTGCCGAGATTGTAGCCATCATGGGTGCGGAGCGGCACGCCGGCATAAAACCGCAGGCCGAAATCCCCGGCCACCAGCGGATTTGCCAGCGAGCGCGGATCCACTTTGGCGTCCTCAAGAATATGCGGCGTGGCCGACAGAATGGCGGAAGCACACAATCCGGGATCGCGGCCGATTTGACTGACCGGGACGCCATGGTGCGATTTGAACCAGATGCGATCGTTGTCGACGATGCTGATGATCGAAATAGGAACATTGAACAGCCGCGCCGCGATGGCCGTGATCCGGTCGAAAGCGCCATCGGGCGGGGAATCGAGGATTTCATAGCGCTGCACGGCGGCCATCCGCTGCGCCTCATCCTCCGGAATAATGCTGCTATTCACGGTCAAGTTCGGAACTCCCATCGATCACGCCCCATCTATTCACTTATTCACTTAGCCCGCGCATCAAACCCCGCACCTCCAACATCAGCTCATCGGAGCCAAAGGGCTTGCCGAGAAACCGGCTGTTGGGCGGCAAATCGTCGTCGGATACCTGTATTCGGCCGGAAACGATCAGAATCTTGATCGGCGGCCAGCGGTTGCTGACGGC
>JANMSH010000437.1:0-6127 GCA_031389105.1 Hyphomicrobiales bacterium
CGCAACTGCCGCCCGAGCAAGCCAAACGTATCGCCAACGGCAATGCGACCCGGCTGTTCGGCCCGCGGCCGAAGGAATGACCAACGGAGCCGCGCATGAGTTTCTTCCCCGGCAAGGATCCCGAAGCCGGCGACAAATATAGCTGCGAGGCCATTGCCCATGTGGTGGTGCCGCGCACCGTCGATCTCGGCGACGGTTTCTCGGTGCGGCGCGCCTTGCCGTCGGCACGCACGCGCATGGTCGGGCCGTTTATTTTCTTCGACCATTTCGGCCCGGCGGAATTCAAGGCCGGCAGCGGGCTCGACGTGCGGCCTCATCCTCATATTGGACTTGCGACCGTGACCTATCTGTTCGACGGCGAGATCATGCACCGCGACAGCCTCGGCACCGCGGCAGCGATCAAGCCCGGTGAAGTCAACTGGATGACCGCGGGGCGCGGTATCGTGCACTCCGAACGCACCGGGCCGGAATTACGCACCACCGGCAGTCCGATCCATGGTTTGCAAATGTGGGTCGGCCTGCCCGCCACCAAAGAGGAAATGGACCCGGGCTTCGCGCATCACGCCACCAGCGAATTCCCGATGATCTCGGACGCCGGCAAATCCGTGCGTGTGGTGGTCGGCTCGCTTTACGGCACCAAATCGCCGGTGCCGACCGTGCATGAGACCATCTTTGGCGACGTCCATCTCACCGCCGGCACGAGCCTGCCGCTCGACGCCGATCACGAGGAACGCGCGGTCTACGTGATCGACGGCACCATCGACATCGCCGGCGACACCTTCGAGCCGGGCCGGCTGCTGGTGTTTCGCCGCGGCGACAAGGTGACCATCACCGCGGTGACGCTGGCGCATTTCGTCATCGTCGGCGGCGCGCCGATGGACGGGCCGCGCCACATCAGGTGGTATTTCGGGTCGTCGCGCAAGGAGCGCATCGAGCAGGCCAAAGCGGAATGGACCGCCGGGCATTTTGACAAGGTGCCGGGCGACGAAATTGAGTTCATCCCGCTGCCGGAGACGCCGGGCGTCAACTCGATCGATGCCGTCGAGAAGGAAGCGCCGTTGTAGCTGGCAGGGATTAAGTGTTGAAACGATTGACCATACAACCTATGGTATTCGGGTAATCGGCGCCCGGGCCATTGCAGAAGTATCGCGCGCACACTTGGACAAGAGTTGGAGTGGGCAAGATGACGCTGCAGGATGCGCTTTCCACCCTGGTCTGTGTGGCGTTTGTGTTCGCCGGCACCGCAAAGGCACAAGAGGAAATCGATTATGGGAACCCCAGGAGCTGGGGCGGCGAATGCCAAACCGGACGCTACCAATCCCCGGTCGAGTTGTCGGGCCGCCCGGCGCCGTACGATGCAAGGACGGATACGCCGTCACTTCTGACGTCCTACTCGCAGTTCGGCCTTGTGCACCTGAAACATACGGGGCCGACGGTGGAAGTTGTTGCCCGGCCTGGGGGCGGGAAATTGAGATTCAACGGCGTGACTTACAATCTTGTACAAACGCATTTCCACACCCCGCCGGAGCACAAATCATATCTGGGAACGCCGGTGTTCGAATCGCATGCGGTTCACGTGAGCGAAAGTGGCAGGTTGCTGGTTTTTGCAAAACTATGGGGCATCTCCCAGCACCAGTCGACTTACTTGGAGCCGATCATCCAAAATTTGAAAAACATCAATAAAGACGAGGAAAAGCGCTTCAACGCTTCCTTCCCACAGCGCGGCTTTGTGCCCAATGGTGAGAGCCAATACTATTTTTATACCGGATCAAAGACCACGCCGCCCTGTGATCCCAACGTGATCTGGCTCGTTCAGTATGGTTTGGGCGGCATCTCGCAACAGCAGTTGAATGCGTACAAGGAGAAGTTCCTTCCCAACGCTAGGCCGCTGCAGCCTCGGAATGGCCGGGAAACTCCGATCTGCTGCGACGGCAAACCAATCCCGCCTGAGCGGGCCCAGAGGCCTTTCTAGGGAGGGATCCAGACCAAGTGACGGCTCTTGTGGTCCTCCCCGCGAAAGCCGGGATCAAACTTTCTTCGGCAATTCCAGCCGGATATGCAGCTCCTTGAGCTGCTTCGGTGAGACTTCCGACGGCGCGCCCATCAGCAAGTCCTCGGCGCGCTGGTTCATCGGGAACAGCACGACCTCGCGCAGGTTCTCTTCGCCAGCCTGCAGCATCACCATGCGGTCGATGCCTGGTGCGATGCCGCCGTGCGGTGGCGCGCCAAGCGACAACGCATGCAGCATGCCGCCGAATTTCGCCTTGAGTACATCCTCGCCGTAGCCGGCGATGGCGAAGGCCTTCTTCATCACCTCGGGACGATGGTTACGAATGGCACCCGACGACAATTCGGTGCCGTTGCAGACGATGTCGTACTGGATCGCCTTCATCGACAGGATTTTGTCCTCGTCCTTCGGATCGAGCGCGAGGAATTCATCGACGGGAAAGTTCGGCATCGAGAACGGGTTGTGCGAGAAGTCGATCTTCTTGTCTTCCTCGTTCCATTCGAACATCGGGAAGTCGACGATCCAGCACAGATCGAAGCGATCCTGCGCAATCAGCTTTAACTCTTCGCCCACTTTGGTTCGCGCGCTGCCTGCGAACTTAACGAAATCCTTCGGCTTGCCGGCAACAAAGAAGCTGGCGTCGCCAACCTTGAGGCCCAATTGATCGGCGACTGCCTTGGTGCGTTCGGGGCCGATGTTCTTGGCGAGTGGACCTGCGCCGCCCTCCTCGCCTTCGCGCCAGAAAATGTAGCCGAGGCCCGGCTGGCCCTCGCCCTGCGCCCATGAGTTCATGCGGTCGGCGAATGCGCGGTTGCCGCCGCCCGGCGCCGGGATCGCCCAGACCGCGTTCTTCGGATCGGCCGCGAGGATATTGGCGAAAATCTTGAAGCCCGAGCCGCGGAAGTGTTCGCTGACGTCCTGCATCTCGATCGGGTTGCGCAGGTCCGGCTTGTCGCTGCCGTATTTAGACAAAGCCTCGGCATAGGGAATGAGCGGAAACTTCTGCGTGACCTTCTTACCCTTGCCGAATTCCTCGAACACGCCGCGGATCACCGGCTCGACCGCGTCGAACACGTCCTGCTGCGTGACGAAGCTCATTTCCAAATCGAGTTGATAGAATTCGCCCGGCGAACGGTCGGCGCGCGCGTCTTCGTCGCGGAAGCACGGCGCGATCTGGAAATAACGGTCGAAGCCCGCGATCATGATGAGCTGCTTGAACTGCTGCGGCGCCTGCGGCAACGCGTAGAATTTTCCCGGATGAATGCGTGACGGCACCAGATAATCGCGCGCGCCTTCCGGCGACGATGCGGTCAGGATCGGCGTCTGGAATTCGAAGAAGCCGCCGTCCTTCATGCGCTTGCGCAGCGAGTCGATCACCGCGCCGCGCAGCATGATGTTGCTGTGCAGTTTCTCGCGGCGCAGATCGAGAAAGCGGTACGTCAGCCGCGTCTCTTCCGGATATTCCTGATCGCCGAACACCGGCATCGGCAACTCGCCGGCGGCGCCGAGCACTTCGATCTCGTCGATATAGACCTCGATCTGCCCGGTCGGCAGTTCGGCGTTCTCGGTTCCAGCCGGGCGCTTGCGCAGCTTGCCGTCGATGCGCACGACCCATTCGGCGCGCAGGGTCTCGGCCAGCTTGAACGCCGGGCTGTCGGGGTCGGCCACCACCTGAGTCAGCCCGTAATGGTCGCGCAAATCGATGAACAGCAGGCCGCCATGGTCGCGGATGCGGTGGCACCAGCCGGACAGCCGCACCTGCTGGCCGATATCGCTCTCGCGAAGCGCGCCGCAGGTGTGTGAGCGATAGCGATGCATGGTCATTCTGGGCCGATCCGGCAGGCGATTCTGGTGGGGTGTGAGGTGCGCGAAAAGCGCATGGGGGGTGGGCTTTGTCAAGATTGGGGCATGGCTGGGGACGCGCCGCCGCTCGACAGACTCAGCCCCGATCTGCAAACTCAAGACGTCGTTGCCGGAGCGTGCCGTGTCCAAGTCAAAGACCCCGAAACAGGCCAAAGCGGCCGACATGTCGACGGCCGAGGCCACCGTCGCGACCCTGCTCGCGCATGGCCTGAACACAATCTACGCGCTGCCGGGCGTCCACAACGATCACTTGTTCGATGCCTTCCAGCGCGCCGGCGACGCCTTGCAAGTCGTCCATGCCCGGCACGAACAGGGCGCGGCCTACATGGCGCTGGGCGCGGCGCTCGCGACCGGCAAGCCGCAGACCTATTCGGTGGTGCCCGGCCCGGGCCTGTTGAACTCCGGCGCGGCGCTGCTGACCGCCTATGGCATGAACGCACCGGTGCTGGCGCTGATCGGGCAAATTCCGCACGACGCCATCGGCCGCGGCATGGGCCATCTGCACGAAATCCGCGATCAGGCCGGCATCATTTCGCGGCTGGTCGATCATGCGGCGCACATCCATGGTCCGGCGGAAGCGCCGGCGAAAATCGCCAAGGCGATCGCGTCCATGCATCAGGGCCGGCCGGGCCCCGCCGCGCTGGAATGCGCCATCGATGTATGGGGCAAGCGCGGCAACGTCGGGCCGATTGCGCCGCCCGCTCCGCCACGCGCGCCGCGCATCGATGAAGATGCCGTGCGGGCGGCAGCTAAGGTACTCGGCAAAGCCAAACGCATTATGATCGTCGCCGGGGGCGGCGCGCAGGATGCGTCGCCGGAAGTCACACAACTTTCCGACATGCTGCAGGCGCCGGTGCTCGGCTATCGCCGCGGGCGGGGTGTTTTAGACAGTCGAAATCCCTTCAGCATCACCCTGCCCCTCGGTCATGAACTGTGGGCGGAAGCCGACGCGGTGCTCGCAGTCGGCACCAAGCTCAATCCGATAGCGGCCTGGGGCATCGACAACAAGCTCGCGATCGTGCGCGTCGATGCCGACCCGGAAGAGCCCGCGCGTTACCGTAAACCGAAAGTGGCGCTCATTGGCGATGCTGCCCCAATCTTGCGCAAGCTGATCGACGCGCTTGCAAAGACCAATCAGCACCGTGCCGCGCGCGACGACGAGATGCGGGTGCGCCAAATTAAAATGCAGGGACGGCTCAGCAAGCTCGCTCCGCAACTCGCCTTCCTCGACGTGATCCGCGCCGAATTGCCGGAAGACGGCATCCTGGTCGACGAAGTGACACAACTCGGCTTCGCAGCGCGCCTCGCCTTCCCGGTCTACAAGCCGCGCACGTTTCTCTCGCCCGGCTTTCAGGACAATCTCGGCTGGGGCTACGCGACAGCACTTGGGGCGCAACATGCGCGGCCGGACGTGCCGGTGCTCTCGATCAACGGCGACGGCGGCTTCATGTACACCGCCAACGAAATGGCCACCGCCGTGCGCCACAAGATTCCACTAGTGGCGATCGTGTTCGCCGACGGCCATTTCGGTAACGTGAAGCGCATCCAGGAAGAGCAGTTCGCCGGCCGGATGATCGCCAACGATCTCGCAAACCCGGATTTCGTCAAATTCGCCGACAGCTTCGGCGCCGCCGGACGGCGCGCCCGCAACCCCGACGAGTTGGGCGCGGCGTTGCGGCTAGCTTTCGCGCGCCGCGAGCCAACGCTCATCGAAGTTCCTGTGGGCCCGATGCCCAGCCCGTGGGAATTCATCCACATGCCGCGCGTGCGGAATTAGCGCGAAATCCTGTCACAACCGGCCCGGATCGGGTAAGGCTCTCTCCACAATGCATTCCATCACCACCACAGCCGAACTGGCCGACGTCTGCGCGCGCATGGCGAACCATCCCTTCGTCACGGTCGACACCGAGTTCCTGCGCGAGACCACCTATTATCCGCTGCTGTGCGTCGCGCAGATCGCCTCGCCGGACGAGGCCTTCGTGATCGACGCGCTGGCGCCGGGGATCGATCTTGCGCCGTTCTTCGACCTCTTGACCGACGAGAACGTGATCAAGGTGTTCCACGCCGCGCGCCAGGACATCGAAATCGTCTGGAACATGGCGAAAAAGATTCCGCACCCGATCTTCGACTCACAGGTCGCCGCCATGGTGCTCGGCTATGGCGACTCGATTTCATATGACCAGCTCGTGCAACGCATCACCGGCGACCAGCTCGACAAGTCTAACCGCTTCACCGACTGGACGCGCCGCCCGCTGA
>JANMSH010000442.1:0-1501 GCA_031389105.1 Hyphomicrobiales bacterium
GAAGGAGCGCGGCTGCATCCCGCCCTTCACTCTTGGTCATGAGCCGTTTGGAATTGTTGAAGCCGTCGGCCCAAAAGCAAAAGGCGCGAAGGTCGGGCAAAAACGCATCGTCTATCCGTGGATCGGCTGCGGCAAGTGCCCGATCTGCAAGTCCGGGCAGGACAACTACTGCGTCTCCGGCTCGCGTTTCCTCGGCGTCAACCGCCCCGGCGCCTACGCGAGCCACGTGTTGATCCCGCATCCGCGCTACCTCGTGGATTCGACCGGCGTCGATGATGCCTTCGCCTCCACCCTCGCCTGCTCGGGGCTCACCACCTACAGCGCCACCGCCAAGCTGCCCGAACTCGGGCCCAAGGACTGGGTCGCGGTGCTCGGCTGCGGCGGCCTGGGGCTGGTGTGCGTCTCGGTGCTGCGCGCCCAGGGTGTGAAGAACATCATCGCCTGCGACATCGATCCCGCAAAGCTGGAGGCGGCGAAGAAGCTCGGCGCGAAGCTCACCCTCGACACGCGCGCAGCGGATGCGACGCAAAAGCTGCAAGCGCTTTCGCTCGGCCAGCTCGCCGGCGCCATCGATCTGGTCGGCATGCCGGCGACCGCCGCGCTCGGCCTCGGCGCGCTGAGGAAAGGTGGACGCTACGTGCTGTGCGGCCTGTTCGGCGGCGAGCTGGTGCACCCGCTGCCGCCCTTCGCTCAGCGCGGAATCGGTCTGGTTGGCTCCTATGTCGGCAACCTGCATGAACTTAAGGAAGTGGTCGCGCTGGCAAAAAAGAAGAAGCTCAAGCCCACGCCGGTCGCCACGCGCCCGGCGAGCGAGGTCACGGCGATCCTTGAAGAACTCAAGGCAGGTAAAGTGCTCGGCCGCGTCGTGCTGGCGTTCTAGCCCTTCGCTACACGAGCTTCAGGTTCTTCAGCGGCAGGCTGCGCACCGGCTTGCCGGTGGCGGCGAAGATGGCGTTCATGACCGAGGGCGCCACCACGCAGATGGTCGGCTCGCCCACGCCGCCCCAGAAGTCGTAGCTCGGCACGATCACGGTCTCCACTTTCGGCATCTCGGCCAGTCGCAGCATCGGGTAGTTGTGGAAATTGAGTTCGACCATGCGGCCGTTCTCCACCGTCATCTCGCCGTGGAACACCGCCGAAAGGCCGTAGGCGACCGAGCCCTCGACCTGCGCCGCGATCTGGTGGGGATTGACCGCATGGCCGCAATCGAGCGCGAGCACCATGCGGTGGACCTTCACAGCGCCCTGCGCGTTCACCGACACTTCAGCCACCGCCGCCGAGTAGCTGCCGTAGCCCATGAATTGCGCCACGCCGCGATGCACGCCGGCGGGCAGCGGCTTGCCCCAGCCCGCCTTCTCCGCCGCCGCGTTCAGTACGGCAAGGTGCTTGGGGTGCTTCGCCATCAACGAACGGCGGAATTCGACAGCATCTCGGCCGGCGGCGCGCGCCGCCTCCTCGATGAAGCATTCCATGTAGATGCCGTTCTGGTTGGTGTTGACGC
>JANMSH010000446.1:0-2995 GCA_031389105.1 Hyphomicrobiales bacterium
GCGCGCGGCGCGGTTCACCTCAGCCTTGCGGCCGTTGGCGCGCCAGATCAGATCCGGCTCGATGCCGATGATCGAATGGCGGCCGCGCACCGCGCCTCCTTCCACCGACTCAAGCAGAAAGCTCATCGGCTTGCCGCCGCCGAGTTTCAGGAATGCCGAGACTGGCGTTTCAAGGTCGGCGACCAGCGTGGTCCACACCACCTGCGCCTGGCCGCGGCCGTAACGTTCGGCGAATGCGCTTTCCGACGGCTCGATCTGCATGGGTGCCGTTCTGGACTTATTATCTAGGCGTGCCGCCGCCGACAACCTGAGTCAAAGCCGGCTGGTTGAGCGTGACGCCGTAGTCGTTTTCGAGCCGGCCGATATATTCGCCGACGATGTCGTCAGCGTAAGCGTTCTGCAACGTCGAGGACAGTTGTTTGGCTTCCGGCGTCGCCGGATCGAGCGAGGCATCGATCACGTCGATGACGCGGTAGACAAATCGTTGCGTCGGGTTGTCGCCCTCGGACGTGCCGGGCTCGCCCTTCGGGGTCTTGAACAGGGCCTCGATCAGCTTGGCTGGCGTTTGCGGGGTCGGCTTGTTGCGCTGAATGCCAGCCGTCGAGCCGACGGTGAATCCGATTTCGCCCGCGAGCTGCGCGAATGTCGTACCGGCCTTGAGCTTGGCAACCATGTCGTCGGCTTTGGCTTGCAGGCGTCTCGTGACCTCGTCGTCGCGCCAGCGCGCGGCGACCTGGTCTTTCACCTCGTCGAGCGGGCGTTCGCGCGAACGCGTGATGCCGGTGACATCGTACCAGAGGAAGCCTCCGCCGGGGATTTGCAGCGCTTCGGTGTCGACGCCGATATCGGTGGTGAAGGCGGCGTTGACGACATCCGGTGTCTTCGGCAAAGCGGCGATCGGCCGGCCGTCGAGGTCGCGGCCTGCGCGGTCGACGGCGTCATAGGTCACAGACTTGAGGTTGAGCTTCTTGGCGGTTTCAGCCAGCGTCGAACCGCCGGCGCGTTCGTCTTCGATCTTGTCGCGCAGGCCATTGAGTTCGGACTTGGCGCGAGTTTCCGCAATGTCTTTTTTGATCTGGGTGGCGACTTCTTCGTAAGTTTTTTGCGTGCCGGGCTCGATCTTGCCGACTTGCAGAATGATGGTGCCGAACGCGCCTTTGACCGACTGGCTGGTCTCACCGGATTTGAGCGAGAAAGCGGCATCGGCGATGACCGGATCGATGATGTCGGCTTTGGTTACCATTCCGAGATCGAGATCGGACTCTTTGATCCCGCGCTCTTTCGCGAGATCGGCAAAGCTCAGCCCCTTGCTCAGTTTCTCCGAAGCGGTTGCCGCCTCTTCGGCGGTCGAGAACGACATCTGGCGCAACTCGCGCTTTTCGGGCGTGCCGTAGCTTGCCTTGTTCTGCTCATAGAAGGTTTTGGCTTCGGCGTCGGTGACAGCCTCGGGCTTGGCGATGTCGGCCGGCGCCAGCGAGAGCAGGGTAACCTTGCGGTATTCCGGCGCGCGGAACAGGACTTTGCGCTCCTCGAAATATTTCCCGAGTTCTTCCGGCGTCGGCTGCGCGATGTCGCCGGCCTGCGCGGCGGTCAGCGCGAGGTACTCGATCGTGCGCTTCTCGTTTTGGAATTGATTGATTGCGTTGAGCATCGTCGTGGGCACGCGCAATTCGCCACTGACGCTCTGCGCGATCTGCCGGCGCAGCAACACGTTGCGCTGTTCGGCGACATAACGGGTTTCGGTGAACCCGGCCTGCCGGATGATCTGCTCGAAACGCGCGCGGTCGAACTGGCCGTTCGGCCCTTGGAAGTTCTGATCGGTGACAATGCGCTGCGCGATATCGGCGTCGGACAGGCCGAGCCGGAGCGCCTTGGCCTGCTGGTCGAGGGTCGTTTCCGCGACTAATTGCCCGAGCAACTGCCGGTCGAGGCCGAGCGCGCGCGCCTGGTCGGGTGAGATTGGCCGGCCGACCTGGCGGCTGACCCGCTGCAACTGGTCGGTGTAATACTGGCGGAATTGCTCGATCGAGATTTCGGTGCTGCCGATCTTGGCCACCGAATTCTGGCCGAAGCCGCGGAAAATATCGCCGATGCCCCAGATCGCGAAGCTGATGACCAGGACGCCCATGATGACGGCCATGATGGCCTTACCGAGCCAGGTCGAGGTGGCTTTTTGAATACCGCGAAGCATGCGCGCGTGGTTCCTGGCCGGTGGTGAAACGCGAAATGAGGGTGGTTGCGCTCTTATAGGGAGCGGGCCAACTGCTTGCAACACAAGTAGGATCGGCGTTAAAGCCGCACCCGCGCTGGCATTGCGCTGATGGGTCTGATAATCGCGACGGCACAAGGGAACCAAGGGGATAGCGACGATGGCGGCGGCCAATTTGCGCCCGCTGGTGGCGGGAAACTGGAAGATGAACGGGTTGGCCGCCTCGATGGCCGAGTTGAACCTGATAAAGGCCGGTGCCGACATGTTTGCGGCCAAGGCCGAACTGATGGTCTGCCCGCCGGCGACGCTGATGGCGCCGTTTGCCGGGGCGTCGAAAGGCGCGAGCCTCTGCATCGGCGGCCAAGACTGCCACGCCAATGCCTCCGGCGCCCATACCGGTGATATCAGCGCCGAAATGCTGGCCGATGCCGGGGCCACCGCGGTCATCGTCGGCCATTCCGAGCGCCGCACAAACCACCACGAAACCGACGCGCAGGTGCGCGCCAAGGCGCTGGCCGCCCACCGCGCCGGACTCACGGCCATCGTCTGTGTTGGCGAGCAGCGCGCGCAGCGCGAGGCCGGCGAGACGCTGCCGGTCGTCGGTGGTCAGCTCGACGGCTCGCTGCCGGACGCGGCGACAGCTGCCAATCTGGTCGTTGCTTACGAACCGGTCTGGGCGATCGGCACCGGCCTGACGCCGACGCCGGCCGACGTGGCGGAGGTCCACGCTTTCATCCGCAAGAAGCTGGGCGAGCGTTACGGTGCGGAGGGCGCGGCCGTTCGCAT
>JANMSH010000007.1:0-1937 GCA_031389105.1 Hyphomicrobiales bacterium
CCGACGATGCCTCGCGCGAAGAGCGCGTGCACATGACGCGGCTGCGCCAGACCATCGCGCGCCGCCTCAAGGACGCGCAGAACACCGCCGCGATGCTCACGACCTTCAACGAGGTCGACATGACCGCGGTGATGCACTTGCGCAGCCAGTACAAGGATATGTTTGAGAAGAAGCACGGCGTGAAGCTCGGCTTCATGGGTTTCTTCGTGCGCGCCTGCATCCAGGCACTCAAGGATGTGCCCGCGGTCAACGCCGAGATCGACGGCACCGACATCGTCTACAAGAATTATTATCATATCGGCGTCGCGGTCGGCACCGAGAAGGGCCTCGTCGTGCCGGTGGTGCGCGACGCCGATCAGCTTTCGCTGGCCGGCGTTGAAAAGACGATTTCCGGATTGGGCAAGAAGGCGCGCGATGGCCAGCTCAAGATCGACGACATGCAGGGCGGCACCTTCACGATCTCGAATGGCGGCGTCTACGGTTCGCTGATGTCGACGCCGATCCTGAACGCGCCGCAGTCCGGCATTCTCGGTATGCACAAGATTCAGGATCGCCCGGTGGTGGTCGCCGGCAAGATCGAGATCCGGCCGATGATGTATCTGGCGCTGTCCTACGATCACCGCATCGTCGACGGCCAGCAGGCGGTCACCTTCCTGGTGCGGGTGAAGGATTGCCTAGAAGACCCGGCGCGGTTGGTGCTGGATTTGTAATTTGACGATTGAGTGCGGAGTACATTGATGGCCACCTACGATCTCATCGTCATCGGCACCGGCCCCGGCGGCTATGTCTGCGCCATTCGTGCCGCGCAGCTCGGGTTGAAAACCGCGGTCATTGAAAAGCGCGCCACCTTTGGCGGCACCTGCTTGAACGTCGGCTGCATCCCGTCGAAGGCGCTGCTGCACGCGTCCGAACTGTTCGAGGAAGCCGGTCATTCGTTCGGCAAGATGGGCATCGGCGTCGGCACGCCCAAGCTCGACCTCAAGGCGATGATGGCCTTCAAGGATCAGGGCGTCGACGGCAACGTCAAAGGCGTCGAATTCCTGCTCAAGAAAAACAAGGTCGACACCTTCATCGGAACCGGGAGCGTCGCGGCCGCCGGCAAGGTCGAGGTCAAGGGCAACGACGGCACGACCCAGACGCTCGAGACCAAATCCATTGTCATCGCCACCGGCTCCGATGTCGCCAAGCTCAAGGGCATCGCCATCGACGAGAAGCGCGTGGTGTCGTCGACCGGCGCGCTGGCGCTTGAGCAGGTGCCGGAGCATCTGCTGGTGGTCGGCGCCGGCGTTATCGGCCTCGAGCTCGGCTCGGTGTGGCGGCGTCTTGGTTCGAAAGTCACCGTTGTCGAATTCGTCGACGGCGTATTGCCCGGCATGGACGGCGAAATCCGCAAGCAGGCGCAGCGTCTGTTCGAAAAGCAGGGCATGGCGTTCAAGCTGTCGTCCAAGGTCACCGCGGTCGACACGTCCGGCAACCGCCTGAAGGCGACGGTCGAGCCGGCTAAAGGCGGCGCGGCGGAAACCATCGAGGCCGATGTGGTTCTCGTCTCAATCGGCCGCGTGCCTTACACCGACGGCCTCGGGCTGAAGGAAGCCGGCGTCAAGCTCGACGAGCGCGGCCGTGTTGTCGTCGATCATTACTATGCGACCAACGTTCCGGGCATCTGGGCGATCGGCGACGTGATCGCCGGCCCGATGCTGGCGCACAAGGCCGAGGACGAAGGCGTCGCGGTCGCCGAAATCCTGGTCGGGCAGGCGGGTCACGTGAACTACGACGCAATCCCGAACGTCGTTTACACCTATCCGGAAATCGCGACCGTCGGCAAAAGCGAAGACGAGTTGAAGGCCGCGGGTGTTGCGTACAACGTCGGCAAATTTCCAATGACCGCGAACGGCCGCGCCAAGGTCAACATGACCTCGGAAGGTTTTGTGAAAATC
>JANMSH010000019.1:0-12234 GCA_031389105.1 Hyphomicrobiales bacterium
GGCACCGTCTGGTCGGCGACGCTGCTCGACAATGTCACGCCGAAGATGCGCATCTACAAGGAAGAGTCGTTCGGACCGGTGAAAAGCATCATCCGCGTCAACGGCGACGACGAGGCGGTGCGGGTCGCCAATGACACCGAATACGGCCTGTCGTCGGCGGTGTTCAGCCAGAACATCCAGCGCGCGATGGCGGTGGCCAAGCGCATCCAGGCCGGCATCTGCCACATCAACGGGCCGACCGTGAACGACGAGCCGCAAATGCCGTTCGGCGGCACCAAGGATTCCGGCTACGGCCGCTTCGGCGGCACGGCCGCGATCGCCGAGTTCACGGAACTGCGCTGGATCACCATCGAAAGCCACCAACACTATCCGTTCTAACGAAATTGTCGCCACCGGGCATCGCCGTCCAAAGGACGCGTTTCTTTGAAACGCCTATGTCCCGGTGGCCTCGCTTAGGAGAGCACGGTGCCCATTTTATCGGGATGGCCGGGACAAACCCGGCCATGACAGTCACGTTGTCAGTTTCCGCCCCGTCGCGTAGAACCTCGCCATAAGAAACGGCGAGCGTAACAGGGCGGACAACATGGCCGTGACACCGACCGGACAACGGCCTGCGATTGCCGCCGAAGCGTTCCTGCGCGCGCTGGCCGATCACGGCATCGATTATTTCTTCGCCAATCCAGGCACCGACTTCCCGCCGATCGTCGAAGCCTTCACCCGCGCCAAGAAAACCAATGCCAAGGTGCCCAAGCCGGTGCTGGTGCCGCACGAGAATCTCGCGGTCGCGATGGCGCACGGCGCTTACCTCATGAACGGCCGACCGCAAGCGGTGATGGTGCATGTCAATGTCGGCACCGCCAACACCATCAACAATCTCACAAACTTGTCGCGCGACCGCGTGCCGTTGATCCTAGCCGCCGGGCGCACGCCGATCAGCGAGAAGGGCACGTTCGGCTCGCGCTCGCGGCCGATCCACTGGGCGCAGGAAATGTTCGACCAAGCCGGCATGGTGCGCGAACTGGTGAAATGGGATTACGAACTGCGCAATCCCAATCAAATAGGCGACGTGGTGTCGCGCGGCGTCGATGTCGCGATGGCGCATCCGCGCGGGCCCGTCTACATGGTGATGCCGCGCGAGCCGCTGTCGGCGCCGGTGAGCGAACCGATTGCGCCGATCAAGCCGCGCCCGCAGGCCGCCGCCGTGCATCCCGATCCCAAGGCGATCGCCACACTGGCGGAATGGATCGCCGCCGCCGAGCGCCCGCTAATCGTCGCCGCGACATTGCCCGCCGAGGCGGTGCCGATCCTTGCCGCTCTCGTCGAGCGCTGCGCCATTCCGGTGGTGACGCATAATCCGCGCACGGTGTGCATGCCGTCGAGCCACCCGATGCATTTCGGCTTCGAGCCCGGCGCGCTGCTGACCGATGCCGATCTGGTGATCTCACTGGAATCCGACGTGCCGTGGATTCCGCATCTGCAACATCCGCCGGCTGGCTGCCGCGTCGCGCATGTCGCCGAGGATCCGCTGTTCGTGCGCTATCCGATGCGCAGCTTCCCCAGCGACCTCAGCGTGCAGGCCGGCGTCACCAATGCGTTGAAGGCGCTGAGCGACGCGGTCGAGCATCGCCTGCAGATGGCGGAGGCGCGCATCGCCGCGCGCCGCGCACGGCTGACCGAGCGCATGCGGAACCGCCGCGCGCAACTCACCAAGGATTCCACGCCGGGCACCACGATCTCGCCGGCTTATCTGTCGCGCTGCATCGGCGAAGCGGTGGGCGACGACGCCATCATCTTCAACGAATATTCGATGCGTGCCGACCACTGCACCCGCGAGAAACCCGGCACTTTATTCGCACTGGGCCCGGCCGGCGGCCTCGGCTGGGGCTTCGGCGCTGCCTTGGGCGCCAAGCTTGCCGCGCCCGATGCCTTCGTGGTGGCGACCTTAGGCGATGGCGCCTACATGTTTTCCAACCCGACCGTCGGGCATTGGGTGTCGCAAGTCCACAAGCTGCCGATCCTCACCATCATCTTCAACAACAGCCGCTACGGCGCGGTGCGCAATTCGACGCTGTCGATGTTCAAGGACGGCGCGGCCGGCGAAAATGACGGCCGCGACCTCGCCGATCTCGATCCGGCGCCGCCTTACGACGAAATCGCGCGCGCGCAAGGCGCCTATGCCGAGCGCGTCGAGAAGCCCGCCGACCTGCCCGACGCGCTGACCCGCGCCCGCGACGCGGTCGTCAACGGCGGCCGACAGGCTTTGCTCAATGTCATAACGCCCTACTGAAGCCGGTTAAAAAACCATCCGCCACCGAGGACCCGTTCAATGCGTATCGACGCCTACACCCACTTCATTCCGGAAAAATTCTTCAACAAACTGGTGGACAGCGGCTATCCCGATATCGGCAAGCGCATGCGCGAGGTGCCGTGCATCTACGATCTCGAAATTCGCCGCCAAGTGGTCGACACGTTCGACGACTATGCGCAGATTCTGTCTTATCCGATGCCGCCGCTTGAAAATATCGCCAAGGGCGACGGCAAGCAGGCCGACGAGTTGGCCAAGATGATCAATGACGGCTTCGTTGAAATTTGCGCGAAGTATCCCGATTATTTTCCCGGCTGGGTGGCGCAGGTTTCGCTCAGCGCGCCCGATGCCGGCGTCGCCGAGGCCAAGCGTGCGATCGCTGCGGGCGCGCTCGGCGTACAGATCTACACCAACGTCGCCGGCCGGCCGCTCGACGAGCCGGAATACGAGCCGTTCTTCGCCGCCATGGAAAAGCTCGACAAGCCGATCTGGCTGCATCCGGCGCGCTCGGCAAGCTTCGCGGATTACCCCTCCGAAAAGAAATCGAAATACGAAATCTGGTGGACGCTGGGCTGGTCCTACGAGACCGCCGCCGCCATGTCGCGGCTGGTATTCTCCGGCATCATGGACAAGTACCCGAAGCTCAAGATCATCACCCACCACTTCGGCGGCATCGTGCCGATGCTGGAAGGCCGCATCGGGCCTGGCTGGGACCAACTCGGCGCCCGCACCTCGGATGAGGACCTCACTTTAGTGCTCAAGCGGCTGAAGAAGCGTCCGCTCGATTATTTCAAGCACTCATTCTACGCCGACACTGCGGTCTTCGGCGGCGTGCCCGCGACCCATGCCGGTTTTGCCTTCTACGATCTCGACAAGATCGTGTTCGCCTCCGACTGCCCGTTCGATCCGGAGAAAGGTACGATGTACACCCGCGAAACGCTGCGGATTATCGAAGAGATCGACATGCCGAAGGCCGACAAGGAGAAGATCTGGCACGGCAACCTTGAGCGCATCACCGGCGCGAAATTTCCGACTTAAGCGGGCGGCGCATGATCCCGAAAAGTGGGTACCGGTTTTCGGATAAGATCATGCGGGACAAAAAATGAGCGCGCGCCGACCAGTCGTCATTGCCGGCGCCGGCCCGACGGGATTGATGTGCGCGCTCGCTCTACGCAAGCAGGGCATTCCGGTCGTGCTGTGCGAGGCCGAGCCGGAGCTGACTCATGATCTGCGCGCCGGGGCGTTTCATCCCCCGACGCTGGAGATGATGGCGCCCTACGGCATCACCGAGCGGATGCTGGTGGACGGCATCAAGGTGCGGCACTGGCAGATCCGCAACAAGCCCGGAGATCTGGTCGCCGAGTTCGACCTCGGCCTGCTCGCCGACGTCACGCCGTTTCCTCACCGCCTGCATCTCGAGCAGCACCGGCTGACGCCGATCCAGCTCGATATTCTGCGGAGCGAAGGCGGCGCCGATATCCGTTTCGGCTGCAAGGTCGTGGACTTCATTCAAAATGCCGATGGCGTTTCGGTGTCGCTTGAAGCGAACGGCGAAACACAAACCATCGAAGCGTCATGGCTGATCGGTGCCGATGGCGGACGCAGCGTGGTGCGGAAAGTATCCGGCGTCGAGTTCGAAGGCTTCACCTGGCCTGAAATCTTCGTCGTCGCCAGCACAACGCATGATTTCGGCGCACAGGGCTTTGCGTACAATTCCTACATTGCCGACCCAATCGAATTCGGCGCGCTGTTCAAGCTGCCGCATGACGGACCGCCCGGCCTGTGGCGCCTCGCCTATCCTGCTAACCCCGACGAGAGCGACGATGCGTTGCTCGAAGCGCCGCGCGTCGAAGCCGCGCTGCAACGGCTGGTTCGAAAGCCCGAGCCTTACGACGTCGTCTACAAGAGCACCTACCGCGTCCATCAACGAGTCGCTGCAACATTCCGCTCAGGACGCGTGCTGCTGGCCGGCGACGCAGCGCATCTCAACAATCCGCTCGGCGGCTTCGGCCTCAACAGCGGCATCCACGACGCCGTCAATCTCTGCGACAAGCTCGGCCGCCACTGGCGCGGCGAAGGCGGCGAGGACTTGCTCGACCTTTATTCGCGCCAGCGCCGCGCCGCCACCGTCGAGCAGGTGCAGGCGATGTCGATCCGCAACAAGCGGATGATGGAGGAGCGCGACCCTGCCGTGCAGCGCGAACGCCTCAAAGAGATGATCGCGGTCGCCGCCGACCCGATAGAGGCGCGGCAGCACATGCTCAATACCTCGATGATCTCGGGGCTCCTCCGGGCCAACGAAATTCGATAAATGCCTCATTTCGCTGTGTAATCAGCGCGCCAACACCGATGGATTCAACGCTGCCTTCTGCTAACCTTTCCCCATGGCGCTGACGCACCCCATCGGCCTGTCCGAACCCGAAACGTCGCCCGAGGGCGCGCCGCCGCCAGCCGATGTCAATGCACGCCCGAGTCCCATGCTCGAGCAGTACATCGAGATCAAGGCCAACAATCCGGACTGCCTGCTGTTCTACCGGATGGGCGATTTTTACGAGATGTTCTTCGACGATGCCGAGACCGCCTCGCGCGCGCTCGGCATCGTGCTGACCAAACGCGGCAAGCATAAGGGTCGCGACATTCCGATGTGCGGCGTGCCCGTGGTGCGCGCCGACGAGTATCTGTACCGGCTGATCGCGCTCGGCCACCGCGTCGCCGTTTGCGAGCAGACCGAAGACCCGGCCGAGGCGCGCAAGCGCGGCTCCAAGTCGGTCGTGCGGCGCGACGTGGTGCGCCTGGTTACGCCCGGCACGCTGACCGAAGACACGCTGCTCGATGCCAGGCGCAACAATTATCTTCTGGCGGTTGCCCGGGCACGCTTGTCGTCGGCCGGCGAGGAAAACCGCTTCGGCCTCGCCTGGATCGATATCTCGACCGGTGAATTTCGCATCGCCGAATGCGACCGATCTTCGCTGTCCGCAGAGATCGCGCGGCTGGAGCCGAGCGAAATCCTGGTCTCCGACGCGCTGTTCGCCGAGCCCGATCTGGTGCCCTATTGGCGCACCCTGCCCGCGGTGACGCCGCTGACGCGTGACGTGTTCGACGGCGCCTCCGCCGAACGGCGGCTGACGTCGTTCTTCGCGGTCGCGACCAGCGAAGCCTTCGGCACGCTGTCACGGCTCGAAGTCACCGCCGCTGCGGCCTGCGTCACTTATGTCGAACGCACGCAGCTCGGGAAACGTCCGCCGCTATCGCCGCCTTTGCGCGAGAGCGCCGGCGCGTCGATTGCCATCGACCAGGCCACGCGCAGCAATCTCGAACTGATCCGTACGCTCGGCGGCGAGCGTCGCGGTTCGCTGCTCGACTCAATCGACCGCAGCGTGACCTCGGCCGGCTCGCGCCTGTTGGCACAGCGGCTGGCGGCGCCACTGACCAACCCGGAAGCGATCGCACGGCGGCTCGATTCGGTGGCGAGCTTCGTCGACGATATCGCGGTGCGCGCCGACACGCGTTCGCGGCTGGCGGCGGCGCCCGATCTCGCCCGCGCTTTGGCGCGGCTGGCGGTGCAGCGCGGCGGACCGCGCGATCTCGCCGCGATCCGCGACGGCATTCTCGCCGCGGCCGATCTGGCCCGAGCGCTCGGCGCGTTGAAGGAGACGCCAGCGGAAATCGCCGACGCCATGCAGGCCTGCCGCGCGCCGGACGGCATGCTGGCCGCCGAACTGTCCGCTGCGCTTGCCGCCGAGTTGCCCGCGTTCAAGCGCGACGGCGGCTTCGTGCGCAGCGGTTACGACGCCACGCTCGACGAGACGCGCGCGTTGCGCGACGAGTCCCGCCGCGTCGTCGCCGCTTTGCAGTCGCGCTACGCCGACGAGACCGGCATCAAGGGCCTCAAGATCCGCCATAACAATGTACTGGGTTATTTCGTCGAGGTCACCGCGCAGCACGGCGACAAGCTCACGGTGCCGCCGCACAACGCGACCTTCATCCACCGCCAGACGCTGGCCGGTCAGGTGCGCTTCACTTCGACCGAGCTTGGCGAACTGGAAGCCAAGATAGCCAGCGCCGCGGAGCGTTCGCTGGGGCTTGAACTGGATATATTCGAACGGCTGGAGGCGAGCGTGATCGCGCAGACAGCGCCGATCAAGCAATGCGCCGACGCATTGGCCGCGCTCGACGTCGCCAGCGCGCTGGCGGCGCTCGCCGCCGAGCGCGATTACGCGCGGCCGCAGATCGACGACAGCCTGTCCTTCGTGATCGAGGGCGGCCGCCATCCTGTCGTCGAGCAGGCGCTGGCGCGCGACGGCACGCCCTTCGTTGCGAACGATAGTGATTTGTCCCCTCCCGGCGAAACCAATGGCGGCCGTATCTGGCTCATCACCGGCCCCAACATGGCCGGTAAATCCACCTTCTTGCGCCAGAACGCGCTGATAGCCATCATGGCGCAGACCGGCAGTTTCGTGCCGGCGAAGTCTGCCCACATAGGTGTCGTCGATCGTTTGTTCTCGCGCGTCGGCGCCGCCGACGATCTGGCGCGCGGCCGTTCGACCTTCATGGTCGAGATGGTCGAGACCGCCGCCATCCTCAATCAGGCCTCAGCGCGTTCGCTGGTGATCCTCGACGAAATCGGCCGCGGCACCGCGACCTTCGACGGCCTGTCGATCGCATGGGCCACCGTCGAGCATCTGCACGACGTCAACAAATGCCGCGCATTGTTCGCCACCCATTTCCACGAATTGACCGCGCTCGCCGCACGGCTCGACCGGCTGCACAACGCCACCGTGCGCGTGAAGGAATGGCAGGGCGACGTGGTGTTCCTGCACGAAGTCGTGCCCGGATCGGCCGATCATTCCTACGGCATTCAGGTGGCCAAACTCGCCGGCCTGCCGGCCAGCGTGATCGAGCGCGCCAAACTGGTGCTCGCCAAGCTCGAACAGGAAGACAGGGCCAAGCCGAAAGGCTTCGAGGACCTGCCGCTGTTCGCCGCGCCTTACGCGCCGCCGCAGAAGTTGCAGGACGACGCATACGAGCTGATGGTCGCCGCCATGGCCGCGCTCAACCCGGACGATATGTCGCCGCGCGAGTCGATGGAGGCGTTGTATATGCTGAAGGCCAAGCTGGCTCAGACCGAGAAGAAGTAGCCGTGAACGTCGCAGAGCGTAAAAGCGTCAACGCGCCGACGGAGGCGCAAAGCTGGCTCTTGAATTTCGCGGCGGCGTTGCAGACGGGAGACGCCAAGGCAGCGGCGGAGTTGTTTCTGGCGGACGGTCTGTGGCGCGACGTTCTTGCGTTTACCTGGAACTTGCAGACGCAGTCCGGACGCGCGCAGATCGAGCAGACGCTGCGCGACACGCTCCCGCGCACCAAGCCGGCGAAATTTCATATTCCCGCCAAGCGAACGCCGCCGCGCTGGGTCAGCCGGGCCGGACGCGACACTATTGAAGTCATCTTCGAGTTCGAGACCGCGTTCGGTCCGTGCCACGGCGTCGTCCGCCTTGTTTCGGACGAAGGCAAATTGCGCGCCTGGACGCTGGTGACGAATCTGCAGGAACTGCGCGGCCACGAAGAATTCAAGAGGGCCGAAGTCGCCGACAGCGATACACGCACTTTCGGTGGCGAAAACTGGCTCGACCGGCTCAACAAGCAGCGCGCTTACACCGACCGCGATCCCGCCGTGATCGTGGTCGGAGGCGGCCAGGCCGGCCTATCGATTGCGGCTCGGCTGCATCAGCTCGGCGTCGACACGCTGATCGTCGACCGCCACGAGCGCGCCGGCGACAACTGGCGCAAGCGCTACCATTCGCTGACGCTGCACAACGAGGTGCACGTCAATCACCTGCCCTATCTGCCCTTCCCGCCGAACTTCCCGACCTATATTCCGAAAGATAAGCTGGCGAACTGGTTCGAATCCTATGTCGAGAGTCTGGAGCTGAATTTCTGGACCGGCACCGCGCTGGAGACTGCCTCGTATGACGAAGCGCAAAAGCGCTGGAACGTGACGCTCAAGCGGACCGATGCCAGCACCCGCGTCATGCACCCACGGCATCTGATCTTCGCCACCGGCGTCAGCAGTATTCCGTATTTTCCGAAACTGCCCGGGCTAGACGACTTCGCCGGGACGATGGTGCATTCAGGCCGCTTCGCCGATGCCGAGAAATGGCGTGGGCGTAAAGCTTTGGTGCTCGGCTCAGGCACCAGCGGCCACGATGTGGCGCAGGAACTTCACGCCAACGGCGCCGACGTCACGCTGATCCAGCGCAGCCCGACTTATGTCGTCAGCCTGAAGGAAGCGCAGAGCGTCTACGCGATTTATTCCGAAGGCATCCCGTTCGAGGATTGCGACCTGCTGGCGACCTCGATGCCCTATCCGGTGCTGCAACGCTCCTATCAGATATCGACGGCAAAGGGCCGCGAGGTCGACAAGACGATCCTGGGAAAGCTCGCGGCACGAGGCTTCAAGCTGCATTTCGGCGAGGACGAGACCGGCTTCCAGATGATGTACCTGCGGCGCGGGGGCGGCTATTACTTCAACGTCGGCTGTTCCGACCTGATTGTCGCCGGCAAGATCGGCCTGCTGCAGTATGCCGATATCGAACGCTTTTTTGCCGACGGGGCGAAGTTGCGTGACGGCACTGTAGCGAAGGCCGACCTACTGGTGTTGGCGACCGGCTACAAGAACCAGCAGGACACGGTGCGCGCCTATCTCGGCGACAGGATCGCAGACGCCGTCGGCCCGGTCTGGGGCTTCGACGACGGCGGCGAGTTGCGCAACATGTGGAAGCGCACCGCGCAGTCGGGCCTGTGGTTCACCGCCGGCAGCCTCGCGCAATGCCGCATCTTCTCGCGCTACTTGGCGATCCAGATCAAGGCGCTCGAGGAAGGGCTTTTGAAGTAAAGGTCCGCCACGCCCAGAGCGCGGCATTCCAGGCGATGGTCGTCAACATGCCAGCCCCGAAAGCCCACCACACGCCGATGGGCTCGACGAAATAGTGCACGACCAATAGCCCCAGCCCCAATCCAATGAGCGGGGCCTGCACATGCGCCGCGACGCTCGCCGTGGCCCGACCGCCGATACGCGGATGCAGGATCACAAGATAGGAACCCATCGCGATCGGAAAGAACGCGAAGATGCCGGAGAAATACGAGCCGATGGTCGAACTCGCGGCTGTGACCAGGATGACGCACAGCGTGACCACCGCGGCACGCCAGGCGAGATCGCTGGCGGTAAAGGCGACGCGGGCTTTCGCCGCGCCCCCGGCGCGAAAGCGGCGCCCTGCCAAAATCGTCAGCGGGAATACGATGGCGCTCAACAGCAGTGCGCCTGGCACGGTCCAATCGATCAGCCGCGACAGCGCGGCGCATAAAAGCCACACCCCAAAGGCCGACCCCAAACTCAATAAAAGAGAGCGCCGCTGCGCCAACGCCGCATAGGTCAGCGCGAACACCGCTACCATCGCATTCGACACCATACTGCCGAGCGCGCTTTGCGCGACGAAGGCCGGCGGATGCTCCATGGCCAAAATGATAAACGCCGCACCGCCCGCGGTCGGCAACGCGGCGATCATCGAGCCGATAAACGGACCGCTGCGCTCGACGATAAGCGACGCCGCGACAACAATGCCGGCGGTCATCACGATTTTGAGCAGCAACATCAGCGCGAAGGCAGTCATACGGCGATGCCGCGCCGGCGCGCCAGCAACACCAACAGGCTCCAGCCGACCGACGTCGCCAGCGCTAAACTCAAGCCGATCGCGCTGCCCAGCGGCTCGGCGGTGAAATGCAGCACCGTGCAGGCGCCAGCGAAGCCGGCCAGCCCGAGCGGCGCATTAGCCAACACCGCCGCGGTCGGCTTGCCGCCGACGCGTTTGTGCAGAATGTACATGATGCTGAGCAGGATCACTGGGAACACCGCGAGAATGCCGCTGCCGCCGGAGCCGAGCTGAAAGCTGAACGTCACGGTGATGCCGACCAGCGTCGCGACCAGCACGGCGCGCATCGCCAGATCGGTCCAGCGCGCGTGAAACACCGGCATGCGGACATGGCGCAATGGCCGCGCCAGAAATATCGACGCGCCGATCACGACGACATTCACGATGGCCGCGGCGGCGTAGCTCCACTGGATCGAATGCACCGTCAGCGCCAGAACGAGCCACACCAGGAATGCGCCGCCCAAGCTGACGCCGACCGGGCGCATCTGCGCCAGCCACGCGTACCTCAACGCGAAAAGAACGTTAACGGCATTGATGGCAAGGATCGACACCGCGCTTTGGACGAGAAAATGCGGATCGTGATCCATCGCGAGGAATACGTAGACCGGCCCGGCGCCGAGCGGCAGCGTCGCCACCAGCGCCGTGACCGTCGCCGCCAGCACGAAGCCGGCGGTGATGGCCATTTTGACGATCAACGTGAGAGTGAAATAAATTTCGGGGGACATCATATCATTCCGGGGCGCGGCCCGTAAGCGTTCACACGCGTCTTTGACGCGCTATGGCACGTGCCCCGGAATGACGTCAAACGTTTAGACGCGCGTCATCTTCACATCGACCGGGGGGCCGGCCTTGATGGTCTGATACACCACGCAATAGCGCTCGGTGAGCTTGAGCAGTTGATCGAGCTTGTCCTGGGCTGCGTCGGTGTCGAGATCGAAGCGCAGGCGAATCTGCGCAAAGCCGACCGGTGCATCCTTGGCGACGCCGAGCGTGCCGCGGAAATCGAGATCGCCTTCGGCCGAAACCTTCCCCGATTTGAGCGGAATATCGAGCGCGGTCGCTACCGCCTTCACCGTCACGCCGGCGCAGGCGACCAGTGCCTCGAGCAGCATGTCGCCTGAACATAATTCCATGCCAGAGCCGCCGGTGGCCGGATGCAGGCCGGCGACAGCCAGCGCGCGCCCGGTCTCGACCTTGCAGGCGATATTGGTGTCGTCGAGCGTGCCTTTGGCTTTGAGGGTAATAAACGCCGCCTTGGCGTCGCTTTTGTAGCGATCCTTGATCGGCGCCTGCATGGCGCGCAGTTCATTGGCATCCATTATTTCAGTCTCCACTTTTCTTGTCGTTCCGGGGGCGCGTGCCATAGCGCGTCGAAAGACGCGCGTAAACGCGCTTATGGCACGCGAACCTGAAATCCAGTTTCACAATTCAGTGTGCCGTTCAGGATCAAGCCGGCGTGAGCACGACGCGGCCGATAATCTTGCCGGCGCGTAACTCGTCGAGGACGCCAGCGACATCGGCGAGCGGACGGGTTTTCAGCGGCACTGGCGGCAGGCCCTTGACGCGTACCAGATCGAGCAATTCCTTCATTTCCGGCAGGCTGCCGACATATGAGCCCCGGATCGCCATCGCCCGCAGCGGGAAGAACGGCGTCGACACCGTGATGTCGCCACCGAACAGACCAACGATGATCACACTGCCGCCTTTGGTGATGCTGTCCACACCAAGCTGCACGGTCTTCGACGCGCCGACATAGTCGATCACCGCCCAGGCGCCGCCATTGGTCAGCTTGATGATCTGTTGCGCGGCATCGGGCGCATTGCCGTCGACCACCGCGATGGCGCCGGCTTTCATCGCGGCGTCGCGCTTCACTGGATCGATGTCGACGACGATCGCGCCTTTGTTGCCCATCATGGTGTTGAGTGCGAGACACATCAGTCCGAGGCCACCGGCGCCGATGATCACCACCGGCTCGTCCTTGATGATCGCGCCGGCTTTTTTCAGCGCGCCGTAGGTCGTGATGCCCGAACAGGCCAGTGGCGCAGCGCGGGCCGGATCGAGATCGCCGATGTCGAACAGATAACGCGGATGCGGCAGCATGACGAAGTCGGAATAGCCGCCGTCGCTGAACACGCCAAGATTGCGCGGCGTCTTGCAGAGCTGCTCTTCGCCGGTTTTGCAGATCGCACATTCGCCACAGCCGATCCACGGATGCGCCAGCAT
>JANMSH010000316.1:0-8297 GCA_031389105.1 Hyphomicrobiales bacterium
ACACCATTTTCAAGTTGTCGCCGTCAACGGCCGCCGCATCGTCGGCGCCGTGCGCGATACCGTGCATCTGCCGCCGATGACCAGCGTGACAATCGCGTTCGACGCAGACAATGCCGGCAAGTGGGCGTTCCACTGCCATCACCTTTACCATATGGCAACCGGCATGATGGGTTTTGTCCATTACGCCGGGGTCGGGTGACGGACAACTCGTAATACTAACTGTGCCGTGCCAACGCGTCATAACCTCTAAGTCAAAAGGCAGAGACCTCACGGCAGGCTTATCATTCTTGTCAGCTCGTCGCCGCTATTTGCGTGAATCGGCGATGGGACGCATGCCAACGGGCGGGGCCATCTCAGAGCTTACCCCAGGGCCCGCAAGGCGCAGTTGCATTTCCCTAATCTCCTGTATGAATTCCCTGTTCCTTCTCAGAATTTCCCTGCTCCGTCGGATAGGGAATTTGCTATAACGTCCCGAAACGATTGGTCTAATGGCGACCTGAATGCGAAAAGAGGCTCGAGATTGAGAAAATTCCTGTTCTTTTCCCTGTTAGCAGGGAATTTAACAGCAGAGACTGGTTCGAGAGCGACTGCGTCCGCCGCCAAATTTCATGGGAGTAATCTCGATTCTCTATCTCCTCTCATAGACTACCGCCCCAAGAACTGCCCCAGATTGGTCGAGGAGCACCAGACTACGAATCTGGGGGTCAGGAGTTCGAATCTCTTCGGGCGCGCCACCAACCGGCGTTGAAACTCATTTTGGCAATCGGAGAAAAAATGACAGAAAAGGTTCCGACGATCCAATTGGCATGTACGAGTTGTTCGAGGCTTTAGAAGCCGTAATCAAAGCAGCCGACCCCGCGAAACGCGAAGCTCTTGCGTTGACCATCGACGCCTTTGCCGACCACTTTCAGAAGATTTTTTCTGGCTG
This sequence comes from Hyphomicrobiales bacterium, assembly GCA_031389105.1. Lineage (GTDB taxonomy): Bacteria > Pseudomonadota > Alphaproteobacteria > Rhizobiales > Xanthobacteraceae > Pseudolabrys. The sequence continues at coordinate 929 of JANMSH010000316.1, forward strand.
TCGGCCCACAAGCGCCAACGCTCTTAAACCATTTGCTGCAAAGGATTGATTCGTCGTGTTGCCCCGAAGTGCAATCAAAACCGCGCTCCCCAATTCGGCCCGGAAGGTAACGCCTAACTAAATCTGATGAAAATTTGAGGGCTTAGGTCACTCATTTTCGGGCCTTCTCAATTCGTTTAATGCCGGCAACGGATTTGAAACCAAGTGTCATACGTCGGCTTTACTTTGGTTAGATTTGATCGAATGTGCGTGAAAATCCTGCGCTACGTCGTCGGCCACGACTGCGGACGACTGATCAATCCGATGCTCGTCGACGGTCAGGTGCGCGGGGGTGTAGTGCACGGCATCGGCAATGCGCTGTTCGAACGGATGATCCACGACGAGAATGGGCAACCGGTGACGACCAATTATGCCGATTATCTGCTTCCCACCGCGCCAGAAGTGCCGCGCATTGAGATCATCCATTTTGAATCGCCGTCTCCGCTGAATCCGATCGGCGTCAAAGGGGGCAGGCGAAGGCGGTACGATTCCCGCCGCGGCCTGCATCATTGCGGCGGTCGAAGACGCCTTGCGGCCATTCGGAATCCGCATCACGGAACATCCAGTATCGCCCGCGCGCATCCGTGAACTGGTAAAGGCGGCGGTTATCAGACACGATCTAGAAAGTTCTTTAATTCCTCGACGATGATACTGGGCTCGGTCGCAGTCGGAAAATGTCCGCTGTGAGGGCACACCACGACCTTTGCCCTCGACGCAAATGCCTCACGTAAAGATTGCTCGGCAACCGGTGGAAAGCGCTTGCTCATACCGCCGCGAAACACGAGGACTGGGCAAAGCACCGTCCTAGCCTTGGGGAACAGATGATAGTCGGACGCGGGAGAGGCAATGAAGGCCCGCAAGCGACGCAGCCTCTCGAGTGCATAGGGAAAGCGCCGCGACCCACTTCCGTCGTCGTGAATCATGATGTCTTGGACGAAACGTCGCAACGAGTCGTCGGTCCACATTCCTTCCTCTGTGTCGCGAAAGTAGCTTTCGGCTTCTTCGAGTGTGGCAAAGACTTCCGGAGATGGCGCGGGAGGCGCGGCAGACTGCATTCCAACTCGCACCACTGGGTCCACTAGCACGACCGCGGCAACAACTCCGGCAGCTAGACGCGCGGCCTCAAGAGCGATCGAGCATGCAAACGAGTGGCCCATGATCACATAACGATCGAGCATCATATTTTGTGCGAGCGTCAGCGCATCCGAGGCAAATTCCGCGCAGGAGTCGCCACCGGGATCCTCGCTCCTACCGAAACCGCGCTGATCCGGGCATAGCATGCGGATCGAGCCAGCGAACTCGGATAGTGCGCTCCACGCGCCGCTCTGCGTAAGTGAGCCGTGCAGCGCAAGCACCGGCAAATAACGCTCATTGCGCGGTTGCCAGTCGCGGCAGAATTGGTTGAAGCCGTTTATTACGCGGTGATTGACGTGCCAGAGATTACCTACGGATTTCACTCGAATCTCCCTAGCACTAGAAAATTATCCTGAAGCTCGCCGCTGATCACCTTGTCTCGGTTCGGGTGAGAAACATTGTTCTAATTTAATGAAGCGTCGTCAAACTCGTTTGCGACAACCGGCCGGCTTCTCTCAGCGCCTTATCACTCTCATTCGTTGTCCTATCAGTACGGTTGCTACCACCGCCGCAGCGAACAGGACGGTGTCGATATGGAGCGGCTCTTTGTTAACAGGCAATGCCAGTCCCAAGATCACGAACGGCTGCAACAGCATGATCTGTCCGACGCGCGCGATGCCGCTCATTGCCAGTGCTGCATTGAAAACAAAGAATGCCGTGTATTGGCTTACGAAGCTGACATAGCCTAGCCCCATCCATGGTGAGATAGGGATGCTTGCAATATCGGTCGGCCACATCACCAGCGTGGCCAGAGACGAAAGCGGAAGGAGGATTGCAACCTGCCAGGATATCACCTCCCATCCAGGCATTTGAGCAGTAAGCCGGCCCGAGAGCGTATAGCCAACCGCGCCCGAAATTACCGTGCTCAGCAAAAACAGGTCTCCAATGGAAACCCCATCGCCAGCACCCTGACGAAATACGAAAACCAACACGATGATCGCTCCGATGGAGCCCACCAGCCAAAACCCGATGCTTGGTCGCTCATGAGCGAGGACTGCCGCGGCGGCTGCGGTCGCCAGCGGCAACACGCCGAGAACGACCCCTCCATGAGCAGCGGGGAGGGTTGTCATCGCAAGAGCAACGGAAAGGGGAAAGCAAACCACGGTGAAGAACGCCGCTAGAAATAGTTCAAACCAAAGCGAGCCAGGCGGTAAAGGTCTTCTTGTTACGATAATAACGATGAGTCCGGTGAGCCCGGCAATCGCAGCCCGTACAATCGTCAGGAAAAACGGATCGAAGGCGGTTACGGCGAGCCGAGTTGCCGGCAAGGTACCGGCAAACATGCACATACCGATAAAGCCGAGCGCTAGTCCGAGCCTATCGCGGGAAATGTTGTCAGAACCTTTTGGATGGGTTGCGCAAGGATGCTATCGCTTGGTCTCTCATAGCACAGGATCAAAAATTGGGGCGCTTTGGTCGAATCACCTCGATGTGCCGAGATAATAAGTTATCCGTCGTCTGACGACCCTCTATTTCGTCTTCGTCCATGCGAGGTAAGTGCGATGTCTGAAATTGTTTACGAGGATCCTATTTTCTGCGGCCTGTTCGACCGCAATATCACTAGCATTCCGCCGAACGTGTCGAAGCCTACGCCGGAACCGATCCGGGTTGCGGCAAATCCGGGCCGTTGGATTGAGATGCCTCGCATGCCAATCCCGACTGCCGAAATGGGCGTCATCGAGTGCGAGGGTAAGGTCCACGTAGTCGGCGGATACGCGCGGCAAAATGTGAACTCGGCTTTTCATCAAGTCTACGATCCAACGGCAGGGTCGTGGTCAATGAAAGCCCCGATTCCATTTGCTAACAATCACCTGTCGCTGGCCGTCATCGGGAGCCGCATTTACAGCTTCGGTGGGTTTACCGAGCAGAATCGCTGTCCGCATTCCAAGTGCTTTGTCTATGACGTGGTGAGTGACGAATGGGAGCCGCTACCGAATCTGATCCGTCCCCGCGGTGCGATTTCCGCCGTTGCGCTTGACGGTGTAATCCATCTTCTCGGAGGCAGGGATATCCGCTCTCTCGACTGGCACGAAGTGTATGACCCGAAGACGGGGAAGTATAAAATCCTTGAAGGGATGCGCGGTTCTACCCCTACCCAGCCTTTTGCGGGTCAGCGGTGTCACATGGGAGCGGTCGTAGTTGACGGAAAAATTCACGCGATCGGGGGGAGAAAAGATTCGTACGATTTCAATACGTCGCTCCACTCGGTCTATGATCCGAAAACGGAATCATGGTCATTCCGGCGTCCTTTACCGACTGCACGCAGTGGAGTCTGCGCTGTTTATGTTTCGGGTCGGCTCATCGTGTTTGGCGGTGAGGCCCCCGGCCTCGTCTTCGCTGCCAATGAAGGATACGATCCAACAGCCGACCGTTGGGAGATATTAGCGCCGATGCCAGTGCCTCGGCATGGGCTGCATGGGGCAACCGCCGCGGTGATAGGCAACAATGTTCATGTGCCGGGCGGCGCGCCCATCACAGGTGGAAGCGTGCAGGGTGCGTACCACGACGTCTTCACGTTTGAAGAATAAGGTCGTCGCACATGCCATGCCAAAGCCATAGGGGTCGAGGAACTCTAGGCTCCGGTCACTCTTTAGGCTACACAAACGCCGACCGTAGCCTCAACATGTGGGATCGATGGACGCAAGCCCAACCAAGCGCCGGGTTGTGCGACGTGCGGTGAGTGGGCCGCGCGATCCCGAACGTACGCGTGCCGCCATCCTGCGCGCCGCGACTGCGGAAATCACCGCCAAAGGCCTGAACGGCGCCCGCGTCGATACCATCGCCAAGCGCGCCGGCGTCAACAAGCGGATGCTTTATCATTATTTCGGCGACAAACAGGGGCTCTACCTCAGTGTGCTTGAAGCGACCTATGGGGCGATCCGCAACGCCGAGATTAGCCTCAATCTGACCGAGCTCGATCCAGTTGCCGGTATGCGCAAGCTCGTGCTGTTTACCTGGCAATATTTCATCGACCATCCTGAATTTATAAGTCTGCTCACCACCGAAAATTTGAATCGCGCAACCTACCTCAAGAAGTCGAAACGAATTCGAAATCTGCACGCGCCGTTGGTCGGTGTGATCGGCGATTTGCTGGATCGTGGCGTAAATCAGAAAATGTTTCGGCGCGGGGTCGACCCGGTCGATCTGTACATCAGCATTGCCGGGCTCGGTTTTTTCTACATGTCGAACCGGCACACGCTGTCGACCATATTTGACAGGGATCTGAATGCGCCGCCTCGCCTGGAGCAGCGCGGCGAGCACATCGTCGACATGGTGCTCACTTTTTTGATCCCGGAAAAAAGCCGTCACCGGCTGCATTCACCCTCTTGACGCCCCCCTTGGCGGATGGTGCATAGTAACCGTTCAGTTACTTGGAACGGGCTGCGCTGAAAGCGCCCGCCAAACGATAAAAGCCGGAGGATTTGCATGGCAACCCGCAGGCTCGGCATCGTGATGTACGGTGTCACAGGGCGCATGGGCCTCAATCAGCATCTGGTGCGCTCGATCGTTGCAATCCGTGCGCAAGGCGGGGTCTTGCTGCCCAATGGCGACCGGGTGATGCCGGATCCGATCTTGGTCGGCCGCAATGCGGAAAAGGTCGCGGCGCTGGCCAAGCAGTATGGCATCGAGCGCTCGACCACCGACCTCGACGCGGCCTTGAAAAATCCAGCCGACGAGGTGTTCTTCGATGCGGCAACCACGCAGATGCGCGCCGATCTACTTACGCAGGCGATCGAGGCCGGCAAGCACGTCTATTGCGAAAAACCGGTGGCCGACACGCTCGACAAGGCGCTGAAAGTCGCCAGGCTCGCCAAAGCGAAAGGTGTCAAGAACGGAGTAGTACAGGACAAGCTGTTTCTTCCGGGCCTGCGCAAGATAAAGCTGTTGCGCGATGCCGGCTTCTTCGGACGCATGCTCTCGATGCGCGGCGAATTCGGCTACTGGGTGTTCGAAGGCGACTGGGGTCAGCCGGCGCAACGTCCAAGCTGGAATTATCGCAAGGCCGACGGTGGCGGCATCATCCTCGATATGCTGTGTCACTGGCGCTATGTGCTCGACAATCTGTTTGGCAAGGTGCAGGCCGTGAGCTGCCTTGGCGCGACGCATATTCCGAGTCGCGTCGATGAGAACGGCAAGACTTATCAAGCAGATGCAGATGACGCCGCCTATGCGACGTTCCAGCTCGAAGGCGGTGTGATCGCGCACATCAATTCGTCTTGGGATGTGCGCGTGCGCCGCGACGATCTTGTTACGTTCCAGGTTGACGGCACACACGGCTCGGCGGTCGCTGGCCTGACCAAATGCTTCTCGCAACACCGGGTCAACACGCCCCGGCCGGTGTGGAATCCGGACGTGCCGCAGACTATGAATTTCTTCGACCAGTGGGAAGAAGTGCCGGACGTCGGGAGCGAGAACGGCTTCAAGATACAGTGGGAAGATTTCATCCGTCATGTGGTGGCGGATACGCCGTGGCATCATGGCCTTATCGAAGGCGTCAAAGGCGTGCAGTTGGCCGAACTCGGCATGAAAAGTTGGGCGGAGCGGCGCTGGTTCGACGTGCCCGACATCAAACTGTAAGGAGCAGGCCGTGGCGACAATTGAATTGCCGACCAAAGACCGGAAGCTCGAAGCCTATCGGACTGGCGAGCCGATCGCGTTTCCGTCCAAGGCTGAAACGCGCAAATTCAACCGGATCGCCTATGCGGCCGCTCATGTGGTGGCCGATCCGCTCGCGGACATCGACCCGTGGATCGATACCGCGGTCGACTGGGACAAGACCATCGCCTTCCGGCACTACCTCTGGGACCTCGGCCTCGGCGTCGCCGAAGCCATGGACACGGCGCAGCGCGGCGGCGGTCTCGATTGGCTGGGCGCCAAGACTCTGATCCGCCACGCGCTCGAGGCGGCCAAGAGCCGTCCCGGCGCGCAAATCTGTTGCGGTGTCGGCACCGATCATCTCGAAGCGAAAGCCGGCGTGACCATCGACGACATCATTCGCGCTTACGAGGAGCAGATCGAGGCGATTGAAGCGATGGGCGGCAAGCTCGTGGTGATGGCGAGCCGCGCGCTGGCCGCTATAGCGAAAAGCCCACAGGACTACACCCGCGTTTACGGCCGAATCCTGCGGCAGGTGCGGGAGCCGGTCATCATCCATTGGCTTGGCGAAATGTTCGATCCGGCACTGGCGGGCTATTGGGGATCGGCCGATCATGGCACAGCCATGGCGACGTGCCTCGACGTTATCCGTGACAATGCCGCCAAGGTCGATGGTGTGAAGATTTCGCTGTTGTCGAAAGACCGGGAAATCGAGATGCGCCGCCAGTTGCCGCAGGGCGTGCGCATGTATACCGGCGACGACTTCAACTACACTGAATTGATCGCCGGCGACGAAGACGGCTATTCCGACGCGCTGCTCGGCATTTTCGACGCTGTCGCGCCTGCGGCGTCCGCCGGTCTCGCGCGGCTGTCGGCCGGAGATCTGCAGGGCTTCCACGGCATCATGGAACCGACGGTGCCCCTGTCGCGCCACATCTTCAAGGCGCCGACGCGATTTTACAAAACCGGCGTCGTGTTCCTGGCCTGGCTCAACGGACTGCAAGACCATTTCATCATGGTCGGCGGCCAGGAAAGTGCCCGCTCGCTGTTGCATCTCGCGGAAATGTTCCGCCTCGCCGACAAGGCGCGGGTGCTGCACGACCCGGACATGGCGGCGTCGCGGATGACAAAGCTACTCGCGGTGCAAGGTTTGGCTTAAGCTGCATCTACAACCGGTCCATCAGAGACCGGCGACAACAATACGACATAACACCCAAGGGAGGACTACATGTTACGTATCTTGACGCTCGCTGCCGTGACGGCTATCGGACTTTCCGGTGCCGCCTCCGCACAGAACTATCCGTGGAAGCCGGATCGTCCGATCACGCTGATCGTACCGTGGGCCGCCGGCGGCTCGACCGACCAGGTCACGCGCATTGCCGCGGCCGAAATGGAAAAATCGCTCGGCCAGAAAATCGTCGTCGTCAATCAAGGCGGCGCTTCCGGCTCGATCGGCACTCGCAACGCCATGACCGCGGCGAAGGACGGCTACACCTGGACCGCCGGCGCCGCCAAGGACATCGGCACTTACGTCGTCAGCGGCCTGCTTGATACCAAGATCAGCGACTGGCGGCTCTATCTCAGCGTCATCAATGTGTCG
>JANMSH010000042.1:0-1836 GCA_031389105.1 Hyphomicrobiales bacterium
CCGTGGTCCGGTCGTCGGTGTCGGAGCCATTTGTTTCGCCCCCGGAAATTATGCCGCGCAACGCCGCGGATTCTGTTTCACGGACCTTTTACGCGTTGTAAGGGACCCTTACAAGAACAGGCTCGCCCCGCCAAAGCTTCGAAGCCAAAGCTTCGAAGCCTTGCGTGCGCGGCGAGCCTGACTTTCAACTTGTCATGGCCGGGTTTATCCCGGCCATCCCGCTTAGATGGGCACTGTGCCCACCTAAGCGAGGCCACCGGGACATAGGCGTTTCAAAGAAACGCCGTCCTTTGGACGGCGATGCCCGGTGGCGACAATTTCGTTAGAACGGATAGTGCTGGTGGCTTTCGATGGTGATCCAGCGCAGTTCCGTGAACTCGGCGATCGCGGCCGTGCCGCCGAAGCGGCCGTAACCGGAGTCCTTCGTGCCGCCGAACGGCATCTGTGGCTCGTCATTCACGGTCGGGCCGTTGATGTGGCAGATGCCGGCCTGGATGCGCTTGGCCACCGCCATCGCGCGCTGGATGTTCTGGCTGAACACCGCCGACGACAGGCCGTATTCGGTGTCATTGGCGACCCGCACCGCCTCGTCGTCGCCGCTGACACGGATGATGCTCTTCACCGGGCCGAACGACTCTTCCTTATAGATGCGCATCTTCGGTGTGACATTGTCGAGCAGCGTCGCCGACCAGACGGTGCCGGCGCGCTTGCCGCCGGCGATCAGCTTGGCGCCCTGCTTGACGGCGTCGTCGAGCAGTTCCTGCATTCGGTCGGCGGAGTGCTCGCTGATCAGCGAGCCGAGCACGACCTTGGTGCGCGGATCGCCATACGGAAGAGCGTTGGCCTTGTTCGCCAGCTTGCCGACAAAAGCGTCGGCAATCTTGTTGTCGACGATGATGCGTTCGGTCGACATGCAGATCTGGCCTTGATGCATGAAGGCGCCGAACGCCGCGGCGTCGACCGCGTCGTCGAGATGGGCGTCGTCGAGCACGAGCAGCGGCGCCTTGCCGCCGAGCTCGAGCAATACGGGTTTGAGATACTTCGCCGCGATCTGCGCAATGATACGGCCGACATGGCTGGAGCCGGTGAAGTTGATGCGGCGCACCGCCGGATGCGCAATCAGCGCCTCGGTCACCTTCGGCGCGTCTTCGCGTGAATGCGTCACGACGTTGATCACGCCTTTGGGCAATCCTGCTTCCTGAAGCACTTTGCCGATCAGCATGTGGGTGCCGGGGCAGGTTTCCGACGCCTTCATCACCACGGTATTGCCGCAGGCGAGCGGCATCGCCACCGCGCGCACGCCGAGGATCACCGGCGCGTTCCACGGCGCCATACCGACGCAGACGCCGGCCGGCTGACGGATGCCCATCGAGAAGCAGCCTGGCTTGTCGGAGGGGATGACTTCGCCATGGATCATGGTCGTCATGCTGGCGGCTTCGCGCAGGATCTTGGCGGCGAACATCACGTTGAAGCCCGACCACGGACCCGTCGCGCCGGTTTCTTCCATCATCAATTTGATGAAGTCGGCGCTCTTGGCCTCGAGCATGTCTGCCGCCTTCAGCAGCAGCATACGGCGTTCGGTCGGGCCTTTCTCGGACCATGCCGGAAAGGCGGCGGCGGCCGCGTCGCAGGCCGCGTTGACGTCTTCCACCGAGCCCGCCTCGGCGACGGTGGCGACCTTGCCGGTGAAGGGGTCCTTGCGTTCGAAGGTATTGTTGCTGCGCGACTTGACGTCGGCGCCGTCGATCAGAAGCTGGACGTTCATGTCATCCTCCCTGGATACTCTTGTTTACAGCGGCGCACGGCGCCGCCGGCTGCGGTTAAATGTCTCAAAGA
>JANMSH010000061.1:0-12005 GCA_031389105.1 Hyphomicrobiales bacterium
TTGCTGGCCGGTTTCCAAAATCTCGGTGCCGTCGGCTGCGAAGTTACGCAGCGTCAGGAACAGATCCATATCCTCGGTTTCGCTCGATACCCAGAAGCTCGCCATCAGCGGGCCGGTGACTTCGATGTCCTCCGGCAGCGGCGGCGTTTGCAGCGCCACGCCATTGCCGGGCTTGATGCCGCCGCCGCCCATGACCTGCGACGAGGCCGCTGAGGTCGAGCCCATGGTGCCGAAGCTGACGGCAGGATAGGTGCAGGCGCTTTCAGCCGCCGGCTTTTCCTTCGCCAGAATGCCGGTCTGCGGTTTTCCCTGCGACGGCGATTGCGACAGGTCGAAATAGAATTTGGTCCACTGCGTGCGCGCGAGCGGCCATTCGTTCTCGGTTCGCCATTCCAGTTCGTCTTTGCCCTTGCGGATCGCGAGCTTGACCGGCGGCTCGTCCATCACGCCGTTCTGGACGCCCTTCAGCCAGTAATCAAAGAAGCGAAGCTGATCGGCGCGGCCTTCGTCGGTGTAGAAGGCATGCACATGGCTGCCGGCATGGATGCGCATCTTCTTGTGCTTGGACTTCGAGCGCATGAAGGCTTCGGTATTGCCGCGCAGATGCAGCGCCATGCCGGACCAGTTTCCGGCGGTGAACATCGGTACCGTGATTTTGTCCCATTGCGCCTGCGCGCCGTGCAGCGCGCCGCTGTCGAGGCTGTCGCGCAGCCAGCGATACACCGTGTCGCTCTTCCAGCGGTCGGGCTGCTCGCGCGAGGCGCGGCCGATGGCGTGGTGCATCAGATGCGCGGTGAACCAGTTGGTCATGAACACGCTGAGCAGGCCGCCATGATAGAGCGCGTCCCGATAAAAGTCGGCGGCGCCTTCCCACGGGATAATCGCCTTGAGCGACGGTGGGTTCAGATTGGCGACGTACCACTGGTTCATGGCGAAATAAGAAATACCGTTGAGGCCTACTTTGCCGTTGCACCACGGCTGCGCCGCCGCCCATTCGATGGCGTCGTAGAAGTCGATCGCTTCGCCGTGCGACCAGGGCTCGATCTGACCCGGCGACTTGCCGCTGCCGCGGGCGTCGACGCGCACCGCGGCGTAGCCCCGCGGCACCCACCACAGCGGATTGACGGTCTCCCAGTTCATGTAAGGGTTGCCCTTTTCCTCGAGATTGTCGGGCGTGACCCACAATTTATCTTTCTGGTAGGGGCCGAGATTGAGAATGGCCGGCACCTTCTCGGTGCCTTGCGGCCGGAACACGTCGGCCATCAGCCGCGCGCCATCGCGCATCGGCACTTCGACATCTTTCTGAACGATCATGGAATCGGAGGCGACATCGGCATGCACGTTCATTTGCTAGGTCCTCACGGTATTGATGGTGTGCGGCGCGAAACCGTCAGCGGTCTTCCCACGTCGGATCGCGCTTCTCGATAAACGCGCAAATGCCTTCTTCGGCGTCGCGCGCCATCATGTTCTCGGTCATCACTTCGGAGGCGTAGGCATAGGCCTGCGCCAGATCCATCTCGGCCTGCTTGTAGAATGCCTGCTTGCCGATCTTGAGCACGTAAGACGATTTCGACGCGATCTGTTTGGCAAGCGCGATGGCCGCCTTGCGTTCGTCGCCGGCGGCAGACACACGGTTGATCAGCCCGATGCGTACGGCATCCTCGGCGCTGACCATGTCGCCGGTCAGCAGCATCTCCATCGCAGCTTTGCGCGACACGTTGCGCGACAGCGCCACCATCGGCGTCGAGCAGAACAATCCGATGTCGACGCCGGGCGTCGCGAATTTTGCGGACGGCGAGCCGATGGCGAGATCGCAACTGGCGACGAGCTGACAGCCGGCCGCGCTGGCCGGGCCTTGTACGGCGGCGATCACCGGCTGCGGCAGATTGACGATCTGCTGCATCATGCCGCTGCACACGGTCATGATCTGGCGAAAATAATCGCGGCCGCCATCGGCGTCGCTGCGCCGCGCGGTCAGCTCTTTGAGATCGTGGCCGGCGCAGAACGCCGGGCCGTTCGCGGCCAGCACCACCGCGCGGATGGTTTTGTCGGCGGCAATGTCGGTGAACGCGTCCGACAGCGCGATCAGCAGGGCTTCCGACAGGCTGTTACGCGCCGCTGACCGGTTCAGAATGAGAATGGCGATATCGCCGTCGCGCTCGCGCAACAGCACGGGAGCCTGGGCGTCGACGGTGCGGGCGTTCTGGACGTTCATGCGGCAGCGTCTCGCGGCAATTGGGGCCGAACCTTACCCCGAACGCGGCATTGCGCAAGAAACCCCACCTGCCGATTGACCCGCGCGCTGTCCCGTTTATGACCGGGGGGCCGGATCGACCGGTGGGGGGATAGAGATGCCGGCACCGGCCCTGAACGCCGAGGAAATCGCGAAATTGCTGCATGAGGTGTTTCCGCAGGCGTTCTATCCCGGCTGTGGTCTGACCCTTGAGCGCGTCGAATATGGCGACATCCGCGTGCGGCGGGCCTTTCACGAAAGCCATCTGCGGCCCGGCGGCACCATTTCTGGTCCCACGATGATGGAATTGGCGGATTTCGCAATGTACGTCGCGGTGTTTTCCGCGGTCGGTAACCAGCCCTTGGCGGTCACCACCAACCTCAACATCAATTTCCTTCGCAAACCGGCCCAGGCCGACCTCATTGCAGATGCCAAATTGATGAAGGTTGGCAAGCGCTTAGCGGTAGGCGAGGTGACCATCAGCTCGGCCGGGTCGGACGAAGCGGTGGCCCATGTCACCGCGACCTATTCGATCCCTGCGAACCGATAATTACAGACAGGTATTAAAATACCATTCGTATAAGTTATTGATATTATGTATAAAGTGGCGCTGGTATTGCGTTGACCGCGCCGGCGGCCTCGGCTAGAAACCCGCAACTTCGGCGCGTCAGCGCGCACTTCCAAGGATTTGTCATGGGCACATATTCGGCCAAAGCCGCCGACATCGAAAAGAAATGGGTCACGATCGACGCCACCGGGCTCGTCGTTGGCCGTCTCGCCACGATCGTCGCCATGCGCCTGCGCGGCAAGCACAAGGCGACTTACACCCCGCACGTCGACGATGGCGACAACGTCATCATCACCAACGCCGCCAAGGTCGTGTTCACCGGCCGCAAGCGCGAAAAGAAAATCTATTACCGCCACACCGGTTTCATCGGCGGTATCAAGGAACGGACGGCCAAGTCGATCTTCGAAGGCCGTTTCCCCGAACGCATCGTCGAGAAGGCGGTGGAGCGCATGTTGCCGCGCGGGCCGCTGGGACGTGTCCAGTTCGGTAACCTGCGCGTCTATCCGGGTGCCGATCATCCGCATGAAGCGCAGAAGCCCGAGCCGCTCGATGTCGGCGTGATGAATCGCAAGAACGTAAGGAGCGCCTAATCGTGGCCGAGACCGTACAATCGATGGAAGGTTTGGCGAGCCTGAAGCCTGCCGCTCCCGACGCTCCGCAATATGTCCAGAAGATCGACGCGCAGGGCCGCGCCTATGCCACCGGCAAGCGCAAGAACGCGGTCGCCCGCGTCTGGATCAAGCCGGGCGTCGGCAAGATCATCGTCAACACCCGCGCCGTCGAAACCTTCTTCGCGCGTCCGGTGCTGCGCATGATGATCCAGCAGCCGCTGGTTGCCGCCAATCGCGCTGGCCAGTACGACGTGGTCTGCACGGTCTCCGGCGGAGGCCTGTCCGGCCAGGCCGGCGCGGTGCGTCACGGTATTTCCAAGGCACTGACCTACTTCGAGCCGGAATTGCGCGGCGCGCTCAAGAAGGGCGGCTTCCTCACCCGCGACTCGCGCGTAGTCGAGCGTAAAAAATACGGCCGCGCCAAAGCGCGTCGTTCGTTCCAGTTCTCGAAACGCTAAGCTTCAAATTTTATCGAATTCTGCAAAAGGGCCCGCAACGCGGGCCCTTTTCGTTGGAGGCGCGCGGTGATCGCGCGCAATTGCATCCAATTTTATCAAGTGTTTCGTCGAAGGCTGCATAAGCGCGCAAGGCTTTCCCCATAACCACGCGCTATCATTGTAGATACTGCAGGCCCCGCTGGTACAGGAGTGTCGGCGGCCTGCACTGAAGAAGTTGCACAACAAGAGATGGATAACGCTGCCGGACTGAAACTGCTGTCGCTGGACGTACCGACTCTGTCGTTTGTGGCAGCCTGCATCGCCGGGATGCTCGGCCTGTTCCTGATCTTTGCCTGGCTGCAGCAGCGCAGTATCCGCGCACTCGCCTGGTGGGGCTCGGCCTATCTTGTCGGCGCCTCGTCGATCGTCATCTGGGGCGTGCCGTCGCCGTTGTTCGCGATACCGCTGGAATTCGCCGAGGCGCTGATCTTCGTCGCCTGCGGCATGATCTGGAACGGCGTGCGGCTGTTTCACTGCCGGCGGCTGTGGCCGGTGGCCGCTTTCGCCGGCGCCATCGGCTGGCTGATCGTTTGCCAGGTGCCCGGCATGTCCGAGGGCAGCACGGCACGCATTGCCGTGGGCGCGATTGTCGTCGCCATTTATACCTTCTTCATCGCCTTCGAGCTGTGGCGCGAACGACGCAAATCGGTGTTCTCGCGCACCGCCGCGATCGTGGTGCCTTGCCTGCACGCCGCGATCTTCCTGCTGCCGCTCGGGATCAAGGCCTTTCTGCCGGAAGCCTTTGCGGCCGGCTGGCAGACGATCCTCGCGTTGGAAACCATCATCTACGCCGTCGGCACTGCCTTCATCGTGCTGCTGATGGTCAAGGATCAACACGTTCAGATCTATCGCAAGGCGGCGACCACCGATCATCTCACGGGACTGTTCAATCGCCGCGCCTTTCTCGAATGCGCGCACAAGATGGCCGCGCAACAGGGTGCTCACGGCGGGCCGGTGACGCTGCTGATGTTCGATCTCGACAAATTCAAGTCGATCAACGACCGCTTCGGCCACGGCGTCGGCGACAGCGCGCTGCGTGTGTTCGCGCAGGTGGCGCTGTCGAGCATGCGCGCCACCGACGTCATCGGCCGGCTTGGCGGCGAGGAGTTCGCGGCTATCATTCCGGAAGAAACGGAGGGCGCTCTGATGGTGGTCGAGCGCCTGCGCACGGCGTTCCAGGACGCCGGCGTCATGATCGATGGTCATGAAATCGGCGCTACCGTCAGCATCGGTGTCGCGACGTCCTACGCCACGGCGCCGGATCTCGATGCGCTGATACTGCGCGCCGACGCCGCGCTTTACCGCGCCAAGAGCGGCGGGCGCAACCGTTTCCACGTCGCCGACGAGGAAATGGGCAGCGAGCAGGCCCGTTTGATCTCAGCCGCGCGCAACCAGCCGCGCAAGCTGGGCGGCATGCTGCAGCGCAAACTCGCGGCGCGGCGTGCGCGCCTGGCGCTGCCGCCGGTCGCGGGCGGGGGGGCAACGCCTCGTTTACTGTCTTCGCGCTAAACTGCGCGGATGTTGCGGTCAGCCAGCCACGGCCACGCCCGGATTCTTGATGCCCGGATTCTTGACGCCCAAGCGCTCGCGCTTGAGGCCTATGCCGCGCGCGCCGGCGCCGCGATGGCCTGCGTCTATTCAAGTTCAGCCGAATACGACGCCGCGCTGATCGCCGAACGCCGCGCCGCCGGCATCTACGGGCCGCGGCGGCACCAGAGACTGGTCACCGGACTGGCCGTCGCCGCCGGCCTCATCGTCGTCGTGCTGCTGATCGTCTGACCCAAACAAAAAGGGCGCCCCTTGCGGAGGCGCCCTCTGAACTTGCGTCGCAGCGCGTTAGGCCGCGGCCGAGACTTTGGCGTCCGTCGAAACGGAAGCGACCGTCTTGAGGATCTGCGAAGCGATGGCGTAGGGGTCGCCTTGCGAGTTCGGGCGGCGATCTTCCAGATAGCCCTTGTAGTCGTTCTTGACGAAGCTGTGCGGCACGCGGATCGACGCGCCACGATCGGCGACGCCGTAGCTGAAGCTGTCAATCGACGCCGTCTCGTGCTTGCCGGTCAACCGCATGTGGTTGTCGGGGCCGTAGACCGCAATGTGATCGGCGCGCGAAGCTTCGAAGGCGGCCATCAGCTTCTCGAAGTAAGCCTTGCCGCCGGTCTCGCGCAGATAGGTCGTCGAGAAGTTGGCGTGCATGCCCGAGCCGTTCCAGTCGGTGTCGCCGAGCGGCTTGCAGTGATACTCGATGTCGATGCCGTATTTCTCGGTGAGCCGCTGCATCAGGTAGCGGGCCATCCACATCTCGTCGGCGGCGCGTCTGGAGCCCTTGCCGAAGATCTGGAATTCCCACTGGCCCTTCGCCACCTCGGCGTTGATGCCTTCGTGGTTGATGCCGGCGGCGAGGCAGAGGTCGAGATGTTCTTCGACGATCTGGCGCGCGACAGTGCCGACGTTCTTGTAGCCGACGCCGGTGTAATAGGGGCCTTGCGGCGCGGGAAAGCCGGAGTCCGGGAAGCCGAGCGGGCGGCCGTCTTTGTAGAAGAAGTATTCCTGCTCGAAACCGAACCAGGCGCCTTCATCGTCGAGAATGGTGGCGCGCCTGTTCGAGGCATGCGGCGTCTTGCCATCGGGCATCATGACTTCGCACATAACCAGCACGCCGTTGCTGCGCCCGCCGTCCGGGAAAACGCGGACGGGTTTGAGCACGCAGTCCGAGCTGCGGCCTTCCGCCTGCATGGTCGAGCTTCCGTCGAAGCCCCACAGCGGCAGTTGTTCGAGCGTCGGAAACGTGTCGAACTCTTTGATCTGTGTCTTGCCACGAAGATTAGGTACCGGCGTGTACCCGTCGAGCCAAATGTACTCGAGCTTGTACTTTGTCATTGCGAATCTCTCATGAGTTGACGATTTCGAGGGTGAACCCAAAAGCTCCCGGCCGCCAAAGAACACCCGGACACCAACGGCCAAGGGCTAATAAGCATTTTGTATGCCACTTGGAGGGATCGGGGCTGCGTGAAGCATAGGCAGAACGCAGCGCCGTGCATTCGGCAGGCAGTTTTAAAGCGAAGTGCGCGATTTACCGGCTCAAGCACACGAGATTGCGAGCACGGAACCGCGGCCCCGGCAGAGTTTCTTTAAGAGTTCGCACTATCGTGACCGGCATTGAGTCTGCCGTGCAAAGATGCACAGCGTAAACTGCACATAGTGTAGGCATTTTGCTGTTTTGTTGCGCACCGAGCGCGTGATGTTTGCTAAGAGATTCTCCAACGCGCTTGCGCAAACGAACCGAGAGGAGCGACGACAATGACTTCGAATATTCCTCACGCGTCGGCCACCATCATTCCGTTCCCGGCCCAGCGGCGGACGGCTGTTGCGACGCGTCGCGACGACCTGAAACCCGCGGCCGAGCAGACGGTGTCCGAAGCGGCATCCGGTAGCTGGTATCACGAAGCGGCAATCCAGGAATCAAAATGGGTGCAGAAGCACTAGCGCCGACGCTTGCTTGTTTCTGAACCGTCTAAAATGACAGAGGCCGCAGCAATGACGCTCCGGCCTTTTTCTTTGCGCGTGATTTACACGCAGCGTCACACACCGAAAATCGACCAGCCCAGCCGCTTGGTCAAAGCCTCCAGCGCGATGCGGCCGAGATGAGAATTGCCGGAGACGTCGAGCCCCGGCGACCACACGGCGATCGAGGCTTTGCCCGGCGCAATCGCCAGAATGCCGCCGCCGACGCCGCTTTTGCCGGGCAGGCCGACCAGATAAGCGAACTCACCGGAGCCATCGTAGTGACCGCAGGTCAGCATCAGCGCGTTGATTCGCCGCGCGCGTTCGGGCGTCACCACCGACAGGCCGGTCGATGGATTGCGGCCGAGATGCGCGAGAAAACGCCCGGCCATCGCGAGTTGCTTGCATGACATCGCAATCGCGCACTGATGGAAATAGACGCCGAGCGTCAGGTCCACCGGATTATCCAGCACGCCGAACGATTTCATGTAGTTGGCCAGCGCGATGTTGCGGAATCCAGTGCGCTGTTCGGAGGCCGCTACCGCCTCGTCGATGGTGATCGACGGATCGTCGGCAAGAAACCGCATGAAGCGAATAATTTCGCCGAGCGCCTCGCGCGGCTGATGCCCGGACAAGATGACGTCGGTAACGGCAATCGCGCCGGCATTGATGAAGGGATTGCGCGGGATGCCGCGCTCGAATTCGAGCTGGACTATGGAGTTGAAGGCGCTTCCGGAAGGCTCGCGGCCGACGCGCCGCCACAGCCGGTCGCCGGCTTTGCCCAAAGCGAGCGTCAGCGTGAAAACCTTCGAGATGCTCTGGATCGAAAACGGCGTGTCGCTGTCGCCGCCGGCAAAGACATTGCCATCGGAGTCGATCACCGCGATGCCGAAATGTGCGGGATCGACCCGCGCTAATTCTGGGATGTAATGCGCGACCTCGCCGCGGTCTTGCCGCTTGCGCATCTCGTCGGCGATTTCCTGGACGACGGTCGTAAGGTCGGGCACGGCGCACGGCTCATGAGCGGGAAAGGGCCGTACCCATAAAACAGATTTGCGCGCGAGGCGTGCCCATAATTAGGACAACCGGCGCCGGTCTCGACATAGGCCTGCATCAGCGTCTTGGCCTGCTTCTGGGTGCCGGGCGCGGGCGTACAGCGTCTTGCCGTCGAAGGCCATCTCGAGCAGCGCCAGATGTCACAGTACGTGGCCCCGCATACGGGCAGTGTTGGAGGCCTCTTTGCCGTGGCATATCGACAGCGCATCGACGCGCTGATAGTCGCCACTGCGGCGAAGTCACGGTGTGTACTTCAGCACCGCGACTTCGCCGCTCAAATCGCTTCCGCCATGCTTCGGTGCCGTCCAGCCCGCGTACAGCACGTCGTGGGTCAGGCTGAAGGCCAGTGAGACGATCTGTGCCTGTGCCCCGATCTCGCATCGCGGCGGTGGAAAATAGCCGGGTATCGGGGTCAACTGGTCGGTCGATGGATCGAACCGAAAGCTGACGATCCCGTTCGAACCGATAAGCGCCACACGTCGCAAGTCGCGTGAGATGGCAATGCGTTGCCGCCCAACCCCTGACTTGACATGCTCGATCGCCAGGGTCGAGACAAGCGCGAGGTAATCGTCGGACTGCTGCCGCAGGACATACAGCATGGAGCCCCGCACCGCGATCCAGTGTCTGCCGGAACGCGCATAAGCGTAGCCATCGTTTTGCCCGAGCGGGGCCGGCCACTGAAACGTCTGATACGGAATGAGATAGCCGCTGTCCGGGCGCCTGCGCATGACGAATAGCGCGTCGTCGTTCTGTGCGACAAGGATGCGGCCGTCTTCAGAAATGTCGAGGCGCCGCAAATTGAATTGCGCCGGCATCCCGGGGTCGGCGCTAGAGTACATTTTCATCAGACTGAGGTCGCCGGTCGCCGGGCTGCGCACGTACATGCCGAGCCTGTTGTAACAAGGGTCGCTGGCGTAGACCCAAAAATTGTCCGGCGCGGCGGCTATGCCGGAGAAGCAACCGTTGGCCGGCGGAGGCGATGGCCGCGGATGCAGATTGACGGCGCCGACCGTCGTAACGTGACCGACCACCGGCCACGTAAAGCCGGAGGCGACGTAGGCATATTGCCCATCCAGACTGATGACTGGCTGAACAAGGCCGCGAGGAAAGTGATCGTACGATTGGGTAGCGCCGTTGTAGCCGATGCGCCCGCCACCGCCGAGCAAATAGGACGTGATCTTGTAGGCGCCCGCGGCCAGCAGGACGCCGCCGCGCGGGGAGGGCACGAGGTTCTCGATATGGACCATCTTGTTGTCTTCGCGCGGCGGACCATTCCAATCCGGATCCCGTTGCTCAAGTGTGTAGTCGGACGTCGACTTCGCTTGCTGGATAACGACCTGTGTTGTGAGGTCGAAGAAGATGGGAAAACCGGTCGATGCATTGATGCGCACGGTGAATTTGGCATCGCACGGCATGGCCGGATTGCGCTTGAGACCGATGCGGAATGTCTTCGGAGAAAGATCGCCGTGCGCCCAGCCGACGGTGCCTTGTGTCGCCTCATAGTCAACGCCCTGCACCGCCGTTCCGTCGGCCGTCTCGTAGCCGACCGTCACAGCGCCCTTGCTGCCAAGCTTGCGGGTGATGGTAATCGTGACAAAGCCGTCGGCGTCGATGCCTTGAAAAACCGGCTTTTCAAAAGCCACGATGCCGACGCTGTACGGGGTCAGCGTTTCAGGAAGGTCGATGCGCGGCGTTGTTATCGCGTTGCGATGATCGGTAATTTTCTTTCCGCGCGTAACGAGCAGCCGCTCGACGTCGCGATGAGAAAGGGACGGGTCGGCAGCGCGTATTAGTGCGATGGCGCCTACCACGTGGGGAGCGGCTTGCGAGGTTCCGGAAGCCAGCAACCCGGCCGCATCAATGATCGCTCCCGGCGCCAGCAGCGTGAGGATAGGTGCGCTGTTGGAAAAACACGCAACCTTGTCTGTCATGGTCTGCTGGTCTGAGCATACCGCAGTTGTAAATGCCCCCACATTGGAATCGTAGACCGCTCCAACGCTTACCGCGCCAGGCACGCAACTCGGAGCCTCGATACCGTTTGTGCGGGCACGATTACCGCTCGACACCACCGGGATTACGCCGACAGCGCGCAACTGACGAAATGCGGCTGTGTAGCCGGTAAAGCCAGCCTCGCAGAACTGCATATACCCTTGTGTCGGAATATTCAGGCTCATGTTAACCGCAACAATGTTATATCGGGCCTGATCGCGTATGACCCAATTCAACGCCTTTAGGATGTCGGGGTCACGGGCTTGAGCGCCGTCAAAGACGTCGTAGGAAATGATGCGGGTGTCCCGTGCGACAGCGGCTATGATGCCGGCAACATTGGTCCCGTGCAGGTCAGCCTCGTCGAGCATGCCATCATTCGGCGCGGCGTCCTCGGCGACGATCACCCGGCAGTTCGCTGGTTCGCCGGGCCTAATGCAGCCGAAAGCAGCACGCCGGTAATCCAAGCCAGTATCGAGAATCGCCACAGTAGTTCCGCGTCCGGAGTGGCCGAAAAGCTGTGCCGTCCGAACCCCGATCAGCGGCAAGCTTTGCATCAGTGAACGCTGATGAGCACGCACCGGGTCGACGCTCTTGACCAACGGCTGCGCCACAACCGCCAACAGCGCCTCGCGGCTGTCAATTGTGAAGACCGCGATGGGCAGATGCGAATATTCCTGCGCCAGCCGGACGCCGGGGATAGTTGCGAGCGCGGCGCGCGATTTCAAAGCGCTATAGAGCTGCGGCAACTGATCGATCCGGCGCGCGCGAGCCTCGGCGGTCAACGTCTCCGTTTCGAGGTCGGCAATGAACTGCCGCGATGACGCATCTTCGAAGGTGACGATGACGAGTTGCGGTCCACGCTCGAGCGACGGCAACAAGGTTTGCGCGCCTTTTGTGTCCTGGGCGAAAGCAGAAAGAGCGCTCCAGAACACAAACATGGCGATGCGAAGGACTTGGATCATGTCGTGTCCTTGTCTTTAAAATGAAATTCGGATTTCGGTCTTAAAGAATCGAGGATACTTGGCCCGGCCGGGGAATCAATCTCATTTGAGGACAAACAGAAAGGGCGCCCGTGAGGGGCGCCCTTTTATTCTGTTGCGCGCAGTAACAGGCGCGATGAGCGCTACGCCGAATAATACATCTCGTACTCGACCGGATGCGGCGTGTGCTCGAAGCGGATCACTTCCGTCATCTTCAGGTCGATGTAGCTGTCGATGAAGTCGTCATCGAACACGCCGCCGACCTTGAGGAATTCGCGATCCTTGTCGAGGCATTGAAGCGCCTCGCGCAACGAACCGGCAACCGTTGGAATCTTTTTCAGTTCGGCGGCCGGCAAGTCGTAGAGATCCTTGTCCATCGGGCCGCCCGGATCGAGCTTGTTCTTGATGCCGTCGATGCCCGCCATCAGCAGCGCCGAGAAGCCGAGATACGGATTGCACAGCGGGTCGGGGAAGCGGACTTCGACGCGCTTGGCCTTCGGGTTGGTGGTGTAGGGGATGCGGCATGAGGCGGAGCGGTTGCGCGCCGAATAGGCGAGCAGCACGGGCGCT
>JANMSH010000117.1:0-13618 GCA_031389105.1 Hyphomicrobiales bacterium
GTTTGCCGTCCGCGACATAGAATTGGAACAGACAGTGGCACGGCGGCAGCGCCATCTTGTCGACGTCGGCCGGATTCCAGGCGGTGACGATCAGCCGTCGCGAATCCGGATTGCGCTTGATCATCGCGATGACGTTGGCGATCTGGTCGATGGTCTGGCCGTCCTTGGCCGGCCACGAGCGCCACTGGTGGCCATAGACCGGCCCCAGATCGCCGCGTTCGTCGGCCCACTCGTCCCAGATGCGCACGCCGTTGTCATTGAGATATTTGATGTTGGTGTCGCCGGCCAAAAACCACAGCAGTTCGTGGACGATCGATTTCAGATGCAACTTCTTGGTCGTGAGCATCGGGAAACCGTCGGCGAGATCGAATCGAATCTGATGGCCGAACACCGACAGCGTGCCTGTGCCGGTACGGTCATGTTTCTCCACGCCATGCTGGAGAATGAGTTCCATCAGATCGAGGTATTGGCGCATCGCGAGGCTCTATTTATTTGCGCATGATCTTATCCGAAAACCGGTTTCCACCCTCGGATCAAGTTCAAGGACATGCTTTTCGGGATCATGCGCTGACCGACTCGGAAGATGGGGAAGTTTACCCCACCGGGCAACCGCGCGGCAGCGACTTATCAACCGCCGCCGTGACCTGTTATCCTTCGTGGCAAATCCGGGGAAAAACAATGAGCTTCGACCGCTTTCTGCTGGCACGCATCCTGTTCACGGTAACGACGGCCGGCTGGGCTTTCGCGACTGTGCTCGCCGATTTCAACAACACTCACGCCACCAACCCGAGATGGACGCCGCATGCGCGCTTCCACGTCGTCTGGCAGATTTGCAGCTATGTCGGACTCGGAATCGTCGCGTTGGCGCTGATCTGGTGGCCCGGCCCGCTCCCGCTCGAGCGGCTTTATCTGGTCGCGCTCATGAGCGTTATCGTTTATGGCGCATTCTTCGCGGCGCTGGTCGCGATGCCGCTCTATGGCGGCGGCGCCTATGACGACAACGGCTACCAGCCGTTCGCCGCCCCAGTGCCGCTGATTTCCAAGACCTGGGACGTCAACATCACGGTGTTCTGCGTGCAATTCGTTTTGCTGATCGCCGGCATCGTCGCCGTCACGCGCTGACGTCAGACTCAGCGACGTCGCGCGCGGCCCTGATAGAACTGGTTGCGCTCGCAGAAGCCGCCGATGCCGCTGACAGTGGCCTGACACTGCCGCAACGTGCTGAAGCCGCAATTCCTGCCGCCGCGCCAGCCGTATTGCGCGCACCACGGATATTCGGTCGCGGCCACAGCCGGCTCCGGCACGAACGCGGTCAACGCCGTAACGATAGCGAATGCGGCAACTATAATTTTTGACATAGCGGCTTCCTCGATTGGCTATTTTCTAAGCAACAACCGACCGGCGATTTGGTTGCGCGTGCCGCAACTCAAATTGCCAAAGAAAAAGGCCGGCGTTTTGCGCCGGCCTTGAATGTTGCAATGCGAAGCAGATCAGTTAATCGCGCTGCCTTTGAGAATCGGCGACCACTTCTCGATCTCGCTCTTGACGAGCGTGCTCAACGCTTGCGGGCCGCGGCGGTCCTTGCCTGGGATGTCGCTGCCGAGATCCAGCAGGCGCTTACGCACCCCCGGGTCATCGAGCGCCTTGTCGAGAGCGTCGGCGAGCTTGTCGACCACCGGCTTCGGCGTGCCCTTGGGCGCGAACAGCGCGTTCCACGCCGAGGCCTGGTATGCCGGCAGACCGGCCTCCTTCGACGTGGGCACATCGGGCAGCGCCGGATTGCGCTCAGGCGTGCCGACCGCCATCGCCTTGATGGTACCGCCGGTCACGTGCGGCACCAGATTGACGACCTGGTCGCACATGTAATCGACCTGCGAGCCGATCAGGGCATTCAGCGCCGGACCGGTGCCGTTGAAAGGAATTTGGGTCGGCTTGATCTGCAGGATCGAGTTGAGCAGCAGACAAGTTGTGAAGGAAACAGAACCAACGCCGGCGTGGGCCATATTCACTTTGTCATTGTTGGCCTTAACGTAAGCGATGAATTCCTTGAGGTCTTTTGCCGGAATGTCCTTGCGCGCGACAATGAGCACCGGCGTGCCGGCGGCGACGCCGATCGCCTCGAAGTCCGTATCCGGCTTGTAGGCAAGGTTCGGATATAGCGACACGGCGGCGGCATGGGTGCCCATGTGACCCATGATGATGGAATGGCCATCGTTAGCGGCGCGCGCGGCCCGGGTGGCGCCCGTGGTGCCTCCGGCGCCGACCACGTTCTCGATGAGGACCGGGTGTCCGAGCGTCCGCGACATGTACTCGCCAACGATGCGGGCGACGATGTCAGTCGGTCCGCCTGCGGCGAAGGGCACGACCATCGTGATGTTGCGCTTCGGGAAGTCTTGCGCTGCGGCCGGAGCAATTGTAGCGGCGAGCACGAATGCGCCGATGACGGTGCAGGTAAACGGTTTCAACTACCTCGGTACTGGAAAAATTCATGCGGACATCTAAGGTGTCGCGCAGATTATCGTATACCGAATTCCGCATGTAGCAACGGCCGCGCGGCAAAACCGCGCGGCCGTTTTTGTATTGCGATGCAGGCGTTTCGCTATTCGACGAACACTTCGTCGCGCCGCTTTCGGACCATCGGCAGCAGCGCCAGAACCAGCAGGACCAGCGACACCAGCATCAGGCCGGCCGAGATCGGCCGCGTCAGGAACACGGTGGCGTCGCCGCGCGCGATCAGCATGGCGCGCCGCAGGTTCTCTTCCATCAACGGGCCGAGCACGAAGGCGAGCACCAGCGGTGCCGGCTCGAAATCATGCTTGACCAGCCAATACCCGATCAAGCCGAACGTCGCCGCGATCACGACGTCGGTCGGCGCGTTGTTGATCGAGTAGATGCCGATGCAACAGAACACGATGATCGAGGGAAACAGCAGCCGGTACGGAACCCGCAGCAGGGTCACCCACACGCCGACCAGGGGCAGGTTGATGATGACCAGCATCAGGTTGCCGAGCCACATTGAGGCGATCATGCCCCAGAACAGTTCGGGCTGTTTGGTCATCACCTGCGGACCCGGCACGATGCCGTGGATGGTCATGGCGCCGACCATCAGCGCCATCACCGCATTCGGCGGAATGCCGAGCGTCAGCAGAGGAATGAACGAGGTTTGCGCGGCCGCGTTGTTGGCCGCTTCCGGGGCTGCGACGCCCTGGATGATGCCGCGGCCGAACAAATGCGGCGTCTTCGAGATGCGTTTCTCGAAGGTGTAGGCCGCGAACGAGGCCACTACGGCGCCGCCGCCCGGCAAAATGCCGAGGATCGAGCCGAGAATGGTGCCGCGCGCGATCGCGCCCGAGGAGTCGATGAGATCCTGCCGCGTCGGCATCAAGCCCGAGATCTTGGCGTTGACGATTTCGCGGCTCTCCTTCGACATTTCCAGGTTGCGGATGATTTCGGCAAAGCCAAACATGCCCATCGCCACGTTGGCAAAGCCGATGCCGTCCGACAGTTCGGGGATATCGAATGTCATGCGGCCAGCGCCGGTTTCCAGATCCGAACCGACCATCGACAGCAACAGTCCGGCCAGGATCATGGCGATCGCCTTGAGCACCGAGCCTTTCGCCAAAACGACGGCGAAGATCAGACCGAGCACCATCAGCGAGAAATATTCAGCCGGGCCGAACAACAAGGCCAGACTGGTAAGCGGTGCGCCCAACGCGGCGACCAGCACGGTCGCGACGCAGCCTGCAAAGAACGACGAGATGGCCGAGATCGAGAGCGCGGCACCGGCGCGACCGTTGCGTGCCATCTGATGGCCGTCGAGACACGTCACCACCGACGTGGCTTCACCTGGGATGTTGACCAGGATCGACGTGGTCGAACCACCGTATTGAGCGCCGTAATAAATGCCGGCCAGCATGATCAGCGCGCCGATGGGCGGCAGGCCAAACGTGATCGGCAGCAGCATCGCTACGGTTGCGACCGTGCCGATGCCGGGTAACACACCGACCAGCGTGCCGACCAAGGCGCCGAGCAGGCAGAAGCCGATGTTGTAGGGATTCGCGGCGACCGAAAAGCCGAGCGCGAGATTGGCGAAAAGGTCAGTCATGATGATGCGATCCGATCAAAACGCTGGCCAGAGCTGAAACGGAAGCCCAAGCGCATACACGAACAGCAGGACGCAGAAGGTCGTCATGCCTACGGCGGTGATCAAGCTTTCCACCCATCGCATTTCCAGCGACCCGCTGATCGAGACCATGAATGTGACGAAGGTCGAAACCACCAGGCCTAGGGCTGGAATTTTGAAGGGAATTCCGATCATGCGCAGATCGACGCCGCGGATCGTGCCCGCAAATAGCAAGATCGCGCAGAGCACCCAGGCCGGCCCGCGGATTGCGAATTTTTCGACAGGCGGTCCGTCAAAGATCAAGCCGCCCACCGCCACCATGGCGCCAACGAACCCGAGCAGCGACGCGAACATGCGCGGCGCGGTGCCGGGCCCGAAGGCGAAGCCGCTTTGACCGGGAAGTTCGCTCGACGCCACCAGGGCGAAGACCGCCAAGCCAATCAGCGCCAGGCCGCCGTAAAAGTCGCGCGGACCGCGCACCTTGAATTGGAAACCGCCGCCTTTCGGGGCGGATTTGGCCTCGGACATAACCCCCTCCTCGTAATTTCTTATTATTCCAGAACCGTAAGTTATGATCCCTAGCACACGATCCTGCCCACCCGAAAGCGCGAACGTTAGGCAGCCCGACCGATTTTGACCGCCGGCTCCGGTTTTATAGCCAGCCGCTCAGGCCCAGCAACCCGCCGACCGTGAATATCCAGAGCGGATTGATGCGTGTGGCCAAGGCCACGACGACGGTAATGGCGGTTATAGCCGCCGCGTAGACATTACTATCGGCGGCACGGGCCAGCACGAAGGCGCTGGCCGCGATCAGCCCGAGTGAAACCGGGACCAAACCTGCCTGAATTGCGATCCGCCAATGCGCGTCCTTGAAGCGTTCCCAGACATTGGCGACGCCGAAGGCCAACAGGCAGGTCGGTCCGCACATCGCAACCGTCGCCACCGCGGCGCCCGCGACGCCTGCGACATGATAGCCTATCAAGGTGACGATGATGACGTTCGGCCCGGGCGACAATTGTGCAATTGCGAACATGTCGGCGAATTGCCGGTTGGTCATCCAGCGCATGACATCGACCGATACGCGGTGCATTTCCGGAATCGCGGCGTTCGCACCACCGACGGCAAAGAGCGACAGCAGCGCAAAATAGCCGAACAGCGTGGTGAGCGGACTGTCGTTCATCGTTTAAACCACGCCAGCGCGATGCTGACCGGCGCCAGCGCCGCGAAAACCCAGGGCAGCGGCCATTGCATGATGGCGACGCCGAGGAAGGCGAGGATCGCAATCGCCGGCGCTGAGTTCCACTTCTTGAGAAACATCGGCGCCGCCATTTTGGCGACCACCGCGATCAACAGGCCGGCCGCGGCCGCGGCGATGCCGGACAAAATGCGGCTGAGCACTTCGAGGTCGCCAAAACGCGCGTAGAGCATTCCCATAATCGTGACGATGACCAGCGGCGGACCCATGAGGCCAGCCAGCGTCACCGCAGCGCCCGCCGCACCGCCGAAGCGCAGACCGAACACCACCGAGAAATTCACCAAGTTCGGGCCTGGCAGGAATTGCGAAAGCGCGAAGGCCTCGTTGAACTCCTCCGTCGTCATCCAGCGCCGCTGCTCGACGATCATGCGCCGCGCCCACGGCAGCGCGCCGCCGAAGCCGGACACCGACACGATGACGAAGGCCTTAAACAGCTCGTAGAGCGAAGGATTTGCGACAGCGGTGGGCAAGTCGGGCTGGGACATGGACAGCGAGAATTACCCCAGCCCCACGGCTGCGCCTAGGGTGTCGGCCCGCAAACTAATGCCCTTCGCGGACGGGAACCGGGGAGCGCATTTCACTTTAGGTAAGGCACCGCGGCCTGATACGATGAGGAGCTATACATTGTAAGCAGCCTGTCGCCCGGCAAGCGGAGTCACTTTGAAGTATCCCAAATACGCCACGACCGTCATCGGCGCACATAGCGTACCGGATTGGTACGAGGCGCTCGACCGGCTGGTCGCGGTCGGACAATTGTCGATGGGCTCGATGGCGGACGCGCAATTCCGCGCCAGCCAGGCCGCAATCCTCGATCAGGAAATCGCCGGCATCGACGTCATAACCGGCGGCGAGATGCACCGGCGCACCCACAACCGCCATTCGCCGCCGAATGCCATGCTGAATCATTTCTGGCAGAAAATTCCGGCGTTTCAGGGGGCGACGCGGGCAAAGCCGATCACGCCGCAGGATCCGAATGTGTTCCACCCTGCGGCGACCTGCCGCTCGGCGATCGGCGACACCATCGATCTCGGCCTGGTCGAGGAATTCAAAACAGTGTCAGCGCTGACCCGCAAGCCGGTCAAGGTCACCATGACCGGCCCTCATATGCTGGCCAAGGTCGCCTACGACGAACACTATAATGACATGCCCCGGATGATGGCCGATATCGGCAAGCTGATCCGCTACAATTTCAAGATGCTCGCCGGCGCCGGCTGCAAGCACTTCCAGATCGACGAACCGTTGTTCACGATGTCCGATGACGCCGAGGTGCTGGCCGCGGTCGCCGCCATCAATCTGGCCATCGAGGACCTGCCGGATGACGTACACGTCTCGACCCACATCTGTCAGGGCAACTACGCCGTCGGCAAGGAATACGACGCCCAGATCGGCCACCGCTATTTCGACACCGGACGCTACAAGGCCGATTGCGTCTGCAAGATCGAATGCTCGTCTTATCTGATCGAGCACGACATGACGGACCACTACAAAGGTCTGTTGCGCAACCAGCAGATTGGCGTCGGCGCGGTCGACGTGCAGGATCCCAAAGTCGAAAGTGGCGAGACAGTCGCCGCGCGCATCGGCAAATACAAATGGCTGGCGCCGGAACAAACCATCGTCACCAGTTCCTGCGGCTTCAACCACCTGCCGCGCAACGTCGCTGCCGGCAAGCTGCGGTCGATGACCGAAGCCAAGCAAATTCTCGGCGGTTAAGCCGTGGCCGACACCACTTCTTTGTTCAGTCCATCCGAAAGCGCCGAACTCCTGGTTCTCGCCGAGCAGATCGGCCGCGTCGGCGTAATCGACTGGCAGGTGCCGAGCGGCATCGTACGGTTGTCGCCCTATGCCCAGGTCATGTACGGGCTCGAACAATTCGACGGCACCTATGACAGCTGGATCGCAACCGTCTATCGCGAAGATGCGATCCGGCTGCACGACACCATCGCCACGGCGCTGGAATCAAAGGTGCGCGAGTTCGAGCTGGATTTCCGCATCGTCCGGCCGATCGACAAAAAACTGCGCTGGATTCACGCGCGCCGTCTGGTGTTTTACGGTGACGACGGAAAACCGCTCAGGGTCGTCGGCGTCAGCGTTGACGTTACCGAGCGCAAGCAGGAACTCGTCGAGCTCCGCAACTTCACCGAAATGCTCGAAGCCGCGGTCAGGGAGCGCACGCAGGCACTTGAAACGCGCACGCGCGAACTGGAGGCCCAGAACGAGGCCCGCAAGCGTGCCGAGGAGTTGCTGCGGCAAGCACAGAAGATGGAAGCGGTCGGCCAGCTCACCGGCGGCATCGCGCATGACTTCAACAATCTCCTGACCGTCATCCAGGGCGGACTTGAAATGATCGGACGTCAGGTAACCGCGCTGGATTCATCGCCGGTGGTGTCGCGTATCGTGCGCGGCAAGGACATGGCGCTGGAAGGCGTGCGGCGCGCCGCGCGATTGACCGAACGTCTGCTGGCCTTTGCACGCCAACAGCCACTGGCGCCGAAGGCCGTCGATCCCAACCGGCTCGTCGGCGGCGTCTGCGAACTGCTGCGCCGGACGGTCGGCGAAACCATCGCGCTAGAAACCGTGCTGGCGGGCGGCATATGGATGACGCAGGCCGATGTCAATCAACTGGAAAACGCCATTCTCAATCTCGTCGTCAACGCGCGCGATGCGATGCCGAACGGCGGCAAGGTGACGATCGAAACCGCAAATTGTCATCTCGACGACGCTTACACCAGAACGCTCGCCGAGCCGGTTAAACCCGGGCAGTACGTCATGATCTCGGTCTCAGACACTGGCGCCGGCATGGACCGCGACACGCTGCAACGAGCGTTCGAGCCCTTCTTCACCACCAAAGGCGTGGGCAAAGGCACTGGCCTGGGCTTAAGCCAGGTTTACGGCTTCGTGCGCCAGTCGGCCGGCCACGTCGCTATCTACAGCGAGATCGATGAAGGCACTGCCGTCAAAATCTATCTGCCGCGACACCATGGCGATGAGGATCCGGCCGATATTGAGCGCTCGACCGGCGAGAGTGAATCGCTCGGCGCCGAAACCATTCTGGTGGTCGAAGACGACGAAGCGTTGCGCCTCTATACCGTCGAGATTCTCAGCGACCTCGGCTACAGCGTGCTGGCGGCGGCAAATGGCGCGGCCGCGCTGGAAATCATCGGCCGCGGCCACGGCATCGACCTGCTGTTCACCGACATTGTCATGCCGGGCGGCATGAACGGACGCCAGCTTGCCGACGAAGCCGTTCGAAAGCGTCCAGGACTCAAGGTGCTGTTCACCACCGGCTACACCGCAAACGCCATCGTGCATCACGGCCGGCTCGACCCGGATGTCGAATTGATCTCAAAGCCGTTCACTTACGATTCACTCGGCCGCAAAATCCGCGCGCTGCTCGACAAACCGGACTAGGCGACGGTAACCCGCTAAGCCTCGCGTTTGTAAGCCAGCGGGTTTGCCTCGTGCAGCAGCGGCGGTGCCATTCTGCCGCCATAGTCGCGGATCGCTTCGTAGCACTCGCAGGCGGAGCTTTCGAGGCCCTCGCGGCTGACGATCCTGATGGTGCCGCGCGAGTACTGCACCAGCCCGGCCAACTGCAACTGATGCGCACACAGTGATACCGCGTTGCGCTGCACGCCCATCATCTGCGAGAGATTTTCTTGCGTCAGCGGAATGACGTCAGATTGCGTGACGTCCTGGCACTGCAACAGCCAGCGGCACAGCCGGGCTTCAACGGCATGGACGGCGTAACAGGCTGCGCATTGCTGCGCCTGGAAATACATATAGCCCTCAAATTCGTTGGTAAGACTGCGCAACCGCGCACTGTTGTCGAGCATCGACTGGAACTTGGCGCGTGGCATCTGCCAAGCAGAACCTTCGACCTGGACCGTTGCCTGACCCAGCGCGAGTGCGCCGCCGTTTCCGATCAAGGCGCCCACGATCCCGGATTTGCCGATAATCCCGGTTTCGATTTCCTGTCCGCTCTTCATCAGAGTGAGGAGCGATACCATTCCAGTAATCGGAAAATGAACATGCTCGATCGCGCCGCCGGTCTCGTACAACGCCGCGCCTTGCACGAGGGCTACCCTCTTGAGGCAGGATTGTAGCGCCGCGAGATCGGATGCCGGCAGGCTTCTCAGGATTCTATTTTCCGCCGGAGGTATCGGGAACTCCATCGTTGAGTTTCCTTGAAGCGATTTTCATTTTTTTACGCATGCGGCTTTAACAAGCAAAACGCGTATGCACGATTACGGGTAGACGAAAACATGCAAATCACGACTCACTTGAGAATATAGAAAGACCCGTCAGAAATGACGGTAACGGCGTAGGTGATCGTTCTCGTTGTCGCGTTCGATGCGTCCGAAAACTCGCGGCGCAAGATGGGGCGATTGATGAATTCAGCTTTATTGCCATCCGTCTTCGCGCCTTCGCTCGCACGGCCGCCGCATAGCAAACAGGAATTTCAAAACGAGATCGCGGCGCTCAAACGCGAAGTGGCGCGGCTCAAGCGCAGCTTCAGCGCCAGCGAGCGGAAGCTCCGTCAGGCGCA
This sequence comes from Hyphomicrobiales bacterium, assembly GCA_031389105.1. Taxonomy (GTDB): domain Bacteria; phylum Pseudomonadota; class Alphaproteobacteria; order Rhizobiales; family Xanthobacteraceae; genus Pseudolabrys. The sequence continues at coordinate 9,925 of JANMSH010000117.1, forward strand.
GAAGTTGGCGGCACTGGGCCACCTAAGCAGCGGCATTTCCCACGACTTCAACAACATCCTTACCGTCATTACCGGCACGATCGACATTCTGACCGACGGTGTCGCCGATAAACCGGAACTTGTCGCCGTCGCCAAGCTGATCAACCAGGCGGCTGGGCGCGGCGCCGGCTTGACGCGTCACCTGCTTTCCGTGGCGCGCGATCGGCCGCTGGAAAAAATTGAGATCGATCTCAACCGGCTGGTCGCCGACACCGTAAAGCTCCTGGAGCCGACGCTGGGTAAGCATATTCGCGTCATGCCGGATTTCGACGTCGACACGCATCCCGTCTCGACCGACCCAAGCCAGTTGACGGCCGCCTTGCTCAACCTCGCGCTGAATGCGCGCGACGCGATGCCGCAAGGCGGCGAGTTGGCGCTGCGTACGTGCAATGTCGTGATCGATGGCGGCAGCGCTTGCCGGGACCTGCCGCCCGGCCACTACATCATGCTGGAGGTAAGCGACAACGGCATCGGCATTCCCGCCGCGATCCGGCATCGCGTGTTCGAGCCGTTCTTCACCACCAAGAATGCCGGACACGGCAACGGATTAGGCCTGAGCATGGTTCGCGGTTTCGTCGAGCAATGCGGCGGCGGCATCGAGATCGACAGCGAGGTCGGCAAAGGCACGACCGTCCGGCTTTATCTTCCGAGAGCATGACCTCTCCCCGCTTGCGCGGAGAGAGGAGCGGTCCGCTCAATACTTGAGGGTCGCGAACAGCCGCAAGCTGGCGCCGGGCATCAGCACCTGGTCCTTCGAGTAGGACACGCTGTTGCGGATGTCGCGGTTGAGCAGATTCGAGCCGACGATGCCGGCACTCATCTCGCTCAACTCGCCGGCGCGCGGGTTGGCCTGCTTCCATTTGTAACTCAACTCGGCACGCAAATCGTCGTATCCCGGCGTCGCAGTTTCGGCGGTCGCGGCGATTTTGTTTTGCACGTAGGCATGCAGCACGCGCACACGCGCCAGCCAGTTGGCGTCGCGCCAGAACACGCCACCTCCTATGCGCATCGGCGGAATACGCGGCACATTCGTTCCGTCGCTGAAGGTCGCGCGCACGACGTCGAACTGGTTCTCGATGCCGACCATGCCGCCGCCCAGCGGCGCGATATCCCACTGGCTCTGGAATTCGGCTCCGCGGAACGTCGCGTCGGCCTGCGAATAGATCGCCTCGTTGAGTTCGGCGCCGGGCGCGCTGCAATCGCCGGCCTCGTCACAGGTGTTGCCGGTCAGCCGCCGGTAGATGAAACCTTTGAACTTGGTGACGTAGGCCGTCGCCTCGAAACGGAACGGTCCTTTGGCGCGCCGCAGGCCCAACTCCAACGATTGCGCTGCTTCGATGCCAAGATTGACGTTACCCTTGTCGAAAGTCACCGTCGCATCGTGGCCACCGCCGGAAAACAACTCTGCCGGCTTCGGCGCGCGCTCGACATATTGCGCGGTTATGCTGCCGACCAAATCCATCGGCAGGTTCTGGATCAGACCGAGGCTGATGCTTTTTGGCGTGTAGCGCGGCGACACGCCCGTCGACGATATCAGCCCGGCCGCGTCGAATTCGCGTGCCATGCCGGACAGATTGACCTGCTCGATGCGTCCCGCGAGCTGCGCCTTGGTGGTCTGGCTGAACTTGAACTCGTTGAACATATAGCCGGCGATGCGGCTGTTGCGGTTCGGATCCCACAGTCCTGCGCCGTCCGGGCTCGACGCGGTCAGTTCCTGATGGCCGCCCTGCACGCCGATTGCCGTCGTCAACGCGGCGAAGCGCAGATTGAACGGCGCAAGCTGCGCCTCGACTCGGCCTTCCTGCTCTTTGTTTGTGAAGGTCTGATGCACCGTATCGGAGCCTGGATCGAGCGGATCCTCCAGCCCCAGTTCGTTGTGTTTGTAATCGGTGACGCCGCCCCAGAATCGGATTGCGTCGATCGCGGAGGATGGCGCGCGCCATTCGCCTTTGGTCAGCACCTTGGTCTGCCTGGCGTCAATGCGGGTGTTACCGTTCTGCCCTTCTATTCCAGGGATATGATAGAGCGCGTTGTTTTGCGTAATCGCGACGCCCCAGAAACCTTCGTTGAAAATGTAGGAACCGCCCACCGACTGGCCGTCGCTGCGCGACGCCGAATTCGGCTGCCGGCCGTTGAAGGCACCGGGTTGCGTCGCGTTCGGCGCACCGGCGGGATCTGGCGCGGTCAGATAGGGATAATGCGGCACGCGAAAATCGCGCGCCGAACGGCCGAAGGCGTCGGCATGCATCGCGAAATTGCCGGCGCCGGCGTCGAGCAGCACCGCGCCGTCGAGGCCTTTGTCCGCCGACGTCACCGCGCCGCGGAATTCGGTGCTGATGCCGCGCGACGGAATAGCCGTCGGTATACGGTTATTGCTGGTTTCGACCACGCCGCCGATGGCCTGCGAGCCGAAGCGCAAGGTGGCCGGCCCGCGAATGACTTCGACCTGCTCGGCGGTCAACGGATCGACCGGCACGAAATGATCTTCGCCCAAGTCGGACGCGCCGTTGGCGCCGATGCCGTTCTCCTGCATGCGCACGCGATTGACGTCGAGGCCGCGAATGACCGGACGGCTGGCGGCGCCGGGCGCGAAACTCGAACCGGTGATGCCGGGTTTGCTGAACAGCAGATCGCCGAGCGTCGAGCCGCCGCTGCGGCGCAACTCGTCGTTCGGCACCACTGTCACGGTGGCGAATTGATCGGTTACGACCGGCAGCGTGCCCTGCAAAGCGCCGTCAGCGCCTGACGCCGGTCCGGATTGGATCGGGCTCACCGCGGTAACGGCGATCTCGGGCAGGACGACTTGTGCTTGAGACGAGGCGGCAAACGTGATTAGCGCGAACGGAGAGACCGCCAGCAACAACGTGCGGCAAAACAACATGACAAACCTCGAACCTGACAGGCATGGACAGATCGCGCATGGCGCGGCGCTCACGCGCCGGCATTGCGAAATCACGAAGATGCGGATGTCAGGCTTGAGGCGGTGCGCGTGCCTGGAACGGTTGCCGCGCCGCGGGTGGTCGTTCAAAGCTGTCGGGAGCAATCAGTGAGACGGCGGTTTCGACCGGCGGCGCCATTATCACGGGGGGCGTCGGCAGCAACGAAGCGGCGGCGAGATGCATGACGGCGTAGATCGCGCAAGGAGCGCCGCCGTCGTGATGATCTTTATCCGGCGCGCTTGGCGGACCGGATCGCCCGTGGGCGGCACCGACCGTGATCGACGTGGCCGGCGCCAGATCCTCGGAGTGGATGTGACCAAACGACAGCGTCAGTTGCAGACCGAGCGCAAACAACGCCAGCCAGCCACCCAACCCCCGCTTGGCCCGCACCCAATCCACCGCGATCCACCTGGCTACCAAATGTAATACTATTACATTATGGGCCATGGCGGTTGCGGTCAATGCCTGGTTTGCTAGCCTGCCTGCAACGAACAAAAAGCTTTCAGGGAAACACCATGCAGACGCTCATCGGCCGGCTCGCCGCTTCACTCGGTGCCGTTTCGCTTTCACTCTGTGTCGCCGCCGTCACGCAAGCGTCGGCGCAGCCTTATCCGTCGCGCGCCATCACACTCGTCGTCCCCGCCGCGGCGGGCGGGCCGACCGACGCGGTCTCGCGCCTGATCGGTGAAGCGATGTCGCGCACGCTGGGCCAGCAG
>JANMSH010000330.1:0-15732 GCA_031389105.1 Hyphomicrobiales bacterium
CGGCGGTCTCGTCGGAATAATTGACGGCGATCTCGTTATAGCGGTCGAGAATGGCCTTCTTGGCGGCAACGCCTTCCATCACGTTCTCGCGCACGGTCTTGGTCTCATCGAGCTTGGGCTCCTGCTCGAGATAGCCGACGCGGGCGCCCTCGGCGACGAAGCCTTCGCCTACGAATTCGGTATCGAGACCCGCCATGATCCGCAGCAGCGTGGACTTGCCCGAGCCGTTGACGCCGAGCACGCCGATCTTGGCATCCGGGTAGAACGACAAATGGACGTTATCCAACACCTTCTTGCCGGCCGGATAGGTCTTGGTCAGACCCTGCATGTGATAGATGAATTGGCGACCGTTCATTGACCTGCAAAACCCTTAGTTATCCGGGCGAAATGTCGGGAAATTCGACGTTGATGTAACGGCGCGGGCGGAAAAGAGCAAGCAGACGGCCGCGGGCTACCGATGTCCATAGGCCGGTAAAGTCTTGGAAAGCCTGTTCGGTAACCTCTCAGCAAGCGCGTTAACTGACCCGATCTTAACAACTGGACGCGCATAGTCATCTGCATGAACCTGGCCGCCGTGTGAGGCGACAAAAGGTTAGGCGGGCGAACGAAGCCCGCGATGCGGAGTGAGCGTCATGGGTCGGGCCATCTTGGCATTCTCGGGTTCTGCGGCGGCTTTGCTGCCTCGCCCGTTCGCCGCCTTCGCGATCTTCTGGCTCGACATGACCCGGCACGTACTGCGGCCCTACCGTCCGGAACAGCATTATATGCGCGGCCCCGGCCCGGCTTGCCTCGCCAAAAACGGCGGCCAGCGCGCCGCCTGATACCCCCCTATCTTTTCGATTGCCTGGCTCTAAATTGGCGCCCTCGGAACAATCCAAGCCAATCAGGAGCCCATGCGTATGGTCCGCGCCGCAATTCTCGACGACTATCAGAACGTCGCTCTGAAACTTGCCGACTGGTCTCCCATTTCCAAAGACGTCGAGGTCAAGGTCTTTAATGACCCGATCGGCGATGACGACGCCGTTATCAAGGCGCTGCAGGGCTTTGCCATCGTCAATATGATGCGCGAGCGCACGCCCTTCAATCGCAAGGTGATCGAGGGCTTGCCTGAACTGAAACTGCTGATCACCACCGGCGCCCGCAACGCCTCCATCGATCTCAAAGCCTGCGCCGAGCGCGGCATCACGGTCTGCGGCACCGGCACCGTCGGCAGCCCCACGACCGGGATCGCCATCGGCCTGATACTAGAGCTGACGCGCCGCATCGGCTTCGAGAACACGCGCATGAAAGCCGGCGAGCCGTGGCAGGTCACCCTCGGGCAGGATCTGGAAGGCCTGACGCTCGGCGTGCTCGGCCTCGGCAAGCTCGGTCAGCGCGTCGCCGGCGTCGCCAAGGCGTTCGGCATGAAGGTGATCGCCTGGAGTCAGAACATGACGCCGGAGAAAGCCAAGGAAGCCGGCGCGGAATACGTCACTAAGGAAGACTTGTTCGCCCGCGCCGACATCCTCAGTCTGCATGTGGTGCTGAGCGACCGCACGCGCGGGATCGTCGGCGCCAAAGAACTCGGCTCGATGAAGAAGACCGCTTATCTGGTCAACACCTCGCGCGGGCCGCTTGTCGACGAGAAGGCGCTGATCGCGGCGCTGCAAAGCAAATCGATCGCCGGTGCCGGGCTCGACGTTTTCAACGTCGAGCCGCTGCCGCTCGATCATCCGTTCCGCAAGATGGACAATGTCGTGATCACGCCGCACCTCGGCTATGTCGGCGAGCAGAACTACCGCAAACAGTATCCCGACGTCGTCGAGGACATCCGCGCCTGGCTCGACGGCAAGCCGGTGCGGGAGATCAAATAAGCGGCGTTAGAGCCCGAACAGCTTCGCCGCGTTGTTGTAGGCGACATCGGCGCGCAAGGATTCCTCGATCGGCACGGTGTCCATCCAGTGCCCGGCCTCGACCGCGTCCTCGAATGGATAGTCGGCCGAGAACATCACGCGGTCGCGGCCCAGCGCATCGACCGCGCAGCGCAGTGGCTCGGCGGCGAATACGCCCGACACCGTCACGACGATATTGTCCTTGATGTATTGCGACGGCGCCTTGCCGAGCTTCACGTTGTACAGCTTGGCGCGGCTGTCGAAGCGCCACAGCAGATAGGGCAAGGTCTCACCCATGTGGCCGAGCGCGATTTTCGCTTTCGGGAAACGGTCGAACAGCCCACTGAATACCAGTCGCAGCGCATGCGAGCCGGTCTCGAAGCCCCATTCCCAGGTCGAGCGGCGCAAACCGTAGGTGCCGTTTAACACCGGAGCGGGCGTGATCGGGTCGATCGGATGGATATAAACGATGGTACCGAGCGCTTCGACCCGCTCCCAAAACGGATAGAGCGACGGATCGTCGAGATACTGGCCGTTGGTATGGCCGTTGATCATCGCGCCGCGCAGGCCGAGCTGCTTCACGCAGCGCTCGAGTTCGTCGGCGGCAGCTTCCGGTTGCTGTACCGCGATGTGGGCAAAGCCCGCATATCGGTCCGGCTTTTTCTGGATTTCCTTAGCGAGAAAATCGTTTGCTTCCGCGGCCTTTTTCGTCGCCGTAGCGCCATCGCGCTCGGCCTGCACACCGGGACCGGAAGCAGACAGCACCATTTTGGTGATGCCGGCTTTGTCCATGGTCTCCAGGCGTAAATCGCCAAAATCGCTGAGCTGCTTGAACAATCTCTCGGTCACCGGGGCCGGGACTTCGGTCATTGTCGGCCGCCAGTAGTCGATCAGGCCGGGCGAAATGAAATGCTCTTCGAGCGCGATCTTCTTGACCATGTATTTCCCCCTTGAAGCTTCGGCGGCGCACCACGCTGCCTCATTTTTCTCTTTTGACTGTATCGGATATTGGGCTAACGTGTCCCACGATGCAAGGCGGCCAAGACCGCCAAATTGTCCGGGAAGAAACGTTACGAGTGAGTGCTTCATGAATCGCCACATCACCAACGACAAGAGCCAGGTGCAGGTGATCGCGCGCGCAGCCACGATTCTGCGCGCACTGGAAGACGAAAATGCCGGCCTGAGCCTCGGGCAAATTGCACAACGCGTGAATCTGGCGCGCTCGACCGTGCAGCGCATCGTCTCCGCGCTCGAAACCGAAAAACTGGTGATCGCCGCAACGCCTAATGGCCGCGTGCGGCTCGGTCCAACGATTTTGCGGCTCGCCGCTTCGGTGCGCAGCGACTTCGTATCGTTAGCGCGGCCGTTCCTCGAGCGGCTGAGCGAGGAATTGCATGAGACCGTCGATCTTTCGACGGTGAAGAAGGACCATCTGGTGTTCATCGATCAGGTGATCGGTTCGCAGCGCCTGCGCACCGTCTCGGCGGTCGGCGAAACCTTCCCGCTGCATTGCACCGCCAACGGCAAGGCCTATCTGGCGCAGCTTTCCGAGGGCGCCATCGAGGCGCTGATCGGCCGCGCCTACGAATCCCGCACTCCCAAGACACTCAAGCGCTTCGATTTGTTGCTTGAAGACCTCAAAGTCGCGCGCCGCACCGGCATCGCCTTCGACCGCGAGGAGCACACGCTCGGCGTCTGCGCCGTCGGCGTCGCGCTGCATGACCCGCTCGGCAACGCCGTCGCCATTTCGGTGCCGGTGCCGACGCAACGTTTCCCGGACCGTCAATCGTTGATCGCCGAACGCCTGATGGCGACCAAACGCGCCCTGGAGGGCCGTATGAATTCCGCCGCCGCGTAACCCGCGGCATCAAACAAAAAACTGAAAAGGGAGGATGCCGTGACCAAAGTCATTCGCGGTGTGACGTTCGAAGAAAATCTCAACAACAGCATGGGATTGGAGTTTGTGAACCTGTCCCACCGCTTCGGCTTTCAGTCGCCGAACTGGCCCTATTTTGAAGACGTCAAGATCGAGCGCATTCATTACATGGCGAAGTCGGGCGTGCTCTCGCAGCGCATCACCACCTCGATGCACAACACCACGCATATCGACGCGCCGGCCCACGTGATCCAGGGCACCCCTTTCATCGACGAAGTGCCGCTGCCGCATTTCTTCGGCTCGGGCATCGTAGTGTCGCTGCCGAAGAAAAAGTGGGAGCCTATCACCTATGACGATCTCGAAAAGGCGGCCGGCAAAATCGTGCGGCCCCGCGACGTTGTCATCATCAACACGGGCTGGCACCACCAATATGAAGACAGCGAAGACTATTTCTGCAAATGCCCCGGCTTCGTGAAGTCGGCCGGCGAATGGTTCGTCGAGAAGAAGGTTAAAGTCGTCGGTCACGATACCCAGGCCAACGACCACCCGCTCGCCACTGCTATCGGCCCGCACCGCAACGGCCCGCTGCACCCGCATCTGCAGAAGGAATATTTCGAGTGGTCGGGCGGCCGCGACTGGAAGGACGATCACCCGGAATGGGAGCCGGTGCACCGCATCCTGTTCCAGAACGGCATCATGGGCATCGAGAATGTCGGCGGCGATCTCGACAAGGTCACCGGCAAGCGCGTCACCTTCGCCTACTTCCCGTGGAACTGGGACCGAGGCGACGGCTGCATCATCCGCCTCGTCGCCATCACCGACCCGACCGGCAAGTACCGCATCGAGCCGGGGGAGAAGTTCTGATGCACATCAAACGCTTCAAAGACGCCAAGACCTACGAGGCACCCAATCACCGCGCCTATTCCTCGCTGCGCCTGTTCGGCGCCGAGGCTGGCGGCACCAAGGGCCTCGTGTTCGGCTATTCGCATTTCCTGCCCGGCGGCGGCGCCGGCCCGGACGCCTCGCCGCCGGAGAAAGTCTACTTCGTGATTTCCGGCGAATTGACCGTCATCGTCGACGGCAAGGAAACCGTGCTCAAGGCCAACGACAGCTGCGTGATCGAGCCGAACGAAACGCGCGAGATCATCAATCGAGGCAATGAGGTGTGCTCGATCGTCGTCGCGGTGGCGATGCCGCCGAAGTGACGCCGTAGGCGTCATGCCCGGCCTTGTGCCGGGCATCCACGTCTCGGCTGCAAAGTAAAACGTGGATGGCCGGGACAAGCCCGGCCATGACAGACATAAAAGTCGGAGGAGACAATGTCCGAAGCCTTCCTGAAAAATCCGCTTGGCCTGTTCGACATTAAAGGCAAGACCGCCATCATCACCGGCGCGTCGGGCGCGTTCGGCGCGCTGTCGGCCAAGGTGCTGGCGGGCGCCGGCGCCAATGTCGTGCTCACCGGCAGCAAGGTCGACGAATTGAAAAAGGTCGCCGCCGAATGCGAAGCACTCGGCGCAAAATCCGAGATCGTCGCGCTGCGGCCCTCGTCGGAAGAAAATTGCGACAAGATCGTGAAAGCCGCGGTCGGCAAGTTCGGCAATCTCGACATTCTGGTGGTCGCATCCGGCCTCAACAAAGTATCGAAGATCGTCGACCAGAAGCCGGAAGACTTCCTCGACGTCATGGACGCCAACGTCACGCAGTCGTGGCTGATGGCGCGCGCCGCCGGCAAGCAGATGCTCGCTCAGGGACAAGGCGGCAAGGTGATCCTCACCTCGTCGGCGCGCGGGCTGCTCGGCCATCCGGCCGGTTACAGCGCCTATTGTGCATCGAAGTCGGCGGTCGACGGCATCACCAAGGCACTCGGCTGCGAATGGGGCGAGACCGGCATCACCGTCAACGCGCTGGGCCCGACCGTTTTCCGCTCGCCGCTTACGGCGTGGATGTACGAGGACACCGAACGCGCGCAGACGGTGCGCAAGGGCTTCCTCGCCCGCGTGCCGAAAGGCCGTCTCGGCGAACCGGAAGACCTGGCAGGACCGCTGCTGTTCCTCGCCTCCAAGGCGTCGGATTTCTACACTGGTCACATCCTTTACGCCGACGGCGGCTACACGGCGGGCTAACCCATGGCACAAGCGCGCATCACAGTGATCGGCGCCGGCCTGATGGGCCACGGCATCGCCCAGGTGTTCGCGCTCGCCGGCCATGACGTCACGATCTACGACTCGTTCGAGAAGACGCTGGCGACCGCGAAGGACCGCATTTTCGCCAATCTGAAAGAACTCGGCGAGGATCAAACGGCGGTGAACCGCGTGACGCCGCAAGGCGATCTTGGCCTGGCGGTCCGCAACGCCGACTATGTCGTCGAAGCCGTACTGGAAGATCTGCCACTGAAGCAGAAAATCTTTACCGAGATCGAGAAGCACGTCCGGCCCGACACCATTCTTGCCAGCAACACTTCGGTCATTCCGATCACGTCGATCATGCAGGGCCTCGAGAGGCGCGAGCGCGCGCTCGGCACCCATTGGTGGAACCCGCCGTTTTTGGTGCCGCTTGTCGAAGTTATCGAAACACAATGGACCAGCGCCGCCGCCGTCGACTTCACCATGAAGCTGCACGCCGCCGCCGGCAAAAAGCCGGCGCACGTGAAAAAGGACGTGCCCGGCTTCATCGGCAATCGTTTGCAGCATGCGCTGTGGCGCGAGGCCGTGTCGCTTGTCGAACGCGGCATCTGCGACGCCGAAACCGTCGATGCCGTCATCAAGGCGGCGTTCGGCCGCAGGCTCGCGGTGCTCGGGCCGTTGGAGAATGCCGATATGGTCGGCACTGACTTAACTCTCGCGATCCACCAGAACGTGCTGGCCGACATCGACAGCCGCCCTGGGCCATCGCCTTACCTCGAGAAGCTCGTGAAGGACGGCAAGCTCGGCTTCAAGTCGGGCGAAGGCTTCCGCAAGTGGAGCCCTGAAGAACAGACGGCACTTCGCAAAAAGGTTCTGCAACATCTGAAAAACGCGCGCGCTCAGGACGCCTGAGACGAGCGCACAACAGGGAGGACACCATGACCAAGAAGATTTCCCGCCGCACGCTCGTCCAGACCGGCCTCGGCGCTATTGCCGCGCCCGCCATGTTCGGCGCTTTGCCGGCGCAAGCGCAGACCGCAACCATCAAGATCGGCCACGTCAGCCCCAAGACCGGCCCGCTCGCCGGTTTCGGCGAGGCCGACGGCTTCATCCTCGAACAGGTGCGCGGCATTCTCAGCAAGGGTCTCGAGAACGGCGGCAAGACCTACAAGGTCGAGATCATCTCCAAGGACAGCCAATCGAGCGGCAGCCGTGCGGCTGAAGTCGCCTCCGAATTGATCCTCGGCGACAAGGTCAATCTGCTGGTCGGCTCCGGCACGCCCGATACCACCAATCCGATTTCCGATCAGGCCGAAGTCAACGAAGTGCCCTGCATCACCACGAACTGCCCGTGGCAGCCTTATTTCTTCGGCCGCAAGGGCGACCCGAAGAAGGGCTTCACCTGGACCTACCATTTCTTCTGGGGTCTCGAGGATGTCATCGGTTCGTTCCTGGCGCTGTGGGACACGCTGCCGACCAACAAGGTCGTCGGCGGCCTGTTCCCGAACGATGCCGACGGCAATGCTTGGGGCGACAAGGAGCGCGGCCTGCCGCCGGCTTTGGCCGCAGCCGGCTACAAGCTGCTCGATCCCGGCCGCTACCAGGTGATGAACAACGACTTCACGTCGCAGATTTCGGCCTTCAAGGCGGCCGGCGCCGAAATCGTCACCGGCAACATGATCCCGCCGGACTTCGCGACGTTCTGGTCGCAAGCGGCACAGCAGGGCTACAAGCCGAAAATCGTCACCATCGGGAAGGCTCTCCTGTTCCCGTCGGTCATCGACTCGCTCGGCGAACGCGGCAACGGGCTCACCAGCGAAATCTGGTGGACGCCGAACCACCCGTTCAAATCCAACCTGACGGGCCAGAGCTGCAAAGACCTCACCGACGCCTACACCAAAGCGACCAATCGGCCGTGGACGCAGCCCATCGGCTTCCAACACGCTTTGTTCGAAGTCGCGATCGACGTGCTCAAGCGCGCCAAGAACCCGACCGATCCGAAGGCTATTTTGGATTCGATCGTCGCCACCAACTACGAGTCGATTGTCGGCAAGGTGCAGTTGACCGGCCAGCCAGTGAAGAACGTCACCAAGACCGCGCTGGTCGCGGGGCAATGGCAGCGCAAGAACGGCAAGTTCGAGCTCGTCATCGCCGAGAACAAGACCGCGCCGAACATTCCGCTCGGAGGCAAGCTGCTGCCGCTCAGCTGACGCAAAGCCATGGTCCCGATCCTCGCGCTGGACAATATCTCGAAGCGGTTCGGGGCCGTGGTGGTTGCGGACGGCATCGACCTCGCGCTGAACGAAGGTGAGGCGCTCGGCATCATCGGGCCGAACGGCGCGGGCAAGACCACGCTGTTCGGCATAGCGACCGGCACCGTCGCGCCTGACAGAGGCCGCGTGTTGTTCGAAGGCCAGGACATCACGCGGCTGGCGCCGGAGCGGCGCTGCCGCCTCGGCCTCGCCCGCTCGTTCCAGATTCCGCAGCCGTTCTCCGGCATGACGGTGTTCGAAAACGTCGTCGTCGCCGCAGCCTTCGGCGCCGATGAACGCGAGGCCGCGGTCTATGACCGCTGCGCCGAGTTGCTCGACCGCTGCGGCCTGATCGACAAAGCCAACAAGCGCGCCGGCGGCCTGACACTGCTCGACCGCAAGCGGTTGGAGCTGGCCCGCGCGCTGGCGACCGAACCGCGCGTGCTGCTGCTCGACGAAGTTGCGGGCGGATTGACCGAACATGAATGCGGCGCGCTGGTGCAACTCATCAAGGACGTGCGCTCCGGCGGCATCTCGATCATCTGGATCGAGCACGTCGTGCATGCGCTCTTGGCCACAGTCGACCGGCTCGCCGTTCTGCACGGCGGCAAGATCATCGCCGAGGGCGATCCGCGCACCGTGATCCGCAGCCCGCAAGTGGCGGAGATTTACATGGGGATTGCGGCAGATGCCTGATCCCCTTCTCGACGTCCGCGCCATCGACGCGTTCTACGGCGACTTCCAGGCGCTGTTCGGCGTGTCGCTGCGCGTCAATGCGGGTGAAGTCATCGCCGTGATCGGCGCCAATGGCGCAGGCAAGAGCACCCTGCTGAAAACCATCGCCGGGCTGATGCATCCGCGCAGCGGCGACGTTCTGCTGGATGGCGCACCTATTGGCGCGACGCCAGCCTTCGACGTCGTCGACCGCGGCATCGCGCTGGTGCCGGAAGGCCGCAGGCTGTTTCCGTCGCTAACGGTCGAGGAAAATCTGCTGATCGGCGGGCAATCGAAACGCCCCGGCCCTTGGACGCTTTCCCGCATCTACGATTTGTTCCCGATCCTCGCCGAGCGGCGCCACCTGCCCGCGCCGTCGCTGTCTGGCGGCCAGCAACAGATGGCGGCCATCGGCCGTGCTTTGATGTCAAACCCGCGCCTGTTGCTGTGCGACGAGATCAGCCTCGGCCTCGCGCCGATCGTCGTGCGCGACATCTACGCCCGCCTTCCCGCCATCGCCGCTGAGGGCCTGTCGCTGATCATCGTCGAGCAGGACATCGCGCAGGCGCTCAAAGCGTCCGCCCAAGTCTATTGCCTGCAGGAAGGCCGCGTCGCCTTGCAGGGCGCAGCCGGCGAATTGACGCGCGAGCGCATCTCAGCCGCCTATTTCGGGGTCTGACGATGACCGAATGGCTCAACGTCATCCTGCAAGGCGTGCTGATCGGCGGGCTCTACGCCATGTTCGCCGCCGGCCTGTCGCTGATCTTCGGCGTCATGCGGCTGGTGAACATCGCACACGGCGATCTGATCGTGCTTGCCGCCTACGTAGCATTGATGACGATCCAGACGCTCGGCATCGATCCCCTGACTTCGCTGCTGCTGGTGGTGCCGGCGATGGCGATCATCGGCTATGTGCTGCAACGCGGGCTGCTCAACCGCACGCTCGGCGAGGACCTGCTGCCGCCGCTGCTGGTGACGTTCGGCCTGTCGATCATCATCCAGAACGGTCTGCTCGAATTGTTCACCGCCGACAGCCGCAAGCTTCAGGCCGGTGCCATCGAAGTGCAGACCTATCAGGTGATGCAAGGCGTCTGGGTCGGCCTGCTGCCCTTCATCCAGTTCATGGTCGCGGTCGCGGTCATCGCCGGATTACAGCAACTGTTCTATCGCACCGCGCTCGGCCGTGCCTTTCGCGCCACCTCCGACGATCAAACGACAGCGCAATTGATGGGCCTCGACACCCGCCACGTCTTCGCGATGGCGATGGCGCTGTCGCTCGCCGTCGTCGCCATCGCCGGCGTATTTCTCGCCGTGCGCGCCAATTTCGATCCGTCCATCGGACCGGCGCGGCTGATCTTCGGCTTCGAGGCCGTCATCATCGGCGGCTTGGGCAGCATGTGGGGCACGCTGGCCGGTGGCGTCATTCTCGGCGTGTCGCAGGCCATCGGCGCGCAGATCGATCCGGGCTGGCAATTGTTGGCCGGGCATATTGTGTTTTTGATCATCCTCGCGGTGCGGCCGCAGGGCCTGTTCCCGAAGGTGTCGGGATGAACCACAGCGTCGAACATTCCACCCAGTCGAGCCGCATCGGTGTCGTGCTCATTGCCGTGACGCTGATTGTGCTGGCGCTGGCGCCGTTCTGGGGCGACCGGCAGACGTTGCGGCTGTTGTCCGAAGTATTTGCCTTCGTCGCGCTGGCGAGCCTGTGGAATCTGCTCGCCGGTTATGCCGGACTGGTCTCGGTCGGCCAGCAGGCCTTTGTCGGCCTCGGCGGTTATCTGCTGTTCTGGCTGGTCATCGTCGGCGGCATGCATCCGGTCGTGGCCATCTTCTTCGCCGGACCCGTAGCGGCAGTCATTGCCGTGCCCGTAGCGGCGCTGACGTTCCGGCTGCGCGGCGCCTATTTCGCCATCGGCACCTGGGTGGTGGCCGAAGTCTTCCGGCTGCTGGCCTCGCAGATTTCGGTGCTCGGCGGCGGCTCCGGCATCAGCCTGCCCGCCGCGGCGGTGATCGCCATGGCGCCCACGCGGCAAGCCCGCGAGTTCGAAATCTACTGGCTGGCGCTGGCGCTGACCGTCATCGTGCTGGCGGCCATCGTCGCCCTGCTGCGCTCACGCCACGGTCTCGCGCTAACCGCAATCCGCGACAACGAACTCGCTGCGCAAAGCAGCGGCATCGGCGTCACCCGCATCAAGTACATCGTGTACGTACTCGTCGCCTTCGGCACGGCGATGGTCGGTGCGCTGATATTCCTGCAGAAACTGCGAATTTCACCGGACACCGCCTTCAGCGTCAACGACTGGACCGCTTTCGTCATCTTCATCACGGTGATCGGCGGCATCGGACGTATCGAAGGGCCGATCATCGGCACCATCATCTTCTTCATCATGCGCCAGACGCTGGCCGACCTCGGCAGCCTCTATTTGCTCATCATGGGCGCCGTCGCCATCATCGTCATGCTGTGGGCGCCGAAGGGGCTGTGGGGGGTGATTGCCGAGCGTTATGGCTGGCAGGTTTTGCCGCTACAGCGCCGTCTCGTATTAAAGCCGACCAAGACGACCGGGAAAGACCAATGAATCCGATCATCGACATCTATTGCCACATCTTCCCGGACCGTTACTTCCAGGAAATGACACGTGCCGCGCCGAAACTCGAAAATATCGGCAAGCGGCTGCGCGGCGTCACAAAGCTGTTCGACCTCGACGCCCGCTTCAAGGAAATGGACCAGTTCGGCGACTACCGGCAGATTATTTCACTGCCGAATCCGGCTATCGAGGACATCACCGATCCCAAGACCGGCCTGGCGCTGGCGCGCATCGCCAACGACTCAATGGCCGAACTGTGCCGAAAATACCCAGAGCGTTTTCCGACCTTCTCCGCGGCGCTGTGCATGACCGATGTTCATGGTTCGGTCGCCGAAGCGCGCCGCGCCGTCAACGACCTCCGCGCAGGTGGCGTTCTGCTCTACACCAATGTCGCCGGCGAGCCGCTGGACGATCCGAAGTTCGAACCTATCTTTAAGACGATGGCCGAGCTTGATCTGCCGATCTGGCTGCATCCGGTCGGCACCGCCTCGATGCCAGATTACCCGTCGGAGAAAAAATCACGCTTCGAAATGTGGTGGTGCTTCCATTGGCCCTATGAGACGTCGGTCGCGATGGTGCGGATGGTGTTCTCAGGGCTCTTCGACCGCTATCCAAAGCTCAAGATCATCACGCACCATCTTGGCGGCATGATCCCCTATTACGACGGCCGCGTCGGGCCCGGCCTCAAGGTGCTGGGCCAGCGCACGTCGGACGAGGATTACTCGAGCATCCTGCCGTCGCTAAAACGGCCGCACATGGATTATCTGCACGACTTCTACGGCGATACCGCGATGTTCGGCGGCAGCGTCGGCGCGACGCGATGCGGGCTGGATTTCTTCGGCGCCGATAAAGTTGTCTTCGCGACCGACACGCCGCTGGGCCCGATCGCGCCGACCATCGAGGTGGTCAAAAAATTAGAGCTTGCGCCGGATGACCAGCGCAAGCTCTTCTGTGGCAATGCCGAGAAACTTCTGAACCGGAAGTTCTGACGCCAATTAGTGCGCCGCGGCCTTCTTCTTTTTTACGTCGCCGGGGCCCGTGATGCCCGGATTGAAGGACGGCGGATCGCTCGCCGGAAAACTCTCGTCCGAGTTGACGGTGACCTTGTCTTCTTCGTCCTTGATCCGCTCGCGCTCGTCTTCGGCGTGTTGTTTCGGCTTTTCGGCCATTTTGTACCCTCCTTAAGCGCATGCCCGCGTTTGCGGAACGCGCTGAATCTGCAATACCAACGGCCCGGAGCCGACAGGGTTCCATCAATGGACGATTAGGGAACATTCATGCTGCGCGTGGCAATTTATGGAGCGGGACACTGGGGCACACGGCTGATCGAGTCGGTCCAGGGCAAGAGCGAGAAAATTCGCTTCGTGACCGCGATCACGCGTGACATGGCGGGCAAGCGCGCCCTCGCCGACCGCTTCGGCCTTGCGCTCACCAACAGCTATGCCGGCGTTCTCGCCGATCCGGATATCGACGCTGTGGTGCTGTGCACTCCGCACTCACAACACGCGACCGACGTCATCGCCGCCGCGAAGGCTGGCAAACATGTGTTCTGCGAAAAGCCATTCACCCTGACGGCGGAAGACGCGCAGGCCGCCATCGCCGCCTGCAAGGCGGCCGGTGTCACGCTGCATGTCGGCTTCAACCGGCGATACGCGCCGGCTTTTCTCGAAATGAAGCGGCGCATGGAAGCCGGCGAGATCGGTAAGCTGCGCCACATCGAAGGACAGTTCTCAGGGCCTGCGAGCTATCAGACCGAACCGGACAACTGGCGCTCAAATCAACTCGAAAGCCCCGGCGGCTCCATGGCCGCGCGCGGCGTCCATGTCGTCGACAGCATGGTGCACCTTGCTGGACTGGCCGAAACGGTTTTTGCCTTCAGCGGCCGGCTGCAACACGACATCGACGTCGACGACACCACCTCGTGCCTGTTGCACTTTGCCGGCGGCGTCACCGGCTATCTCGGCACGCTGCACGCGACCAGCTCATTCTACCGCATCCATGCCTTCGGCTCGAAAGGCGCACTGGAAATGCGCGGCGAGACCGAATTGGTCGTGACCGATCTTGCCAACAACATTGAGCGCATCACGCTCGATGTTGCCGACAAGGAACGCGCGGTGCTGGAAGCCTTCGCCGATGCCGTCGCGAGCGGCACGAAATTCATCATCGCGCCCGGCGAAATCGTCAACACCGTCGCCGTGATGCAGGCGGTCGCAGCGTCCGCTCGCAGCGGCGAGGCTGTGACTATAGATCCTGCTTGATCCAGGCGGCCTGCACGTCCTCACACCAGTTGCCGACGTTCCATTGACCCCAGGCGCCGAGACCGCCGCGCTCGTCCGGGCCGGAATAGACCGGCACGTGCAGGACCGATAGGCCGTCATGCGTCTTCGCGGTCTTGAGCGCTGTGCGTAACGCGTCGGCGGTATCGCCGCCCCAGATCGCCTTCACGCCGGAAACCGCGCCCGCAAGCTGCACGTAGTCGACCGCGACAGCGTCGTTGGTTTTGAATTCGGCGTTGTATTGCGCGACCTGCAAGCCGGTGATCGCCGCCATGCGGCGGTTGTCGAAAATGACGATCATGCCGCGCACGCCGTGTTCGACCGCGTCTATCAGCACTTGCGGGTTCATCATGAAGGAGCCGTCGCCGGTGAAGGCGATGGAATAGCGCGGCTTGTCGGCGGCTGCCGAAGCCAGCAGGCCGCTCACAGCAAAACCCATGTAGGACGCGCCGGTTTCGGTGAAGGTGTCGCCGGTGCGATCGTCCTCGACGATCTGGAAGCCATTGGCCTGCACGTCGCCGGCGTCGAAAAACTTCGCGGCCCCGGTCTCCTTGGCAAAATCCGCCACGATCTTGATCGCTGCCGGCTGCGCCAGCACCGGTTTTTTCCAAACCGTGTCCTGCAAGGGCGGACATTCAAATCGCTCGCGCTTGTAAGCCGCCCATTCCGCCTTCTTGGCGGCGCAGGCATCGAGCCAGGCGCGCTTATTGCTGGTCGCGCCTGCGAGCTTGGCCGCGAGCCGCTCGGCCACCGCGCTGATGTCACCGACCAGCGCCACCGTGTTGTTGTAATGCAGCGCGTCGGCCAGTTCGCCGTTGATGTTGATGACGGCCTGCGCCTTTTTGTAGCCAATGCCCGAGCAGTCGGCCTGGCACACCGCGCGTGAGCCGATCACGATCATCAGATCCGCTTCAGCCATTGCGTAGTTACCGCTGATCGAGCCTTTGGAGCCGCCGACATGCATGTTCTGCGCATGCGCATCCGGCAGCACGCCGGTCGAGCCCGGCGACAGGGCCACCGCAGCACCTGAAGCTTCCGCCAGCCGCCGCAGCGCCGCGTCGTGGCCGCGCGTGCCGCTGCCTGCCTTGATGACAACCGTACCGGCCTTGGCAATCATCGCCGCCGCCGCATTGAGCGCGGCGTCGTCAGCCGGCGCCATCTTCGCCAGCGCCGGCCGCTCCGGCAGGCCGGCGAGATTGACCGTCAGCCGCGCCGGCTGCGTGTTCAGCGGCAGCAGCAGAAAGAACGGCCCGGCGCGATAGGGATGGTTGACCGCGAGCGCGCCGCGCCGCAACGCATCGCGGATCGCCTCCGGCGTATGCAGCACATAGGAGCCGCCGAGGATCGCCGTCATACGGCCGAAGGCGCCTTGCTCTTCCTTGGGCACCTGCTGCATGTTGTAGCCTTCGCCGAAGGTCGTCTCGTCGCCATAGATATGATAGACGCCGACGCCATTCGACGCGGCGGCCAGCGAACCGGCGAAGGCCTGCATCGCGCCGGGTCCTATCGACGTCACCACGGCAGAGATCTCGCCATATTGCCAGCGCAACGCGGTGGCAGCATGCGCCATCTCGACTTCGTTGCGGCAGTTGACGGTGCGGGTTGCACCTTCTTCTTCATAAATGCGCAGCACATTGCCGAGGTCAGTTGAACCGTGCCCGAAGATGGCGAAATACTTACTCACGCCCTGCTTGAGCAGGCCGAGAACCAGGGCTTCCGACAACGTCGTCTCGATCAGCTTCGGCACGCTGCCTTTGGCCAGCGCTTGTGCCAGCCCGCCCGCCGCGCTTATGGCGCGGGCGCGCGCACGCACCTGCCGGTCATTGTCGTTCTCGGATCGCGTCAGCATCTTGTCTTCCATTTAAAGGTAGCGCGCGGGGCGGCGTCACACAGCGCGCCGAAACTTTCAGGGGTGTAATACTGGGAACCAGTAACGCTAAGGCAGGAACCCGGCTCGTCACCGGTAACCTTGGAGGAACGCCCAACTTCCGTGCCGGATACCGGCTTACTGCCGCGCGACGCCATTACGCTCGCC
>JANMSH010000239.1:0-2209 GCA_031389105.1 Hyphomicrobiales bacterium
CCACCGAAGCCAAGGAGCAGCCACGGTTTCGCGTCGCCGTCGCGCCCGCGAAGGTCGAGCCGCATAGCCCGACGCTGACATTGTCCGGACGAACCGAAGCCGACCGGAAGGTTTCGGTCGTGGCGCGCACCGGCGGTGAGCTGATCGAGCTGCGCGTCAAGCGCGGCCAACACGTCAAACAGGGCGAGGTGATCGCCATGCTGTCGGACGACGCGCGTCTGGCGCAGGTCGCGCAGGCCGAGGCGCTGGTCGATCAGCGCAAGGCTGAGCTCGATGCCAAGCGCAAGCTCATCGACAGCGGCGCCTTGCCGAAGCTCGATCTCGTCAACCTGGAATCGCAGTTTAAATCGGCGCAGGCCTCGCTCGGCATGGCGCGCGCCGAACTGGACCGAAGCGTCGTGCGCGCGCCCTGGGCCGGCGTCATCACCGACGTGCCGGCCGAAGTCGGCGGTGCCGCGTTTTCGATGGCCGGCAAGGAAATCGCGACCTTGGTCGCGCTCGATCCGATGCTCGCGGTGGTCGAGGTTTCGGAACGCAAGCTCGCCGGTGTCAAGCTCGGCGAAACCGCGGAGGTCCGGCTGGTCACCAACCAGACCGTCAAAGGCCGCGTCCGTTATGTCTCGAAATCGGCGAGCGCGACGACGCGTACCTATCGCGTCGAAGTCGAGATGCCCAATGCCGACGGCACCATTCCGGACGGCATCACAGCCGAAGTCGTCATCTCGCTGAAGGCTGAGCCGGCGACGAAAGTTGCGCGCTCGGGGCTGACCATTTCCTCGACCGGCGATATCGGCGTCCGTGTCGTCGACGGCGAAGACAAGGTGCAGTTCGTGCCGGTGCGCATTATCGAAGATCAGCAGGATATGATGTGGTTGTCCGGCATCCCGGAGGGCGCGCGCATTATCGTGCGCGGCCAGGACTTCGTGCGCGAAGGCCAGAAGGTCGCGATCGTTGACGCCGTCGCCGAACGCGCGGAGAAATAAACTCCTATGTCCGCGCTTATCAACTACGCGATCTCGCATGCGCGTCTGACGTTGGCGACTTTGGCATTTCTGCTCGTCGCCGGCTTCATCGCCTACAATACGATTCCGAAAGAGGCCGAGCCGGACGTCAAGGTGCCGATCATCTACGTGCAGATGACTCAGCGCGGCATCAGCCCTGAGGATGCCGAGCGCCTGCTGCTGCGTCCGGTCGAGACGCAACTGAAATCGGTGTCCAACGTTAAGGAAATGCGTTCAACCGGTTACGAAGGCGGCGGCTATGTGTTGCTCGAGTTCGAAGCCGGGTTCAATTCGGATGCCGCGCTCGCCGACGTGCGCGCCAAGGTCGACCAGGCCAAGCGCGATCTGCCGAAAGACGCCGATGAGCCGTCGGTGCAGGAGGTCAATCTGTCGCTCTATCCCGTGCTGGTGGTGACGCTCGCGGGCGAGGTACCGGAGCGGACGCTGTTGCGCATCGCGCGCAACACGAAAAACTCCATCGAGCAGCTGCCGGGCGTGCTGAAAGCCGAATTGCGCGGCGCGCGCGATGAGGCGGTCGAGGTGACCGCCGAGCCGATGCTGATGAAAAGCTATGGTATTTCGATCGATCAATTGATATCGATCACCCAATCGTCCAACAGCTTGATCGCCGCCGGCGCATTGGAAGGTCCCGGCGGCCGCTTCGCCGTCAAGGTGCCCGGGCTCATTGAGCGCCCCGAGGATATGCTCAAGATTCCTGTGGTCTCGACCGCGGGCGCCACCATCGCGTTGGGCGACATCGCTACGGTGCGACCGACCTTCAAGGATGCGACGTCGATTACGCGCGTCAACGGCCAGTCGGCCATGGCGATCGAAGTGTCGAAGCGCACCGGCACCAATCTCATCGAAACCGTCGATAACGTGAAGAAGCTGATCGCCACGCTGCAAAAGACCTGGCCCGAAGGCGTCAAGGTCGGCTTCACGCAGGATAAATCCAAGACCATCCGTCAGATGCTGGCCGATCTGCAGAATTCGGTCGCCACCGGCGTCCTGCTGGTGACGGTGATCATCCTGTTCGCGCTGGGTGCGCGCGCTTCGCTGTTCATCGGCATTGCTATCCCTGCGTCGTTCCTGGCAGGTGTGCTCGGCCTGCAGCTTGCCGGTCTGACGGTGAATATCGTTGTGCTGTTCTCGCTCATTCTCGCTGTCGGCATGCTTGTCGACGACGCGATCATTGTGTCTGAATATGC
>JANMSH010000249.1:0-29330 GCA_031389105.1 Hyphomicrobiales bacterium
CCGCGAAGCCCATCACTTCGATCATTTTCGTACCCATGTCGCGGTACCTTTCGTGCAGCGGACCCACGGCAAAGTTGGGCAGCGTCTGCGCGTGTGGTCGGCCGGCTGCTCGACCGGGGAGGAGCCTTACTCAATCGCAGTCGTCCTCAAGCGCGAGATCCGGGATACCCATCGGCACGATGTCCGCATCATGGCGACCGATATAGATGACAATGTCATCGCCAAGGGCGCACGCGGCGAATATCCACTCACATCGATCGACGAAGTGCCGAAGACCTATCGGGAATATTTCCAGCCCGCAGGCGGCGATCCGGATTCGCCGGACATCGTCATGGACGCCGAGGTTCAGTCGCTCGTGAGCTTTAAGCGACTCAATATACTGGATCCCTGGCCGTTTCGCGGAAGGTTCGACGCCATCTTCTGCCGCAACATCTTGATCTATTTCGACGGTCCGACAAAGGCCGCCTTGGTCGACGGCTTCACCCAGCAGCTTAAGCCGGGCGGCTGGCTTTACATCGGCCACTCCGAGGCGTTGACCGAACCGCACGTCGGTCTGCAACCGGGCGGCCGCACGGCCTATCGGAAAGAATCCTGAGCGCAGTCGTGAAACTGCTCGGGTGTCATATTGCGGTACTGTTCTTTTGCTGACAAAACCAACGCATCGACATGGCGGGCGATCGTTTCCTTATCGTAGGGGGCGCCGGCGATGACGGACTCCAGAACGTCACAGAGAGTTTTCGCAACGAACGTGACCAGTCCGTAACCCATCGTCGCGCCGACGTCTCGCAAGTATGAGCAGGCGCGAAAGGCACGTTCGATCGGCAGTGTCGTGGAGCTCTCGTCGACCTCCGCGAGTGCCGCTTTGATGTTTCGCAGTTGAGCGTTCAGCCATTTGGCGAAATCTGGCTCCAATTTTTCGAGTTGGGTCTGCGCCGCCGCCAAAGCGCGCTCTCGCGTTGGTCCGCCCGGACGCCGCGCCAGCAGCTCAAAGTGGGTTTCGGGGTAAAACGCCCCCGCATCGTTCTTCAAAGGCTGCCCGATCATGGGTGTCCCGCGCGAGCCATGAAGAGGTTGTCGATGTCGGTCTGTGCCAATGCAGATCCGGATTCTACGGCGATGTCCGGGTTCATGTCGTCGTTGCGGCGTCCGACGCCGCCGGGAGCGCCTTCGAGCTTGAAGCGCCGGTCCGGTCCGAAATAATTCGGCGTATCGACAAAGGGGCGCGGATGGAAAGCAATCCAGCCAAGCCGGTCATACAGACTGTGCGGCGACATCGGTTTCGCTACCACCATGTTGGCGCCGGCATGACAGGCGCCAACAACCGTTTTTTCGCTGGTGTTGTTGGTCATCAGCAAGATCGGCAACGTGCGGTTTTCATTGTCGGTGTTGCCGCGAATGGTTCGCGTCAGCGCCAGTCCGCCGTGCGGGGGCAGTTGCAAGTCGCATAACAGAATGCCGACTTTCTGGCTGGAAAGCGCCAGAAACAGCCCGGTCGATTGCTCGACCTCAAGCACCTTGTTGGCCCCGAAGCCACGCAACATGCCTTTGATGACCCGGCGTGTGTAGGAACTCGGATCGGCCACGACGATCACGAGATCGCGCAGATTGACGGTCGTGCTCATGCCGTTTCTCTCGCTGGAACAATCACAGCGGCACCATGCCAACTCGAAATGATTTCTCGATTAAAGTTTCACGTCAGCCAAAATAACAATCTGCCATAACAAATCGACGCGCCCGATGGTACTGGCTTCCGCGACGCGGCGTGTTCGCGCAACGCTGATTGCGTATGTCTATTTGCCGGTAATCGGCGGCCGTAATCGGTTGAACGCAGGTCAGAAATCTACGTACAAATCCTGATTTGTATGATGTGAGGCTTTCAGCGAAATAGGCACGATGCCAGCACAAAATGGATCAACATTCGTCGAAGCGAATCCCAGAATTGTCCAGGCTCATTTTCACGCACTCGCGATGGATGAGCACAGTCTGTACTCGACATTCAGCAACTGGGCGGAATCGGCTGCCGAGCACCGGCCGGGTGCGCTGCCTCTCGATACATCCACCCATGAAATTCCCGCCCGGCGCATCATTTGCCATCCTTCAGAGTGTTCGGATTTCGTGATGGTCATCTGCAGGGGCTGGGCGACGTCCTCGATCTCGCTATCGGACGGCCGCCGGCAAATTCTTTCGTTTTTTCTTCCGGGCGATATCGTCTCCACCCCCAGCCTGTTCGAGCCGATATCCGGCCGCCTGATCGAAGCGGTAACCGACGTGACCTACCGCAAATTCAAGCGCAGCGAGTTGAAGGCCATTCTTTTCAAAAATCCGGATCTGTTTGAGAAAATATCGAAGTGCTGGATCGAGGAAAAAGCCAATGCCGATCAACTGGCGCTCGACCTTGGCCGCCGCACCGCCGACGAGCGGATTGCCCGCCTGATTCTGAATCTGGCGGGGCGGCTCACCAAGCGCGGCATGGTGCACGGCCAGACGTTGGATTTCCCGCTGCGCCAGCGGCAGATCGCGGACGCGACGGGGTTGACGCCGGTCCACGTCAGCAAGGTGCTCGGCGAATTTCAACGGGCCGGGCTGATCGCGATCAAGAACCGCTCGCTCGTGATCGCCAATGAAACGGCGTTGCGCCAAATTGCCGGTCCGAAATAGCCGGATGGCCAGTTCAGTTCAAGACACCGCGTGTTCGATCTCGTCGATCTCCACCTGCGGCAGCAGCCGTTTGACGTCGGCTTCGTGCGACAGTTCGGTGCCGGCGCTCATCACCGCTGCGCCGCCTGCGGCCACTGCCACGTGGAAGGCCTGCTCCAGCGGTTTGCCCGCCGCCAATGTCGCCACCATGGCGCCGAGGAAGCTGTCGCCGGCGCCGACCGTGCTCACGACGTCGATTGCCAATGGCTGCGCGCGCCAGGCGCGGTCAGCGGTCACCAGCAGCGCACCTTGATCGCCGAGAGTGAGCGCGACGGCTTCCGCGTGTCCATTCTCCACGAGTTTGCGGCAGGCCGCGATGCGATCGCGGTCATTGTCGAGCGTTGCGCCGACGAACTCGGACAGCTCGGCGAGGTTCGGCTTGATCAGCATAACGCCTTCCTTGAGCACGGCCGCCAGTGCGGCGCGCGAGGTGTCGACGACGGTCTTGGCGCCGAGTGCTTTGCCGCACTTGGCGACGCGGGCAAAGAAATCGTCGGGTACGCCCGGCGGCACGCTGCCGCTGGCAACGACGAATTTCGGTCTCTCCGGCAACGACGACAGCCGGTCGAGACAGGCCTGCCATTCGGCGGCGTGCAATCGCGAGCCTGGAAGCACGAAGCTGTACTGCGCGCCGGTGTATTCTTCGAAGGCGGTGAAATTCTCCCGCGTCTCGACATGCGACGGCGTCACCAAGCTGGTGATGCCTTCGCGCTCGACCAGCCGTTGCAGCAATTTTCCGATGGCGCCGCCGGTCGGATAAATTGCCGCCACGCTGCCGCCGAGCCGGTGCACGACGCGCGCGACGTTGATGCCGCCGCCGCCGGGATCGCGTTTGGGCGCCGAGCAGCGCATTTTACGCGTCGGCTCGACATGACCGACGGTCACGAAAATGTCGACGGCCGGGTTAATTGTGACGGTAACGATGTCGGGCACTGGGTGACGTCCGTTCGTCCTGTTGTGCTGAAAATGAGGCTGCAGGTTCATATGGGTGCGCGCAGGACGAAAAGCATCGCAGTCACGCTGTGTAGGGAATCAACGCTTCGTTACGAAAGGCGTTCCGTCGAATGTGAGTCCGCAGCATTGTCGCCACGGCTCCTCCGGCTCGGGTAGAACTGGTCAATCGCGGGGGATATATTGGGGGAGGGCCGACTCGGTTCACGCCCGGAAATGAGGCAATTGTCATGGCCTCGATCTTTAGGCTTAGTCGCACCGCTGCGCTGGGCGCGCTGGCCTGGCTGATCGTTGGCGCTTTCGGCAGCTTTGCCGACGCACAGACACGGCTCAAGGCGCACTACTCGCTGTCGATGACCGGTGTCTCGATCGGCCAGATAGTCTGGCTGGCCGCGATCGGCGACCAGCGTTTCACGACGTCGGCAAACGGCAAGGCCAGCGGCGTGCTGAGCGTGCTGGTGAACGGCGAGGGGTCCGTCGACGTGCGCGGCACCATTGCCGACGGCCGCCTGTCGCCGCGATTTTTCACGTCGAAGATCGCCGATGACGAAGGCAACGCCGAACTGCGCATGACGTTCGAGGACGGCGTCGTCAAGGAGTTGGTGGCGCAGGCGCCGCCGCCGGGCGCCGGCCGTTTGCCGGTGACGGATGCCGACCGCCGCGGCGTGACCGACCCGTTGAGCGCGATGCTGATACCCGCTGGCGACGATGCTCTGGTGCCTTCCAACTGCAACCACGTGCTGTCGATCTTCGACGGGCGGCGGCGTTACGATCTGACGCTGTCGTACAAACGCACCGACAAGGTCACGCTCGAACGAAGCTACTCCGGTCCGGTGTTGGTGTGCGGCGTCGTGCTGAAGCCGATCGCCGGTTATCGCGCCGACAGTACGCTGGTCAAATATGTCGCCGGCCGGCGCGACATGGAGTTGTGGTTCGCGCCGGTTGCCGGCACGCCGGTGTTGGCGCCGATCCGCGTCGTGATGCCCACTTTGGTCGGCACGCTGGACATCCAGGCCGATCAATTCGATGTTCTCGCGCCGGCGCTGCCGCCGCCGTCTGTGGTGCGCTAGATCAAATTTGTCGGAGTTCAGAAATGCCAGGCAAGCGCGTGCAGTTCGACGACGAGACCTGGGCCTCGGTCGATCTTCTGTTCAAAGACCGCATGATGACGTTTCAGGAACTAGCCGACGAGGCGTTCCGAGACATTTTGAAGAAGTATAACCGGCCGACGAGCTTGCGGGAGGCGCTGCGCAAAAGCGCCAACGTATCCGCCGAAACTGTGCCGTTGCGGAAACCGGCCAACGCCCACACGAAGGCCAAGAAAAACAAAAAATCGAAACGCTGACGCGGCCGGCGACGCGCACCCAATAAAAACCGGCCGCGCAACGGATGCGCGGCCGGTTCGCTATTCGATAGAAATGTTAATTGCCTTCGATGGTCTTGATGATGCTCGACATCGGACGCGCCTCGTCGAGTCCGCCGCCCATTTCCTTGAGCACGGCTGCGACGACTTCCGGTTTCGCCTCGATCGGCGTCTTGCCGGTGATCTGCACAACCTTGTAGCCGGCGGCCTTGAGCTGCGCGAGCAGTTCGGGCGCCGCTTCCGCGGTGGCGTGCTGGAAGTCATGCATCAGGACGATGCCCTTGCCGCGCTTTTCCAGGCGGGTCATCACCGACTTCACGACCTGGTCCGGCTTGCGCATCTTGAAGTCGAACGAGTCGAGGTCGGTGGAGAACATCGCGACATGGCGGTCGGCGAGATACTTCACCAGTTCCGGCGGATGGCGCAGGGCCGGGAAGCGGAAGAACGGCGCAATCGGCTTGTTGCCCATCGCGATGCTGACCGCCGCGAAACCCTTTTCGATTTCAGCGGTGGCTTCCTCTGTCGTCATGCGCGACAGGTCTTTGTGCGACCAGGTGTGCGAGCCGACGGTGTGGCCGCCCGCGACGACCTGCTTGAGGATTTCCGGATAATAGCCGGCGTGCTTGCCGATCGAGAAGAACAGCGCCTTGGTGCAATGGTCGGCCAGCGCGCGCAGCACGGCGGCCGTGTTGCCCGGCCACGGGCCGTCGTCGAATGTCAGCACGACTTCCTTGTCGCGCAGAAAGTCATAGGCCTTGAAGTGCTCGAAGCCGAAGCCCGGTCCGGTGGCGGTGTCGATCTCGACGATACGGGACACGCCGAGCGCGTTCGGCTTTTCGCATTTTACCGGCGCTGCGGCGGGAGCCGGGGCCGGCGCGGGGTTTTGGGCATTTTGCGCCCAGACGGTACCCGTCGCCGACACCGAGATCGCGAGAGCCAAGGCCAAAACGGTACGCATAACGTTCTCCATTATCCCCGAAAAAGTGGCTTGAAAGAGTAGGCCTATACATCGCGATTTTAACCTTTCGAGTCAACGCGGTCCGCAAAAGCCCCGGAATTATAGGGTCCAACACGCCAAGATGGTTAATGCGGGCAGCGTCGGCGGTCGCATGCACCCTGCGTTGCTTAAGCCCGCGATCGGTCTTATCTGGATAAGTCTGAGGGAGTTCGATGCCCGCAATCGTATCCACCGCCGTTTCGTCACGCTCGCTGATGCTGGTCGCCCTGCTGCTTGGGGCGCTGCTGGCGGCTACGCTGGGACTGTGGGCGTATCATGGTACCACGGTGTTCTTCGAGGTCGTGCGCGCCGGCTGGATCGCGTGTTTCTGACGCAAAGCCGCTGAGCCGCCAAAAAAACCGATTAGATCCAACACGAAAGCCGCAAGACCAGACCCATGAAGGCCAGAACCTCGCATGTTCTTCTCGTGCTCTCGGCGTTTCTCACCGGGCTGGTGATCTTTCTCGGCGTGTTCCTCTATGCCACCGGGCAAATGGGCGGCGGCGCACCCGGCCCATCCGCCATCGGCGGCCCGTTCAATCTGATCGACCACAACGGCAAGCCGATCACGGACCAGGATCTCAAGGGCCGTCCGTATCTGGTGTTCTTCGGCTTCACCCACTGTCCCGACGTCTGTCCGACGACTTTGTTCGACGTGTCGGAGCTGATGCGTTCGTTGGGCAAGGACGCCGACCGTACCGCCGCGCTGTTCATCACGGTTGACCCCGAACGCGACACCGCGCCGGTGCTCAAGGACTATCTGTCGAGCTTCGATCCGCATGTGCGCGGCGCCACCGGGGACCTGAAGGCGGTCGAGGCGGCGGGGCGGGCCTACCGCGTCTATGCCAAGAAAGTGCCGGGCGAGAACGGCGAGTACAGCATGGACCACACCGCGCTGGTTTACTTGATGGACAAGCAGGGCCGCTTTGTCGCGCCGTTCAGCCTCAAGCGGCGGCCCGAGGAAGCGGCGGCCGATCTGCGGAAGCATTTTTAGCGGCGGCGGCGAGCGACGGCAGCTTGCCGGATTCTTTCTGCGTCCTGAAATAGTGCTCCAGCTCCAGCAACGAGCGGCTGCTAGGGTTCGGAAGTATCCCCAAAATTATAGCGACACCACCACGGGTTTCACCCTTCTTCGGCACCGTAGCCGTTTGCTTGGCTTGAGTTGCTGGCGGTTTTGAAGTCGCGTGCGGAGTCGGGGCTACGATGAGGATGAGGTTCAGGGCTAGCTAGCGATTCGGCAGCACGGGGGTCTTGAGATTTCTTTTCATGTCGGCGCGGCCGTCGCCGCTGAGATCAGCGGCGGCAACACCCTGTTTTTTCGGCTGCGGCTTTGCGGTCGTGGCGCCTAGCTGCGTCTTCGATTCACGCGTTGTTTGCTGGGGCTTCGGTGCCACAACCACGGGTTTGGCTGACGTCGATGTCTGGGCATCGGCGAGCCCGGAGCTAGCGCACAGGAATCCGACCGCGGTTAGCGCGCCTAGCAATTGCTTCGTGAACATGTCATTTCCCTTTTTTGATCGAAAGAACGCGCTTATCGCTTCGTCTGCACGGGAGTGTTCTGATTTTTTGGCGCCGCGACGCCGCCCCTAAAGCCGGCGTCATAGGCATAGCCCGTTTTTTTCGGCAGCGGGGTCGCCTTGTTTCTTTTCAAACCGTCGCCGGTGACGTCCCCGGTGGCGACGTTGACCCCGCCTTTAAAGCCCGCCTTTTGCTGTGGCAGTGCCTTCGTGTCCGTCGGTTTCTTGAGCGTCGTCGGTGGGCCGGGATCGGTCAAAATGACGGTTGTCCGAACCCCCGATTGCGCCGCCGCCACGCCGCAGCTCGCGCCGAGAAATACCAGCGCCGCAATGGTGCGCGTTAGCTTTTGAGCAATCATCGCGTCACCTCTTTTTTGGCTGGTCGAATTTCTTGGGGGCGGTCGTCGCAGGCAACGGCTTTTTCGAGTTGTCGGTCTTGTTGAGCGCGACCAAGGGAACAACGAACCCGCCGCGCAGTTTTTGCGGCTCTGTTTTCTTGGCCGGCGTCTTGGGTTCCGCTATCGCGACGGTCGTGACCGCGATCACAAGCGTTGCCCCGGAGACCAGCGCTGCCAATGTCCGAAATGTCATGAATCCCTCTTTGGGCCCCCACGGCCTAGCGCAACCATAGCGCAATCTCGGCGTGACACCATGGGGAAGCGCGATTTGCCACATCTGTTGCTTTTTTTTACGGCCAAGATAGACCTTTTAGCTCGGGCAAGGGTGTGCCGGGGGTCTCGGCGGCTGTGAGGCGGGCAATGTTGGTCGTAAATGCGCGCGCGCGTCTGCGCGGATCAAGCTGGGGAGCGGCAGTCTTGGTCCTGTTCGCGGTGGCCCTGTCGATTCCCGCCAGCGCACAGACCTGGACGGCGGCTTTCGACACCGAAGTCCGCTATTTTTCCTGGCACAGTACGCGCGGCTTTCCGAGTGCACCGATTGAAAGTCGCGGCAGCGGAACGCAGGTCTACGCTCCCCTGTCCTTTCAGTTCAGCGGCAATCCTTCGCCCGACGCAAAATTCGAATTCCTCCTCCGCTCGGGTTATGTCTCGGCGAAGCAGACCACGTTGGGGCAGAGCGGGGCGGTTCACACGCCAACCGACACGACGCTTACCCCGACGTTCACCTATCTCGGCTGGGACTTCGCGCAGCCCTTCACGTCCGTGACGCTGAACCTGCCGACGGGCAAGACGGTGCTGTTCGGCAATTCGCGCTTCGCGCGCATGGATTCCGACCTGGTCGACATCCCGACCTTCGGCGAAGGCTTCAACGTCGGGCCCACCATCGGCGCCAATATTCCGATCACGCCGTCGCTGATCCTCACGCTGAGCGCGGGCTACACTTGGCGCGGTGCCTTCGACAAGGAAGGCCCGACACCAACGCCGCCGCTGCAGGACCAGGGCACGCAGCGCGCCGACCCAGGCGATGTTGCGACCGTATCGGCTTCGCTCGGCTATCAGGCGGGGCCGTTCTCGGCGGTCGGCACGGTCTCCTACTCGCGCGAGTCCGCCACGACACTCGACGCGGTTCCGCAATACCGCGCCGGCCAGCGCTTCATGGTCACCGGCGCCACCGGCTATGTCTGGAGCGACGCGTGGTCGAGCGCCTTGAATGCCTCGTGGTCGCATTCCGGCAAGAACGACGCGCTCAACCCCAACACCATGGCCTTTGCCCCGGAAGAGTTCAATTCGAACAGCAACGTCTACCGCGTCGGCTTTGAGCACACGTACCGCTCCGGCGGATTTTCCGCGGGCCCGGCTGTGAGCTGGCTCTATCGCGATCGAAACGGCTACGACGCCATCAACATGCTTTTCGTCCCGGCCAAGACACGCTGGTCGGCCGGCGGCGTCGCGCGTTATGCCCTCACAAACATGGTCAACATTAATAGCCGGGTTGAGAGGATCTGGACCGAAGAAAAGAACAACCCGGAGAAGTTCGATTTCGACTTCAATTCCTTTATCCCCGGCTCGGCCATTCCGCAGGTGTCCTCCCGCGGCTGGATGATTTCCGCAGGCGCCACCATCAATTTTGAGGCGATGCGATGATGAAATGTCTTAGCGTCACGGCGGCTGCCGGTGCACTGATGTTGGCTTTGACATCCCAGCCAGCTTCCGCGCAAAAGAAATGCCCGGAGGGCATGAAGAACGGGCAATGCGTCAGCCCCGGCCTTGCCAAAAATATGCGGATGCGCGGCCGTGTCGCGGCCCAGCCGAAGGTGTCGCAGACCGCGGCGCCGGTGCCGACGGCAGACTCGAGCAGCCCACAAGGCACGCGCGATTATTTCGAGACCAACAGGGGCGTGTTCCGGTCCGCGCCCTGCCGGCGGAACACTCTCGGCCCTGGCATAACCTGCTGACGCGCTTCCGTTGAAAAGAAAAGGCCGCCCGAAGGCGGCCTCGATGTCTGGAATGACGGGTAATTAGTTTTTCTTAAGCTGAAGCGTTCCCGGCCCGGTTTTGTTCAACGGCGCTGCGGTCGGCTTTTTCGGGAAGGTTTTTGCGGTGGTGGCCGGCAGCGGCTTTTTGAAGGTGGTCCCGACACTAACATTGCCGTCCGGCCCCGACGACCCTGTGCCTGTTGGCTTGGCCGGCGTTTTGCCGGTTTGCGCATGGCTGGAATAATTGCTGAGGGCGATGACGCCAACTACGGCCAGCGCCCCGATGATGATGTTTTTCATATGCCCTTCAAATTAGCGCTTGTTCTTGTACTGGCCGGTTTCGACCCCTTGTAGCCGGTTTTGAAAGCGGAGTCTAATTTGGCGGCGAGCGACGGCAGCTTGCCGGATTCTTTCTGCGTCCTGAAATAGTGCTCCAGCTCCAGCAACGAGCGGGTTAGGTTCTTGGCCAGCCGGGAATTCTTCGCCAAGCCGTGTTCGGTTTTCTCCCAGGCATAAGGCGCAACGACGAGTTGATAGAGTGCGCGCCAGGCCGCGAGCGACAGCAGCAGCCAATGGACCGGCGTCAGCAATAAAATCCAGGCCTCGGCCGACAAACCGCGGCGCACTAGTCCGAGCCAGCCGAGAAGCGCTGAGGCCAGATAGCCGGCCGCAACGCTGGCGGCGTAGAACCAAATCAAAATCGCAGTCACGCTGCTGCCGTTTGCCCATATGGGTTTAATCGCGCCGAAATAAATCAGCGCCGCCATGAACAGCGGATGCACCAAGGCCGCCAGAGCATTGCCGCCGACGACAAGTTGAAATGTGAGAAATCCTGGCAGGCCGAGATCGTCCAGCAGCCGGCGTGGCTGACGCATATGCACCAGCCATGTCTGCATCCAGCCTTTAAACCAGCGCGTGCGCTGGCGCAGCCAAGGGCCGAGATACGCCGGCGCCTCTTCGTAGGTGGTGGAATCGATCATTGCTGAGCGATAACCAAAGCGCGCGAGCCGCATACCGAGATCGGCGTCCTCGGTGACGTTGTAGGGATCCCAGGCGCGAATTTCGCGAAGCTTCTCCGTGTAGAAGTGGTTCGACGATCCGCCGAGCGGCAGCGGCAGGCCCAAGGCGGCGAGGCCCGGCAGAAACACATCGAATTGCCCGGCATATTCGGCGGTGAACATCCGCGTGAGCCAACTGTCGGCGGTGTTGTCGATGCACAACCGCGCCTGCACGCAGGCTAGCCGTTCGTCGCCGGCGCGGAAAGCATTCACCGCGCGCCGTAGCTGATCCGGTTGCGGGCGATCTTCGGCGTCATAGACCACAGTGAAGGTGCCTCGCGCGAAGGGCAGCGCGAAGTTCAGCGCTTTTGGCTTGGTGCGAGGTCCGGCCGCGGCAACCGGAACAACAGTGATTGGAAAGCGGCCTTTGCGGGCGGCAATCGCCGCGCGCGTTTTGCTGTCGTCAGCTTCGACTGCGATGATCACGTCGAGCTTCTCGGCGGGGTAATCGAGTCGTTCGATGGCGCTCAGCAGACCGTCGACCGATGCGGCTTCTTTATAAAGTGCCGAGATTACGGTGTAGACCGGAAGTTCGTCATCGGGAATATTGCGCGACGGATTGGGCGTGCGTCCTTCGATCACGGCGCCGTAAAGCCGCAACGCAAGCCAAGCCAGAAACACGGCTGCCAGCAACAGTTCGAAAGCGACCATCGTCGCGCCCGGCGCCACGGCAATTGCGGCAAGCGTGGCCAGCGCGGTGATCGCGACCGGAACCGCATTCACGCGCCAGCGCGGCGGCGCTGCGGAGAGCATCGGCCAGGTTTCGTGGAGTTGTTCCGAAGCGCGCGCCGCCAGCGCCTTGCCGCCATAGCGCAAGACGAAGCGCGTGAGGCGTTCCGCGGTGGTGAAGCGAAACCGGCGCGCGAGCGCAGGGTTGCCTTCGATCAGGCTGAGGATACGGCGTGCCGCTGTGCCGCGCGGGGCGACGACCAGATAGATTTGTTCGTCGAGCGCGAGCGGCAGCAGGCCGATGGCGGCGTGTTCGATCAGCCGGTCATTGCTGACCGGGCATTGGTAGCGCCTGGCGCCGTCGAGCGGCTCGAAAGCGACGCCCGAATGATCGCTGAGCGCACGGATATAAGCTTCCTCGGTCAGCGTGCCGTTGGCGATCAGAACCCGGTCGGTGCCGACGCCAAGCCTGGCCGCGCGTTGCTCGGCCGCCTCGACGACGTCGGCGGCAAGGCTTGATCGCACACAGTCGATTTCTTCAAATCGGCCGGGGCTATCGGCCGCTTCGGCGAAGGTACGCGCCCAGGAGCCGGCAAAGCCATGCAGCGGCTCCTGCGGGCGGCTGGCCGCCGCCATTGCTCGAACGCCCAACCCCATACGCAATCCGCCTGTGGCACTGCTGCGATGGTATCAAAATGCAACCGATACGCGAGTAAAATCGATATGCGGTTGCAATCAGGCTCGCGGTTGGCCGGGCGTGGCGGTCGGTGCTAGAAGGCCGCAAAACGGAGCAGCAATGTCGGATTTCTTGTCACATTTTGCCGTGCCCGCTGCAGTTATTGCGGTCGCGGTCGTGCTGGTGTTTGGGCTGGTCAACATGATGCGCGGCGGCTCGCCCAACCGCTCGCAGAAACTGATGCGGCTGCGGGTGCTGCTGCAATTCGTCGCCATCGTCGTGATCATGGCGACGATCTGGCTGATGCAGCGCTAACCCGCCCGAACGCTATTTCGTCGGGGCCGCGCGCATATACTCCACCTTTGCCTTCTTCGTCTTCGCGGCCTTCTTGGCCGGTTTGGCCGGCTTCTTGGTATGGGCGGAAAGGTCGGCAGTGGCGGCCTGGGCGGAAGCCTTGGCGCTACAGGCATTGGCGGCGGCGGGCAGCAGCAGAAGCGTCGCGGATACGGCAAGTACCAGAATGCGCATTTGGTCACCCATCATTTGAGACGAAAACCCGGTAAACTAAGCTTAGGCTGAATTTGGCGCTTCGACGAGGGCAGGATGGTCATACTCAACCGCATTTATACCCGCACCGGCGATGACGGCACGACCTCGCTCGGCAGCGGGGCGCGGCGCAAGAAATACGACTTGCGGGTCGAGGCCTACGGCACGCTCGACGAGGTCAATGCGGTGATCGGCCTGGTGCGGCTGCATACCGGCGGCGATACGGCGCTTGATAAGTCCCTCGGGCGCATCCAGAACGACCTGTTCGATGTCGAGGCCGATCTTTGCCTCGCTGAAAAAGGCCCGGGCGGTGCCCGGCTGACGGTTACCGATACGCAGGTGGAATGGCTGGAGGCCGAGATCGACCGCCTCAATGCCGAACTCGAGCCGCTGCGGTCCTTCATCCTGCCCGGCGGCAGCCCGGCCTCGGCCTACCTCCATCTCGCCCGCACGGTCTGCCGGCGCGCCGAACGCATCATGGTCGCGCTCAAGGACCAGCCCGGCGAGGAGGTTTCCGAACCGTCGCTCAAATACGTCAACCGGCTGTCGGACTACCTATTCGTCGCCGGCCGCTACGCCAACCGCAAGGGCGCCGACGACGTGCTCTGGGCGCCCGGGCAAAATCGGTAGATCAGCCATGAGAATAGGTGCGGCGCAGCATAAGCGTTGACATGCCAACGGCGCGGCCATTAGCTTCCGCCCGCTCTCCTTAGCTTGCACTGGCCCCACTTGGCCCCTCTTGGGATGGATTATGAAGATTCTCGTGCCCGTGAAACGGGTCGTCGATTTCAACGTGAAAATCCGCGTCAAGGCAGACGGCTCCGGCGTCGAACTCGCCAACATCAAGATGTCGATGAACCCGTTCGACGAGATCGCCGTCGAAGAGGCCATCCGTCTCAAGGAGGCCGGCACGGCGACCGAAATCGTGGCGGTGTCGATCGGACCGCAGCAAGCGTCCGAGACTATCCGCACCGCGCTCGCGATGGGCGCCGACCGCGGCATCCTCGTGAAGACCGACGGTCCCGTCGAGCCGCTCGCGGTCGCCAAGATACTCAAGGCCATTGTCGATGCCGAAAAGCCCGGCCTCGTGATCCTCGGCAAGCAGGCGATCGACGATGACAGCAATCAGACCGGGCAGATGCTGGCGGCGCTGCTCGGATGGTCGCAGGGCACTTTCGCGTCGAAGCAAACCATCGAAGGCGACAGCGTGACGGTTACGCGCGAAGTCGACGGCGGCTTGCAGACCGTGAAGTTGAAAATGCCGGCCATTATCACCACCGATTTGCGGCTTAACGAACCGCGTTATGCTTCGCTGCCGAACATCATGAAGGCGAAGAAAAAGCCGATCGACGAAAAGTCGCCGGCCGACTATGGCGTCGATATCGCGCCGCGCCTGCAGATCGTAAAGACCAGCGAACCGTCGGGCCGCAAATCCGGCGCCAAGGTCGCCTCCGTTGCCGAACTGGTCGACAAGCTTAAGAACGAAGCGGGGATCCTCTAAATGACGACGCTTCTCCTCGCCGAGCACGACAACAAGTCGCTCAAGGATGCCACCAGCAAGGCGCTCACCGCCGCCAAGGCGCTCGGCGCAGATGTGCATGTTCTGGTCGCCGGCAAAGACTGCAAAGCCGCCGCCGATGCCGCCGCCAAACTCGATGGTGTGGCGAAAGTGCTGATGGCGGACGCGGCCGCCTACGAGCATTGGGTTGCCGAGCCTTTGGCTGCGCTGATCGTCTCGCTCGCGGGCAGCTATGACGCCCTCGTCGCGCCGGCCACGACCAACGGCAAGAACGTGATGCCGCGCGTCGCCGCGCTGCTCGATGTCATGCAGATTTCCGAAATCACCAAGGTCGTTGCGCCCGACACGTTCGAGCGTCCGATCTATGCCGGCAATGCGATCCAGACCGTGAAGTCAACCGACGCCAAGAAGGTCATTACGGTTCGCACCTCGACGTTCCAGGCGACGGGCGAGGGCGGCTCGGCCAGCGTCGAGAATGCGACGGCCGCGGCCGATCCCGGCGTGTCATCATTCGTCGGCGAGGAGTTGTCGAAATCCGATCGCCCCGAACTGACATCGGCCAAGATCATCATCTCCGGCGGCCGCGCCATGCAGAGCCGCGAGAACTTCACCAAATATATCGAGCCGGTGGCCGACAAGCTCGGTGCCGCGGTCGGCGCCTCGCGCGCCGCGGTCGATGCCGGTTACGCGCCTAACGACTGGCAGGTCGGCCAGACCGGCAAGGTGGTCGCGCCTGACCTGTACATCGCGGTTGGCATTTCCGGTGCGATCCAGCATCTCGCCGGCATGAAAGATTCTAAGGTCATCGTCGCGATCAACAAGGACGAAGAGGCGCCGATTTTCCAAGTTGCCGACTACGGTCTGGTCGCCGACCTGTATCAAGCGCTGCCGGAGCTGGCGGCGGAACTCGACAAAGTCAAGCGCTGACCGGCCCGCGAATTTAATGGCCCGCCGGTGGCGTCAACCGCCAGTTCGGCGTAAAACGACTTAGTTATGACGATCGGATAAAGTTATGGCGGTGAAGATTCAGACGGTCGGGGTGGTCGGCGCCGGCCAGATGGGCAACGGCATCGCGCATGTCTGCGCGCTGGCTGGCTTCGACGTCGTGCTCAACGACGTGTCGGGCGACCGCCTCAAGGCCAGCCTCGCCACCATCAACGGCAACATGGCGCGCCAGGTCGGCAAGAAGGCGATCAGCGAAGACGACCGTAAGGCAGCGCTGGCGCGCATCAAGCCGGCGGACAAATACGAAGCGCTTGGCGATTGCGATCTGGTGATCGAAACCGCGGTCGAGAAGGAAGATATCAAGCGCAAGATCTTCTCCGACCTGTGCGCCTCGCTCAAGCCGGAAGCCATCGTCGCCACCAACACTTCCTCGATCTCGATCACGCGGCTGGCGTCCTCGACCGACCGACCGGAACGCTTCATTGGCATTCATTTCATGAATCCAGTGCCGCTGATGGAATTGGTTGAAGTCATCCGCGGCATCGCCACCGATGACTCGACCTTCGAGGCCAGCAAGACCTTCGTTCGCAAGCTCGGCAAGACCATCGCCGTGTCGGAGGATTTTCCGGCCTTTATCGTCAACCGCATTCTGCTGCCGATGATCAACGAGGCGATCTACACGCTGTACGAAGGCGTCGGCAACGTCGAGGCGATCGACACCGCGATGCGGCTCGGCGCGCACCATCCGATGGGTCCGCTCGAGCTGGCCGATTTCATCGGGCTGGATACCTGCCTCTCGGTCATGCAGGTGCTGCACGAGGGCCTGGCGGATTCGAAATACCGGCCGTGCCCGCTGCTGGTGAAATACGTCGAAGCCGGCTGGCTCGGCCGCAAGACCCAGCGCGGCTTCTACGATTACCGCGGCGAGAAGCCGGTCCCGACGCGCTAGTTTTCCAGCTCAAATAACCTTCACGATATTCAGCACCGCCAGCACCGCGATCGTGAGCCACGTCGAGCTCTGACCGGCGGCGCGGAAGTAGTTTCCTTCCGGCGTCGACCACATGCCCCAGGTCTGCGACAGGCATTGAGTTCGTAGGCAAACATCAGGATGAGAGCGAGCGGAAGATATTCGATGGCATTGCCGTGCAACCGGATCATCCGAAACATCTCTGCATTGCCGCCATCGCCGAGCGGGATACTAAATTTCGCCCGGTGCACCGTGACGTTGATGCCGAGCGCGACAATCATGAGCGCAAGGATCGCGGCGTAGAGCGCAGTCAAAGATAACGGCATAGCGTTCCCCATGTTTGAAAGTCAGCCGCAGCAGCACGATTTGGCGGTGGCCGGCGCTTGCTCATATTCATCGTGCCGCTTCACCCAGGCCATCGTGAACGGCAGATCCGATTCGTCACGGCCTCTCGGCGCCATATCGAGGAGATTGTACGTGCCGACGATGATGTCGAGACCCCGGGCGTAAGTGGAATAGGTGCGGAACACCTCGCCGGTCTTGTTTTTGATGAAGACGCTGATGCCCGGCATTTCGTCGCCATAGACTTTCGTCGTGCCGAAATTATAAATGCCTTCCTTGCCGACTTCGTCGTCCGGGAATGAGACCTTGAAGTCGTAATTGAAGCCGTTGCCGTTCGACGACACCCATTTGAACTTCCAGCCCATGCGCTTTTTATAGGTCTCGATCTCGTCGAGCGGCGCGCGCGACACGGCCAGCATCGTCACATCGCGTTGTGCAAGATGCGGTATGGCGCCATCGAAATGATCGGCGAGGTACGAGCAGCTCTTGCAGCCTTCGCCCCAGCCCGGCGCCAGCATGAAGTGATAGACGATGAGCTGGCTCTTGCCGCCGAACAGATCGGCCAGCGTTTCGCGGCCATGCGGCCCATCGAACACGTAAGGCTTGTCGACCTTCACCCACGGCATGTCGCGCCGCTCGGCGCTGAGCGCATCGCGGGCTTTGGTGAATTCCTTTTCCCTGGCGAGCAGCGCCTTTCGCGCCGCCAGCCATTGGTCCTGCGATACAACGGCGTGTGCGGTCATATGACGTCTCCACTAATTGATCGATGCGAACAGCGCATCGAGTCTGTCCACGATGACGGCCCAGCCCTTTTCGTGATTGTCGCGCGCGGCCTCATCGAAGAACTGTTCGTGATGGAGCGTCATCAGTGTGCCTTCGCCATCGGGCGTGAAAGTCACGGTGACGAGCGACTCGCGTTCCGGGGTGGAACGGAAGGCCCAGGTGAAGACCAGCTTCCGGTCCGGCACGACCTCGCGGTAGACGCCGCTTACATTGTGCTCGTCGTTCGGCACGATCATCTGGATCGTGTAGCGGCCGCCGACGGTCACGTCGGTCGTCGTATTCACCTTCACGACGTCCGGGGGACCCAGCCAGCGGCTCATTTTTTCCGGTTCGATCCAGGCGGCGTAGACTTTTTCAGGCGGCGCCTTGAAGCGGCGCTTGATAGTGAGGCTCGGCGAGGAATTTGGTTTGACGGCGGTGGCGGTGGACATGACTCTTCCTCCAGGAATGCGGCGAGTTGACCGAGGCGTTGCGTCCAGAAGCGCTGGTAGCGGTTGAGCCAGTCGTTGGCTTGTTCCATCGGTGCGGCCCTCAGGCTGCAGGCAACCGTGCGTCCGGTTTTGTTGCGGATGACGAGACCGGCATCCGACAGCACGTCGAGATGTTTCATCACCGCGGGTAGCGACATCGCGAACGGCTTGGCGAGTTCGCTGACCGAAATGGTTTTGATCTCGCTCAGCCGCGCCAGCAGAGCGCGCCGGGTCGGATCGGCGAGCGCGGCAAAGGTACGGTCGAGATTCGGCGTCTGATAGTAAACCATTTGGTTAAATATAGACGCGACCGCCCGCGTGTCAAGGTAAAGCGGCCCTTTAGATTTTCTTGAGAACTGCCGGCGTAACGTCGCGCCATGGACCCCACGTCGCTCGTTTCAGCCATGGCCGGCGCTCAGATGAGCCAGGTGCAAATGGCCATTGCCGCCAAGATGCTGCGCATGAACGCCGATGCCGCGGGCGCGGTCGTGCAGGTTCTCGAAGCCGCGCAGCAGAACCTGGCAAGCCTCGCCAACGTCGCCGCCGGCATCGGACAGAACGTCAATATCACCGCTTAAGGGCGGCCTCGATCAGCTTGATGGCGTCGTCGCTCGCCCATTCGGCAGGCCCCGCGATGGTGCCGATCTCACATCCGTTCGGATCGATCAGTAGCGTGGTCGGCATGCCGAAAGCGCGGCCGACGCCCTTCAAGTCCTGAAACGTCCTGGCCGCCGGGTCGGCGTAATAAGTGAGTTTGTTGATCCCCACTTCCTTTAGCCAGGTCTTCGGCTTTTCGGGATCGCGGGTGTCGATATTGATCGTCACCACCTCGAAGTCCGGCCCGCCGAGGCGCTGTTCGAGCGCCTCGAGCGACGGCATTTCCTTGCGGCAGGGTACGCACCAGGTCGCCCACAGATTGAGGAGAACCGTACGGCCGCGCCAATCCGCCAGCGTCCGCGCCTTGCCGGTGGCGTCCTGGAAGGCAAGGTCCGGCACCTTCAACGGGCTCTTGGCGATGGTGACGGCGGCTACCTCGCCACGCGCGAAAGGCGCCACTTTAGTGGCCAATTCGACGGCCGGGCGACAGGCCGCATCCTTTGCAGAATCGCCCCCTGCATTGCGGATCAGGGTCGCAATCCCGTATACCCCGGCCAGCCCGACGATCACGCCGGCGACGCCACCCGCGAGGACCATGGCGACCCGTTTCTTGGCAACACTTGGGCTTTCGGTTGGGCTCTCGGTCATGCGCGGCGAAACCTCGGTAGAGAAGTCATGAGCAACAAAATGTGGGGCGGGCGGTTTGCGTCAGGCCCCGGCGCTATCATGGAGGAGATTAACGTCTCCATCGATTTCGACTGGCATCTTTACCGCCAGGATATCGCCGCGTCCAAGGCTCATGCGGGCATGCTGGCCAAGCAAGGCATCATTACGGCCGACGATGCGAAAAAGATCGTTCACGGTCTAGACACGATCCTGTCAGAGATCGCGGACGGCAAATTCACCTTCAAGCGGGCGCTCGAAGACATCCACATGAACGTCGAGGGGCGGCTGTCCGAACTGATCGGCGAGCCGGCCGGCCGGTTGCACACCGCGCGCTCGCGCAACGATCAGGTCGCGACCGACTTCCGGCTCTGGATGCGCGACGAGATCGACGCCATCGATACGGCACTGGCCGATTTCCAGCGCACGCTGGCCGACAAGGCGCTCGAACATTCCGGTACTGTCATGCCGGGCCTGACGCATCTGCAAACCGCGCAGCCGGTGACTTTCGGCCATCACATGCTGGCCTACGTCGAAATGGCGGCGCGCGATCGCGGCCGTTTCGCCGACGCGCGCAAGCGGCTCAACGAGTCGCCGCTCGGCTCCGGCGCGCTGGCGGGTACGTCGTTTCCCCTTGATAGGGACATGACGGCAAAGGCGCTGGGCTTTGACCGGCCGTCGGCAAATTCGCTCGACGCTGTATCCGACCGCGACTTCGCCATGGAGACGCTGGCGGCGGCATCGATCGCTTCGGTGCATTTGTCGCGGCTCGCCGAGGAAATCGTGATCTGGACCTCGCCGCTCACCGGCCTCGTCAAGCTGTCGGATAAGTTCACGACCGGCTCCTCGATCATGCCACAGAAGCGCAACCCCGACGCCGCCGAGTTGGTGCGCGCCAAATCCGGCCGCGTCATCGGCGCGCTCAGCGGGCTGCTGGTCGTGATGAAGGGTCTGCCGCTTGCCTATGCGAAAGATATGCAGGAAGACAAAGAGGGCGTCATGGACGCGCTCTCGGCGCTCTCGCTGTCGATCGCGGCGATGGACGGCATGGTCGCTGATCTGGTGCCCGACACCGCGCGGATGAAGAAGGCCGCCGGCGAAGGCTATGCCACAGCCACCGATCTCGCCGACTGGCTGGTGCGCACCCTCAACATTCCGTTCCGCGAGGCGCACCACATCACCGGCCAGATCGTCGCCAAGGCGTCGGACGCCGGCCTGGCTCTGCACCGCCTGCCGCTTGCCGACATGAAGGCGGTCGAGCCGCGAATCACGGATGCCGTGTTTGCCGTGTTATCGGTCGACAAATCGGTTAAGAGCCGGGTGAGCTACGGCGGCACGGCGCCGAAGAATGTGCGCTCGCAGGCCAAGAAATGGCTCAAAAAACTTGAAAAGACCAAGTCTGAGAAGATGAAGTCCTGACTTCGCCTTTTTGCCGCGCTTTGCTATGGTCCGCTCATGCAAGGAAACCGCGTCTTGAACCGCTCTAGCGACCGCCTGTTTCTCCGTCTGGCCATTGTCGGCGTCGCTGTTGCGGCGCTCGGGTTGGCTGGCTGCGGCCGCAAGGGTCCGCTCGATCCGCCGCCCGGCGCCTCGCTGGCCAGCGCGTCGCAGGATGATGTCCAAGCCGCTTCTCCGGGCATGCCCGGACAGACTGCCCCGATCGTCGGCCAGACCCGAGACGGCAGTGTGGGCGCGCCGCCGGCGCCGCGCGGTCCGGTCAAACGTATTTTCCTCGACGACCTTCTCAACTGAACGTGCGCGGTCCCGAATGCGGGAACGGGACCCACGCCACTAAAACAATGTTGATGTGATGCACCACTTTGCTTATCGCAACGGCGTGCTGCACGCCGAGGCGGTCAGTCTCGATATGCTCGCGGCCGATGTCGGCACGCCGTTCTATTGTTATTCGAGCGCGACGCTGGAGCGTCACTATAACGTGTTCGCCGGCGCCTTCGCCGATGTGAACGCGCTGGTCTGCTTCGCCATGAAGGCGAATTCCAACCAGGCCGTCATCAAGACGCTCGCGAAGCTCGGCGCCGGCGCCGACGTGGTGTCGGAAGGCGAGTTGAAGCGTGCCCGCGCCGCCGGTATTCCGGCCGACAAGATCATGTTCTCCGGCCTGGGCAAGACCGCGCGCGAACTTGAGTTGGCGATCGACGAGGGCATTCTCTGCATCAATGTCGAGTCCGAGCCCGAACTAGAATTACTTTCGCAGATCGCATCGTCCAAGGGGAAGTCCGCGCACATCTCGGTGCGGGTCAATCCCGACATCGACGCCAAGACGCATCACAAGATCGCCACCGGCAAGGCCGAGAACAAGTTCGGCATTCCGATCAGCCGTGCGCGCGAAGTCTATGCGCGGGCCGCCAAGCTGCCCGGACTCAAGGTAGCGGGCGTCGACATGCACATCGGCAGCCAGATCACTGACTTGGATCCGTTCGGTAATGCCTTCACGTTGCTGGCCGAGTTCGTGCGCACGTTGCGCGGCGACGGACACACGATCTCGCATGTCGATCTCGGTGGCGGCCTCGGCATTCCCTATCGCGACGACAACGAACCGCCGCCACGCCCCGAAGCCTATGCCGAGGTGGTCAAGCGCGCGACGCGCGATCTGGATTGTCGGCTGATCTTCGAACCCGGCCGTTTGCTCGTGGGCAATGCCGGTATCCTTGTGACGCGAGTGCTGTTCGTGAAGCACGGCGAGGCCAAGAACTTCGTCGTCGTCGATGCCGCGATGAACGACCTGATCCGGCCGACCTTGTACGAGGCCTATCACGAGGTCTGGCCGGTGGCGGAAAAGCCCGCGTCAGGAAGCCGCATCCGTGCCGATGTGGTCGGGCCGGTGTGTGAAAGCGGCGATTTTCTCGCCCTCGACCGGGATATGCCGGAGCCTCAAAGCGGCGCGCTCTTGGCTGTCATGACGGCGGGCGCCTATGGGGCGGTCCAGGCCGGCACCTACAATACCCGAGCTTTGGTGCCGGAAGTGCTGGTGAAAGGCCCGGAATGGGCCGTTGTTCGCCCGCGCCTCGAAGTTGACCAATTGATTGCCTTTGATCGCATGCCTGATTGGCTGTAGGCGGTGAACCCATACGTGGCCTGGGAATTGCCTGCATGTTAGCCTGAACGGCGACAGATTCTCCTGAGGGGCCGGAGCGGCTTTTGGACGGTTTGGAAGAACAACCTGACGGCCGGATGCACTCGACGCGGGCTCTGCTCGCGGGGGCGCTGCAGCGCGCGCGCGGCAGTCTGCTGTGGGAGCGGCTGTGGCCAGTCCTCGCCACGCTCGCGACCATAACCGGCTTGTTTCTCGCTTTGTCGTGGGCCGGTCTCTGGATCGTGCTGCCGCCGCTGGCGCGCGCCGCGGGGCTGGTCGCATTTTTCATCCTGAGCGCTGCGGCGGCGGTGCCGCTGTTGATGCTGCGCATCCCGAGCGAGACCGAAGGCTTGCGCCGGCTGGACCGCAGCAGCGGCGAGACGCACCGGCCTGCCACCGCGATTGGCGACGAGATCGCCGCCAACAGCCACGATCCGGTCGCGC
This sequence comes from Hyphomicrobiales bacterium, assembly GCA_031389105.1. GTDB lineage: Bacteria > Pseudomonadota > Alphaproteobacteria > Rhizobiales > Xanthobacteraceae > Pseudolabrys. The sequence continues at coordinate 22,673 of JANMSH010000249.1, forward strand.
AGGCGCTCTGGCGCGCCCATGTCGAACGCGCGCTGGTGTCGGCGAGCAGGCTCAAGGCCGGCTGGCCATCGCCGCGGCTGTCGCTGCGCGATCCGATGGCGTTGCGCGCGCTGGTTCTCATTGTCGTGGTGGCGAGCTTCTTTGCCGCCGGCGGGGAGCGCATGAACCGTATCACCGCGGCCTTCGACTGGAGCGGCGTGGTCGCCCCGGCGAATTTCCGCATCGACGCCTGGGTTACGCCGCCGGTCTACACCGGCCGTCCGCCGGTGATGCTGCCGGGTCTGCGTCCCGGCGAAACCGCGCAGAACATCGCGCCGGTCGCGGTGCCGGTCGGCAGCCAGATCGTCATTCGCGCCACCGGCAAAGTGAACTTCGAGATCGTGCGCAAAGGCGGCATCGAAGATGCGCCGGCCGAAACGCGCGCCGCGGTGCCGGCAGGCACCGAAGAGCGCCGGCTGGTGATCAAGGGTGACGGCTCGGCCGCGGTGCATGGCGTGCTCGGCAAGGACCTCACCTGGAATTTCACCGCCATCGCGGATCGCGCGCCGACCATCGAATTGATCAAGGATCCGGAGCGGCAAGCGCGCGGCTCGGTGCGGTTCGACTACAAGATGGACGACGACTACGGCGTCGTCGAAGCCCAGGCCAAATTCGACATCAAGGATCAGGCGCCGGCCGACAAGCCGCGCCGGCCGCTGTTCACCGCGCCGGATTTCGCGCTGACCTTGCCGCAGGCCCGCACCCGCGTCGGCGCCGCGCAGACCACCCGCGACCTCACCGAGCATGCCTGGGCCGGCGCTGAAACCGTCATGACGCTGGTGGCGCGCGACGAAGGCGGCAATGAAGGCCGCAGCGAGCCGCGCGATGTGCAGTTGCCGCAACGCATCTTCGTGAAGCCGGTCGCGCGCGCGCTCATTGAACAGCGCCGCAACCTGGCGCTCGACGGTGATGCGCAGCCGCTGGTGCTGACCGCGCTCGACGCGTTGACGATCGCGCCGGAGCGCTTCACGCCGGAGGCCGGCATCTATCTCGGGCTGCGCTCGATCTACTACCAGCTCTCCAACGCGAAGTCCGACGACGCCTTGCGCGACGTCGTGGCGCGGATGTGGGAAATGGCGTTGCAGATCGAGGACGGCAATGTCAGCCAGGCCGAGCAGGCCTTGCGGCAGGCACAGGACGCGTTGCGTCAGGCGCTCGATCGTGGCGCCAGCGACGAAGAGCTTAAGAAGCTGATGCAGGACCTGCGCGCCGCGATGGACAAGTTCCTGCAGGCGCTGGCCGAGGAGATGCGCAAGAATCCGCAGCAGCTCGCGCGCCCGCTCGACAAGAACACTCGCATGCTGAGCCAGCAGGATCTCAAGAGCATGCTGGACCGCATGGAACAGATGGCGCGGTCCGGCAACAAGGACGCCGCGCGGCAGTTGCTCGATCAGATGCAGCAGATGCTGGAAAACCTGCAAATGGCGCGGCCCGGCGCGCAAGGCGAGGACGGCGATGACGACATGATGTCGGCGCTCGACGAACTCGGCGATATGATCCGCAAGCAACAGCAATTGCGCGACAAGACTTTCCAGCAGGGCCAGGACCAGCGGCGCGACCGCCAGCGCGGACAGCGCGGCCAACAGGGCCAGCCGCAAATGGGCGAGCTGAAGCAGGATCAGCAGGCATTGCGCGACCGGCTCAATAAATTGATGGAGCAACTGCGCCAGCGCGGCATGGGGCAGAAGGGCCAGGGTGAAAAGGGCCAAGGCGAAAAGGGTGAAGGCGACATGGGTCAGCTCGGCAGTGCCGGCGATGCCATGGGCGAGGCCGAAGGTTCGTTGGGCGAAGGCGATGCGGATGGCGCGGTCGACGGACAGGGCCGCGCGCTCGAAGCCATGCGCAAGGGCGCGCAGGGGCTGGCGCAACAGATGCAGCAGAACGGCATGGGCGCAGGGCCGGGCCCCGGTCAGCCGGGCCGCAACGGCCGTCAGCGCGCCGAGCAGGGCACCGACCCGTTGGGCCGCCCGCTGCGCGGCCGCGACTATGGCGACGACGTCACTGTGAAAGTGCCCGGCGAGATCGACACGCAACGCGCGCGCCGCATTCTGGAAGAGCTCCGCAAGCGCTTCGGCGAGAGCCTGCGTCCGCAGCTCGAACTCGATTACATCGAGCGGCTGCTGAAGGACTTCTAATCTTATTCAGTATCTCGCGACCAGCGCCTCGCGAACGGCGCCTTGGATCTGTTCCAGCGAGAATGGTTTGGCGATGAAGTCGTGGATCAGCGCGTCCAATCCTGTGGTGCGTTCGCGCTGGTCAGCATAGCCGCTCATCAGCATGATCGCCATGTCGGGATGGTCGCGTCCGGCGGCGAGCGCCAGCGCGATGCCGTCCATCACCGGCATTTTTACGTCGGTCAGTAGCAGGTCAAATGCACCGTTGTTCAGCTTGAGGGCGTCGAGCGCGGCACCACCGTCCGCCGTCGCCACAAGATCGTGGCCCTCATCGCTGAGCGCACGGACGACGAGACCGCGAATATCGTCGTTGTCTTCGGCGATCAAGATTCTTGCCATCGGACTCCGATCCGCTTCGATTGAAGCACGGCGTTATTTAGCTCCGGTCGCGTCCTGCGCATTGAAGAACCGCACCATGATGTCATTGGCGTCGGCCGGCGGCGACACCAGGCGGCTGGTGAAAGGCAGGCTGTCGCCGGCGCCGAGAATGCTGCGGCTCGGCAATGCAGTCCAAGTGTAGACTTCCTGTCCCGAGGCGTTGCGCGCGGCAAAGCGCAGGCGCGGCACTTCGGCCGGTTTGCCGGACGTGCTCACGATGGTGCCTTCGATCACCAGCGCATTGATGCCGTCGGCGGTTTCCTTGGCGATGCGGACGTTCTCGAATTTCAGATTGCGCAGATTGACCGGCAGGCCGATGGCGGCAAACAGCGATGCGGTCTGCGGAAGGTAGCGCACCACCTCGCTGCGCGAGCCGATCAGTGCGACGTTGAAGGCAAACAGCACCAGGACAATCGCGGTCCAGCGCGACGAGCGGCGCTTGGTCTGACGCTTCATCATCAATCGCTGGCGGCGGGCGGCGAAGGACTCGACATCTTCGGCATCGAGTTCGGCGCCGGCCGCATCCCGCAGCGGCGCGTGCTCGATCGGTGGCACCAGCGAAGGCGCATCGGCTATCGCGAGCGGGGCCGGTGCGTGTTCGTAAACTGGAACCAGATCGTTGTTATGCGCCATCGGCCCGACTGGCGCCGAAGCGCTTTCGGTCTCGGGCAGAGGTGGCGATTCGGACAGCTCGTGGCCGAAATCGTCGGTTGCCGCGGTCGGCGGCGATTCCGCCTCGGGCGGACGGAATGAAGGCTTGGCGGGATGCCCTTCCGACTGCGCTTCGGCTTCCGCGATCACGCCGTCGACAAAGGCGCTCACTTCCGGGGCTTGTTTTGTCCCGGTAGCGAACCAGGTCGTCTTGCAGCGGGCGCAACGCACGGCACGCCCGGCTGATCCAACCGAGCCTGGGTCGATCAGGTAGGACGTTGAGCAGTTCGGACAGACAATCAACATGATGACGTACGTACTTTCGAAGCCCAAAACCTACCATCCGTCCGTTAATGGACCGGAAACCATGGCAGGCTTGGAATGGGCATCGCTGGGGGCCAAATCGGCGGTGTTCAGGCCCCGGTGGCTATGGCGGCGGCGTGATATTCCTGTAAAAGCGCAGTTCTTAGCGTGCGGCGGGTCCCAAATGACGGTACCGGGGAGGGCTCGTGGCGGGATCCGCCTAGGTCGCCCCTCGGGTCTTCCAGGGAATTGATCGGAGACGGCGTGGTCCGATTCGAGAACGTAGGTCTTCGTTACGGCATCGGCCCGGAGGTCCTGCGCGACCTCTCGTTCCGTATCGAGCCGCATTCGTTCCAATTTCTCACCGGGCCGTCCGGCGCCGGAAAGACCTCGCTTCTTAAACTCCTGTTCTTGTCGCTGCGGCCGACGCGCGGGCTGATCACCCAATTCGGCCATGACGTGGCGACCCTGTCGCGCGATGCGGTGTCGACGCTGCGCCGCCGCATCGGCATCGTGTTTCAGGATTTCCGCCTGCTCGACCATATGTCGACCTACGAGAACGTCGCGCTGCCGCTGCGCGTGATGGGCCGGCCGGAGGAAACCTACCGTGACGAGGTGATCGAGCTGTTGAAATGGGTCGACCTCGGCGAACGGATGTGGGCGCTGCCGCCGGTATTATCGGGCGGCGAGAAGCAACGCGCAGCGATCGCGCGCGCGGTGATCGCGCGGCCGCAACTGCTGCTAGCCGACGAGCCGACCGGCAATGTCGATCCGACTTTGGCGCAGCGATTGCTGCGGTTGTTTATCGAGCTCAACAAGTCGGGCACCTCGGTGGTGATTGCCACCCACGACATTGCCTTGATGGACCAGTACGATGCGCGCCGGCTGGTACTGCACGACGGCCGTCTGCACATTTACGATTGAGGTAAGGATCTAGATGGCGGATCGAGACGACGAGGAAATGACGGCGCCGCCGCGCATGCCCCCACCGCGCGTGGCCGGCGGCCCGCTGCCGCGTTTCGACACGCCGCTGGTGCCGCGCAATTCGATTTCCGGCCGCGCGCTGGTCGCGGTTGTTGCCATCATGACCTTCCTGGCCTCGCTGACCACCGGCGCGGTGATCTTGGTGAGCGGCGCGGCCAGCGAATGGCAAGCGGACGTGGCGCGCGAAATCACCATTCAGGTGGTCCCGGCGACGGGCCGCGATCTCGATGCTGTCGTTGAAAAGGCGGCTGCCGTTGCCCGCGCATTCCCGGGCGTCGGCGATGTGCGGGCCTATTCGAAGGATGAATCTACCAAACTTCTGGAGCCATGGCTTGGCAGCGGACTGTCGCTCGACACGCTGCCGGTGCCGCGCCTGATCGTGATCAAGATCGCGCCCGGCGCCACGCCCGACATTTCGCAGCTTCGCAAGCTGCTGGCGGAACAGGCGCCGGGCGCGACGCTCGACGATCATCGCGGCTGGATCGAACGCATGCGCGCCATGACGACCACCGCGATCGCCATCGGTATCGGCATTCTGCTGCTGATGATCGCGGCTACCGTGCTCTCAGTGACTTTTGCCACGCGTGGTGCCATGGCGACCAACAAGATCGTGATCGAGGTGCTGCATTTCGTCGGCGCCAAGAACGGTTTCATCGCCGGGCATTTCCAGCGGCATTTTCTGCTGCTCGGCTTGCAAGGCGGCGCTATCGGCGGCGGCGCGGCCATGCTGTTGTTTGCGCTAGCGAGTGGCCTCAGCCGCCTGTTCGCCGGCACAGCCGGCGGCGACCAGTCCACGGCCATGTTCGGCTCGTTTTCCATCGGGATGATCGGTTATATCGCCGTGCTGGGCCAAGTTGTTCTGATCGCGGCGGTGACAGCCATGACGTCACGTCAAACCGTCAACCGGACCCTGGAGATGATCGATTAATGCTTGCCGGCCTAGCCCGTTGGATCGGCTTTCTGACCATGACGGCCGGCGTCGTCGCGGCGCTGGTGCTTAGCGTCGGGTTCCTCTGGTTTGCATTCACCATCGAGACCGAAGAGGTCCAGCTCGACCGCAAGGCCGACGGCATCGTCGTCTTGACCGGCGCCGCCTCGCGCATTCCCGATGCGATCGAATTGCTGGCGGCCGAGCGCGGCAAGCGTCTGCTAATCACCGGCGTTCATCGCGCAACCAGCACAAAGGAAGTCGCGCGCCTGACGCCGCTTTATTCTAAATTTTTTACCTGCTGCATCGATCTTGACCGTTCGGCGCTTAACACTTTCGGCAATGCGCTTGAGACCAAACGCTGGGCGCGTGAGCATAACTTCAATTCGCTGATCGTCGTGACCTCGAACTGGCACATGCCACGCGCCATGGCGGAGTTGCAGCATCAGATACCCGACGCCAAGTTGGTTGCGTTTCCAGTGATGTCGGAAAAGGTCAAGACCGAGCCGTGGTGGCAGAACTTCGACACCGCGCGTTTTCTGTTCGCGGAATATCTGAAATACTTGTTCGCGCTGGGACGGATGAGTCTCGACCCCGACACCGCCGCGTAAAAGGAACGAACCGCCGTGCTTATTTTTGTTCGCTCCATAGCGTTCAACCTGTTGTTCTATGTCAACACGGTATTCTGGCTGATCGCCGGGTTGCCGACCTTTTTCATGCCCTATTGGGCGATCGTCGAGATCGCGAAGGCCTGGGGCCGCGTCAATCTATTCCTGCTGCGGTGGGTCGCCGGTATCAAAGTCGAGGTGCGCGGCGCGGAGAAAATCCCAAAAGGCGGCTTGATCGTTGCCTCCAAGCACCAGTCGGCGTGGGAAACTTTCGCCCTGCTGCCGCTGTTCGATATTCCCCTGTTCATCGTCAAGCGCGAACTGATGTGGATTCCGATTTTCGGTTGGCTGATGGCCAAGGGCCGCATGGTGCCGGTCGACCGCAGCGCCGGTTCTCAGGCGCTGACCGCGATGACCGAACGTGCGCGCGTCGAGATCAGCCGCGGCCGCCAACTCATCATTTTCCCCGAAGGCACGCGGCGGCCGGCCGGTGCCGAGCCGCGTTACAAATACGGCGTGGCCCATCTTTACGCGGCGGAAGGCGTGGCGTGCGTGCCCATTGCGTTAAATTCGGGATTGTTCTGGCCGCGCCG
>JANMSH010000253.1:0-6819 GCA_031389105.1 Hyphomicrobiales bacterium
CATCAAGAAGATGATTGCCGAAATCGCCGACGCCACCCCGCCGGCGCGGCGCTGACGCCGCTTGCTGGGGCACTTTGTCGCAAAACGCCGCGGCGGAAGCCGCCCACACAACGGCCGGCTATCTCCATGCGTGGCTTGGAAATTCCGCGACGATGCGCCCGTGCAAGCTCTTGGCAGACTGGAATTATTCTAAACTATTGATTTTGCAGCACAAATCAGTTGACCGCGGGCCGCTTCGCTAGCACATCAAGGGGGAACGCTGACTTCAACCGTCCAGGCGAGGAGCCTTCCATGTTCAAACCGATCCGCGCTGCCGCACAGGTCGCCGCCGCCATCGCCGCCACCACGATGGCCGGCGCTGCCTTCGCCCAATCGGGCGAGGTCAATGTCTACACCTACCGCGAAACCAAACTGATCCAGCCGCTGTTCGACGCCTTCACCAAAGACAGCGGCATCAAGGTCAACGTGATCTCCGCGAGTTCGGGCCTCGAACAGCGTATCAAGACCGAAGGGGCGAACAGCCCGGCCGACGTGCTTCTCACCGTCGACATCGGCCGACTGGAAGATGCGGTTCGTGCCGGCATCAGCCAGCCGATCGCCTCGCCCGCACTCGACAAGGTGGTGGCGCCGCAATACCGCGATCCGGAAGGTCACTGGTACGCGATCTCGATGCGCGCCCGCGTCATCTACGCCTCGAAGGAGCGCGTCACGCAAACCGCGATCACCTACGATGAACTCGCCGATCCGAAATGGAAGGGCAAGATCTGCATCCGCTCCGGCCAGCACATCTATAACAATGCCCTGATCGCCGCCTACATCGCCAAGCACGGCGAAGCCAAGGCGGAAACTTGGCTGCGCGGGCTGAAAGCCAATCTGGCGCAGAAGCCGTCGGGCGGCGACCGCGAAACCGCGCGCGACGTTGCCGCCGGCAAGTGCGATCTCGGCATCGGCAATACCTATTACTGGGCGCTGATGAACAATGGCGGACCGGTGCAGAAGCCGTGGGCCGACGCCACCCGCGTGGTGCTGCCGACCTTCGAAGGCGGCGGCACGCATGTGAACGTGTCGGGCGTGATGCTGCCCAAGCACGCGCCGAACAAGGCCAACGCCATGATGCTGATCGAATGGCTCGTCGGCGAGCAGGCCCAGCACATCTACGCCGATATGAACTACGAATATCCGCTGCGCACCGGCATCGCCGTCAACCCGACCATCGCGGGCTACGGCACGCTGAAGCCGGACCCGCTGCCGCTCGCCAAGATCGCCGACAATAAAAAGAAGGCCGCGGACCTGGTCGACAAGGTCGGCTTCGACAATTGAATTCGCTGCGTCTTACGCTGGGACGTTCCAACAAAGGCCCCGCTTTGCGCGGGGTCTTTGCGTCTTGGCCGCCGGTCAAGCTGATCGGCTGCGCCATTGCGCTGTCGATCGCGGTGGTGGTGGCCCTGCCGCTGGCGAGCCTGGTGCGGCTCGCCTGGGCCGGCGATGCGGCGCTGTGGCCGCATCTCGCAGCTTACGTGTTGCCGGTCGCGATGCTGCAAACCGCGCTGCTGCTGACCGGTGTCGCCTTGGTGACCGCGCTGCTCGGCGCCGGTTCGGCGTGGCTTGTGACGACGTTCCAGTTTCCCGGTCGCGATTCCATGTTGTGGCTGCTGCCGCTGCCGCTCGCGATCCCGACCTACATCGCGGCCTATGTTTACGTCGACATCTTCGATGCCGCCGGCCCCGTGCAAACCGCGATGCGCGAGTTGTTTCACTGGCGCACCGCCGATTATTGGTTTCCGCCGGTGCGCTCGCTCGGCGGCGCGGTCCTGGTGATCGGCTTTGTGCTTTATCCTTATGTCTATCTCGCCGCGCGCGCGATGTTTCAGACCCAAGGCGCGATTTTTACCGACGCCGCGCGCACGCTCGGCGCGCAGCCGTGGCGGCTGATGCGCGACATCACGCTGCCGATGGCGCGGCCCGCGCTCGCGGTCGGCGTTTCACTGGCTTTGCTGGAGACGCTTAACGATATCGGTGCATCCGAATATCTCGGCGTGCAGACACTCACGCTATCGGTGTTCACGACCTGGCTCAACCGCGGCAGCCTCGCCGGCGCGGCGCAGATCTCGCTCGCCATGCTGATGCTGGCCGCCGGCCTGATCGCACTCGAACGCTACGGCCGGCGTCGTCAAAGCTACCAGTCGGCGCCGCAGGAAGCCCGCATCGCCACGCGCATATTGCTGCGTGGGCGTAGCGGCTGGCTGGCCGCGGCGGCCTGTCTGGTCCCGGTCGCCCTGGGCTTTTTCATTCCGGCGGGATTTCTGCTGCGCGAAACAATTAGTCGCGGGCTTGTCGGCGGCTTCGAGCCCGAACTGCTGCGCCACGCTGCGACAACGGTCGCACTGGCTTCCGTCGCGACCGCGACGGTGTTGCTGCTCGGGCTCGCCGCCGCGATCCCACTGCGGCTGGTGCGCCTGCCCTTCGTCGTGGTCTGCGTGGCGGTCGCCACCATGGGCTACGCCATTCCCGGAACGGTGCTGGCACTGGGACTGCTGTCGCCACTGGTCGCCGTCGATGAGGCGATCAACTGGCTCAGCATGGGTCTCACCGGAAAGCAGGTCGGGTTGGTGCTGGCGGGATCGAGCGCCGCGCTGGTGATCGCCTATACGGCGCGCTTTCTGTCGATCGCCATCGGCTTCGTGCAGGCCGGTCTGACCCGCGTGTCGACCGAGTTCGACGATGTCGCCCGCCTGCTCGGCGCCGGTCCGCTGACGCTGGTGCGCAGTGTGCACCTGCCGCTGCTGCGGCCGGCGCTGTGGGGCGCGGCGCTGCTGGTGTTCGTCGACTGCCTGAAGGAATTACCGATGACGCTGCTGTTGCGGCCGCTCAACGTCGAAACCCTGTCGACCTACATCTACCAGTTCGCGACGCGCGGCAGTTTCGAGGACGGCGCACTGGCCGCGCTTTTGATCGTCGCGGTCGGGATACTTCCGGTAATCTGGATTGTGCGGCTGGCAGAGACGAACCCGGCCGGCCACCGCCCGCCGTCCCGGTAAGCTTAATCGCCGCCGGCTGTGGCCTTGAAAGCGTCACAGACGGTACCCAAGGTTGGCGATAACGGAGCCGATGGTATAGTCCGGCGGCGACCGACATCGAAACACCGGAAACTCACCTTTGACGGCCTCGACCGGCTTCAGACGCTTGGGATTTGTGCTGCTCGCCGCTTTCGTGGCCGGGTCCGGCGTGCTGATGACCGCGGGCTATCTGGTCCCGGCCGACGCGGTGCGCCAGCAGGCGCTCAATGAAATTCGCGCGGTCACCGGACTCGACCCGATCCTGCGCGGCGGGGCTTTGGTCTCGATGTTTCCCACCGGCAGCGTCAGCTTCGCCGATGTCGTGCTCGGCGACGCCAATCGCCCCGCGCTGACCGCCGAACGGCTGACCGCGCGTCTGCGATTTTTCCCGCTGCTGATCGGGCGCGTCGAAATCGCCGATGTCTCGCTGGAGCGGCCAATCATCGCCATCGAACTGGACGCCAACGGCCAGTCCAACTGGGCCGGCCTGATCGAATCGCTGGCGCGCAGTCAGAAGCCGGCGCAGCGCTCGGCGGCGTTCTCCGAGATGCGCATCGACAACGGCACTGTGGTGATCCGCGATCCGGCGCACAAGATCGATGAGACCGTGCGCAATGTGAATCTGTCGTTGGCCTGGCCATCGATTTCCAAGAGCTTCGGTGCCACCGGCCACTTCGTCTGGCATGATGAGTTGGTCGATGCCAGCGTGACGCTGGCCGATTTTCCGGCGGCGCTCGCCGGCAACCGCACCGGCTTGAAACTGCGCTTCGCGGGCGCGCCGATGAAAGCCGCGTTCGAAGGCGCCATCAGCGTCAAGCCAACGCTCAAGATCGAAGGCACAGTCGCCGCCGACGCAGCTTCGTTGCGACATGCGCTGATCTGGACCGGGCAGCAGCCATTGCCCGGCGGCGGCTTTGGCCGATTCGCGATCAAGGCGCAGACCAATGTCGTCGGCGGCAACATCGGTCTGTCTGGAGTGAATGTTGAGCTCGACGGCAATACCGCCGAGGGCGTGCTCACCTTCGCCACCGACGGACGCAAGACGCTGCAAGGCACGCTGGCCACCGACACGCTCTACCTGTCGCCTTATGTCTCCACGGTCAAGCTGCTCACCACCAATCAACGCGAATGGAACAGCGGCCGCATCACGCTCGACGGATTATCCGGCATCGATTTCGATCTGCGGCTGTCGGCGGCCAACGTCATCATGTCAAACGCCAAGATCGGCCGCACCGCCATCGGCGCCAACCTGCGCGGCGGTCAACTGGTCGTCACCATTGGCGAGGCGCAGGCTTATGGCGGCTTGATCCAGGGTTCGATGGCGCTGGCCATTTTCGAGACCGGTGTCGACGTCAAATCGCAGTTGCAGTTCACCGACGTCGATCTTGAGACCTGCCTCGGTCAATTGTTCGGGCTGAAACGCCTGGAAGGCAAAGGCAACATGTCGCTCGTCGTCGAAGGCACCGGTGAAAGCGTGCTCGCGGTGACCCGCACCTTGAACGGCACCGCCAGTCTCACCGGAGGCAACGGCGCGCTTGCCGGCCTCAATGTTGAACAGTTGCTGCGGCGCCTGGAACGGCGGCCGCTGTCCGGCGGCGGTGAGTTCCGCAGCGGAAAAACGCCCTATGACAAGATCACTGTCGCGCTGAAGATCATCAAGGGCACGGTGATGGTCGAAGACATGAAGGTCGAAGGCGCCGCGGTGCGGCTGGGCATGGCCGGTTCGGCCTCCATTCCCGAACGCGAACTCGATCTCAAAGGCACCGCAACATTGGTGTCGGCCGCCCGTCCCGGCGCCGCGGCGTTCGAACTGCCGTTTATCGTGCAGGGATCGTGGGACGATCCGATCATGCTGCCCGATCCGGAGGCACTGATCCGCCGCTCGGGCGCGGCCGCCCCGTTGCTCAACGCGGTGCGCGATCGCAGCGCGCGTGACGCCGTGCGTTCGGCGATCGAGCGGCTGACCGGCAACGCCCCACCCAGCGGCGCCCTGCCGGCGGTGGAACAGGCGCCGGCGCAAAAGCCGGAATAGAAAGCCTATTCCCGGTTTCCGGGATCATGCGTTCGCATCGCCATTCGACTATCATTGCGTTTAAGACGAATCACCCGCCGGTTACCGCCGGCGCGACAGGGCGCGGATGCTGAACCCAATCCTTCGGACGCTGGTCAAGGTCATCGTCGCCTCGTTGGTGGTGGGGACGATCCTCGCCCATTTCGGCATTACCGCCGAGCAACTGATGCGTGAATTCGGGCTGTCGGCCGACCGTATCGAGGATTACGCCAAGCGCGGCTTCACCTGGGCCTGGCCGCACGTGCTGCTCGGCTCATTGGTGATCGTGCCGATCTGGTTTTTGATTTTCTTGTTCCGCCCGCCTGGACGGAGCAGTAGCGACTGACGCTTAAGCCGCCGTCGGTGAGTCCAATGGATTGTCTTTGGCCACCTGCACACGCGGCGCCGGGCCGTAATATTCGCCGAGCCGGACGCTCTCACGCGGCTTGAGCAGGATCGAGATGAACCGGTCCAGCAGCGCCTTCGCCGACATCGGCTTGCACAGGAATTCGTTGACCCCAAGCTTGGCGGCCTCATAGACGCGCCGGCGCTCGACATTGCTGCTCATCATGATGATCGGGATATCGGGCATCGGGAACACGCCGGGCGAACGCACGATACGCACCAGTTCGGGGCCGTTGAGCAGCGGCATTTCCCAATCGAGGAGGACGATGTCGGGCTGGATCTCGCGGATCATTTCCAGCGCGGCGATGCCATCGCCGGCCTCGTGGGTTTTCTTCACGCCAATCGTGCCGAGCAAGCCGCGTATCACATTGCGCATGAACTGGCTGTCATCGACCACCAGCACCGTCAGTTGCTGGATCAGAAATTCGGCTTGCTTGGCGTTGATACTCACGGCCTACCCCATCACCCGGCGGGATTGTGTCCGTGAAACGTCACTTCGCCGTTAACGTACGGCTGACCGCATCTTTCCAGCCGGCATATTTTTTCTCACGGACCGTTGAATCCATTCGTGGCTCGAAACGGCGATCAAGCCGCCATTGCGCGGCAAAGCCGTCGAGATCGGGGCAAATGCCGGCCTGCCGCCCGGCGAGATAAGCCGCACCCAAGGCTGTGGTTTCCATCACCACCGGCCGGTCGACCGGGCTTGCCAGGATATCGGCGAGGAATTGCATGCAGCCGTCATTCGCGGTCATGCCGCCATCGACGCGCAGCACGGTTTCGGCGCCGGCGGCCTGCGGCCAGTCGGCGCGCATCGCCTCCAGCAGGTCGCGGGTCTGATAGCCGACCGCTTCCAGCGCGGCATGCGCGATCTCGGCGGCGCCGGAATTGCGGGTCAACCCGAAGATCGCCGCACGCGCTTGCGCGTCCCAATAGGGCGCGCCCAAGCCGACGAATGCCGGCACCAGATAGACTTGCTCGGCGGGATCGGCGCGTTTCGCAAGTGCACCGACATCGGACGACTTCTCGATGATCTTGAGGCCGTCGCGCAGCCACTGCACGGCGGCGCCAGCGATGAAAATCGCGCCCTCCAGCGCATAAGTGCGCTTGCCCTCCAACTGATAGGCGATGGTGGTGAGCAGCCGGTTGCGCGATGCGACGCGCTGTGTCCCGGTGTTGAGCAGCGCAAAGCAGCCGGTGCCGTAGGTGGATTTCAACATGCCCGGCGTAAAGCAGCCCTGCCCGACCGTCGCCGCCTGCTGATCGCCGGCCATGCCGAGGATGCGGATCGGACCGCCGAACAAGTACGGC
>JANMSH010000286.1:0-14898 GCA_031389105.1 Hyphomicrobiales bacterium
ACCGCGCGTGATTGGAAATCTCGTAGGCGGGCAGACCCGCATCGCCGCAGACTTGTTGCGTCAGATCGTAGAGGTCGCGGCCGAGATCTTCGTCTGGCGTGATCAGCTTGCCGGCCTTGTGCAGGCCGAAGAACGGCGTGCCGGGCTCGATGGTCAGTTGATAGAGCGACAGATGTTCGGCCGCTTCCGAGATGGCGCGCTTGAGTTCGGCGGCCCACGCGTCGAGCGTCTGGCGCGACCGCGCGTAGATCAGGTCGAACGAATAGCGGTCGAATATCGAGCGCGCGATGGCGACGGCGTCGAGCGCCTCCTGCGCCGAATGCAGACGGCCCAGTTCCTTCAGCGATTGGTCGTCGAGAGCTTGAACACCAAGAGAGACACGGTTGACGCCGGCGGTGCGATAGCCGCGAAAGCGCGTCGCTTCTACGCTGGTCGGATTGGCTTCCAATGTCACTTCAACATCGGGCGCGACGGTCCAATGTTTCGCGATTGAATCCAGAATCACTTGCTCCGATTCCGGTTTCATCAGCGACGGCGTGCCGCCGCCGAAGAAAATGGTCGACACCGTGCGGTCGCCGATGCGCGCCTTGGTGGCGGCGATTTCGGATTCGAACGCGCGCACGAAGCGCGCTTCGTCGACGCCGCCATGGCGCACGTGGCTGTTGAAGTCGCAATAGGGGCACTTCGACAGGCAGAACGGCCAATGCAAATAAACGGCGAAGGGCTGCGTGCTCGTGGTAAATGTCATGTTAACCAGTATAGGCTGCGTCTCTCGTCAGCGACAGCGCCGTTTCAAATCCGCTGCGGACAAGTACTTAAAATTGTAACGAATTTGCGTGTGCGCAAGATGCGCCTCTCTGCGCGTCAGGCGTTGCGAAGGCAAGCATCCGCGAGCATGACGAAGGCCCGCGCGCGGTGCGACAGGCCTTTGCCGTGCGGCGGCAGACCGTGCTTTTCCAGCGCGCTCATCTGCCCGAAGGTGCGGTCGTGGCCATCGGGCAAAAACAACGGGTCATAGCCGAAGCCGGCATCGCCGCGCGGCGGCCACACCGCGACACCGTCAACGCGGCCTTCGAATTCTTCCGTGTGACCGTCGGGCCACGCCAGACAAAGCGCAGCAACGAAATGCGCGCGGCGCTGCTCGGGCGTCTTCGCGCCTTTTTCGATCAGCAGCGTCTGGATGCGATTCATCGCGTAGCGGAAATCTTTGTTGGGTCCAGCCCAGCGCGCCGAGTGAATGCCAGGGTCGCCGCCGAGCGCGGCGATGACGATACCCGAGTCGTCGGCAAAGGCGATCTTGCCCGTCGCCTTCATCGCGTCGACGGCCTTGATGCGCGCGTTCTCGGCAAAGGTGCTGCCGGTTTCGTCCGGCTCGGCGAGTTTCAATTCGCCGGCCGATTGCGCCTCGATGCCGTAGGGCGCCAGCAGTTCGCGCATTTCGGCGAGCTTGCCGGGATTGTGCGTGGCGATGACGAGCGGGCCGGTGAGGTGGCGATGCGAATTCACGCCACCGCCATCTTTTGCAGGTCAACCAGCTTGCCGATGCCTTTGCGCGCCAACGACAGCAGCGTCAGCAACTGCTCTTCGCTGAACGGGTCTTTCTCAGCAGTGGCCTGGATTTCGACGATGTTGCCGCCGCCAGTCATGACGAAGTTGGCGTCGGTGTCGGCTTCTGAATCCTCGGCGTAATCGAGATCGAGCACCGCGGTGCCTTTGTAGACGCCGCACGACACCGCGGCGATGTGGTCGCGCAATACCGGCGCGCGCAGCATGTCGCGCGATTTCATCCAGGCCAGGCAATCCGACAGCGCCACCCAGGCGCCGGTGATCGAAGCGGTGCGAGTGCCGCCATCGGCCTGGATCACGTCGCAATCGATAGTGATCTGGCGTTCGCCGAGCGCCTGCAGGTCGATAACCGAGCGCAAGGAACGTCCGATCAGCCGCTGGATTTCGACGGTGCGGCCGCCTTGCTTGCCGGCCGAAGCCTCGCGGCGGGTACGCTCGGAGGTGGCGCGCGGCAGCATGCCGTATTCGGCGGTGACCCAGCCGCGGCCCTGGCCCTTGAGCCACGGCGGCAGGCGCTCTTCCAGGCTGGCGGTCACCAGCACGTGGGTGTCGCCGAACTTCACGAAACAGGAGCCTTCGGCATATTTGACCACGCCGCGCTCAAGCGACACGGCGCGCAACTCGTCGACCTGTCGGCTGCTGGGCCGCATCGAATCCTCCGGGGAACGGACATTTCTTGGTTTCGGCGGACACCATAGCCATATGCCCGGCTTGAACAAGTCTTGAACAAGCCTTGCGCGGCGGTCATTGTTGTCTGGCTGAAGGAGTTTTGAAGTGGCTTCCCACGACGTCCCGATCGGTTCTTCGCAGGTCAGTCTCGCGGCGCTCAACGAGCGCTCGCGCGAGATTTTCCGCTCGATCGTCGAAAGCTATCTGACGACCGGAGAGCCGGTTGGCTCACGCAATCTGTCGCGCATTCTGCCGATCTCGCTGTCGCCCGCTTCCGTGCGCAACGTGATGTCTGACCTTGAGCATCTCGGGCTGATTTACGCGCCGCATACTTCGGCCGGGCGGTTGCCGACCGAATTGGGTCTGCGGTTCTTTGTCGATGCCTTGATGCAGGTCGGCGATCTGAACGAAGGCGACCGCCGCTCGATCGAAGCACAGGTCGCGGTTGCCGGCGCCGGCAAGTCGGTGGAAGCCGTGCTCACCGAAGCTTCGCAGATGCTGTCGGGTCTCACGCGCTCGGCCGGCGTCGTGCTCACCACCAAGATCAACGTGCGCGTCAAGCACATCGAGTTCGTGCGGCTGGAGCCGGAACGCGCGCTGGCCGTGCTGGTGGCGGAAGACGGCCAGGTCGAGAACCGCGTGCTCAACGTGCCGTCCGATCTGCCGACATCGGCGCTGACCGAAGCTGGCAATTTTCTCAACGCGCACATCCGCGGCAAGTCGCTGGCCGAGCTGCGCGTCGAGATCGAAACGTCGCTGGCGCAGAGCCAGGCCGAACTCGATCAGCTCACGCAGAAGGTCATTTCGGCGGGTCTGGCGAGCTGGTCCGGCGGCGAAAGCAAAGATCGCCAGTTGATCGTGCGCGGTCACGCCAATCTCCTGGACGACCTGCATGCGCTCGGCGATCTAGAACGTGTCCGCTCGCTGTTCGACGCGCTGGAGACCAAGCGCGGCGTCATCGACCTTCTGGGCCGCGCCGAGCGCGCCGACGGAGTGCGTATCTTCATCGGTTCCGAGAACAAGCTGTTTTCGCTGTCGGGTTCCTCGACCATCGTTTCGCCGTACCGGGACAGCGAGGGCAGGATCGTCGGTGTCATCGGCGTCATCGGGCCGACCCGGCTCAATTACGCTCGTGTCATCCCGATGGTCGATTACACCGCCCGCGTGGTGAGCCGCCTGTTGGCGCCTTAAGAATTGTCTCTAGGCACTCTAAAAGCTTGATTTTTCGCTCCCGAACCCTGATATCCCGGGCATCCAACAGACCTTGCTGACATTTCAGACGATGGATTGAGAGCTATGACGGACAAGCCCGCCGATAACGATACGGTTGTCACGTCCGAAGGCGTCCAGCCTGAGGGCGAAGCCGCCGCCGTTGGTGCGCCCGAAATGGTGCCGGCAGAGCAGGTGACCGCCGCGCTGGAAGCCGCCGCCGATTTCAAGGACAGGCTGCTGCGCACGCTGGCGGAGATGGAAAATCTTCGCAAACGCACCGAGCGTGAGATCGCCGATGCGCGGACCTATGCCGTCAGCGGCTTTGCCCGTGACGTGCTGGCGGTCGCCGACAATATGCACCGGGCTTTGAGCACCATCGATCCCGAAGCGCGCGCGCAAGCCGATGCGACCATGAAGGCGCTGATCGAAGGCGTCGAGCTGACCGAGCGCGAGTTGCTCAAGGTTCTCGAAAAGAACGGCGTCAAGAAATTCTCGCCCGAGGGTGAGAAGTTCGATCCGAATATGCACGAGGCGATGTACGAGGTGCCGACCCAAGACCTGCCCGCCGGTCATGTCGCGCAGGTCATGCAGGCCGGTTACATGCTGGGCGAGCGCGTGTTGCGCCCCGCCATGGTCGGCGTTTCCAAGGGCGCGCCCAAAACGGCGCCGAAGGGTTCGCCAGCTTATGGTGCCGACAGTCCGCAGGCGGACTAAGTTTCAGCGCGTCTCGATGCCGTCGCGTAGCGCGCGCAGCCGGGTGAACATCGTATCCCAGCCGCTGGCGTTGCCGACGCCAATAATCCGCAAAAAGCCGCCCGAGCCGTACCGCACCCATTGCACCAAGGTGACCGGCTCGCCGGCAAGTCCTTTGGCCTGCGCGCGAATTTCGAAGCCCTGCGAGCCGGCGATCCGCATCGCCTCGCCCGAGGTGACGGTGAGATCGCGCAGCGGCGCCGAGGTCAGCAATTCGCGGGCGAATTTGCCGCGCTCATCCGGCGTTTCCGGCGCGCCGCGCCCGATCGAAACGATGACGTAGGTATTCTTGGTCATGTCATCCACCGGCCCGTCGATCAGGATGACGCCGCCTTGCGGCAAGACCTGCATGACGCGGAATCCGGCCAGTTCGCTGAACTGAAACGGCAGCATCGCTAGCTGCTCTTTCAGAGGCGCGGGACGGAACGTGACGCTGACCAGCGTCTTGCGGACGACTTCGTCGGTGTAGACCGTGCGCGCCGCCGCCGGCACCTGCACATTGATCAACGTTGCGAGATCCTTGACCTCGCCACCGACCGCGGTCGCCAGCAGGAACCACTTATGCACGATGACGCCGTTGTCCTGCGACGTGCCACTGATCAGAAACCCGATGCCGCTGGCGAACGGAAAGCTTTCCCGTTTCACGTTGGTCAGGCCGGTCTGCTCGGGGCCGAAGGCCGAGCGCTCGATTTCCTCATAGGCGCGGGCCGGCAAATCGAGGATCGAGACGGCGACCTTGCGGTCGGCATCCTCGAAGCCGGGGAAAGTTTTACTGACGGTCAGGTTTGCCTGCGGCTCCAGCCCGATCCGCAGACCCGGTGGAAACACCGTCTCGGCGCTCGCGGCCGGGACCGACAGTCCGGCCCAGGCGGCGAGCAAAGCGACCAAAACTCGATGCCACATAGGTGCTGGTTTCTTTCCTGACTGTGGGAGCCCGGTCTGCCTATCCGGCATCGCTCGGTGCGGCAATGCCCAGATTAACTTTGACCCGGCACGCGAGCCTAACCTAGTCCGGCCACTCGCGAAATCGTGACTGGCTGGCTTGCGGCGCGGGGGGGCCTTCTTATATGAGCGTTGAGCCGCGAAACCGCGGTTAAATCGTTTATCCAGGGGGCTGGATCAGGGGTCTGCGGATGAGCCGCCGATTTCCCATTCGGGCGCCAAATCGGCCCGTCCGGCCTGCCGCAAATTGAGAGGGAATAACCCATGAGCAAGGTCATCGGCATCGACCTCGGCACCACCAATTCGTGCGTTGCCGTCATGGAAGGCAAGACACCGAAAGTCATCGAGAACGCTGAGGGCATGCGTACCACGCCTTCGATCGTCGCCTTCACCGACGACGGCGAGCGTCTCGTCGGCCAGCCGGCCAAGCGCCAGGCGGTCACCAATCCGGAAAAGACGATCTTCGCGGTCAAGCGCCTCGTCGGCCGCCGCTACGATGACCCGATCATCGAGAAGGACAAGAAGCTCGTCCCCTACAAGATCACGAAAGCCAGCAACGGCGACGCCTGGGTCGAGGCCGACGGCAAGAGCTATTCGCCGTCGCAGATCTCCGCCTTCACGCTGCAGAAGATGAAGGAAACGGCGGAAGCCTATCTCGGCACCAAGGTCGAGCAGGCCGTCATCACCGTGCCCGCTTACTTCAACGACGCCCAGCGCCAGGCCACCAAGGACGCCGGCAAGATCGCGGGCCTTGAAGTGCTGCGCATCATCAACGAGCCGACCGCGGCCGCGCTCGCTTACGGTCTCGACAAGCAGAAGCAGGGCATCATCGCGGTCTACGACCTTGGCGGCGGCACCTTCGATATTTCCGTGCTGGAAATCGGCGACGGCGTGTTCGAGGTGAAGTCGACCAACGGCGATACGTTCCTCGGCGGCGAAGACTTCGACATGCGCCTGGTGAATTATCTCGCCGACGAATTCCAGAAAGAGCAGGGCATCGACCTGCGCAAGGACAAGCTCGCGCTGCAGCGGCTCAAGGAGTCGGCCGAGAAGGCGAAGATCGAGCTGTCGTCCACCACGCAGACCGAAGTCAATCTGCCGTTCATCACGGCGGACGCCTCTGGTCCGAAGCATCTCACCATGAAGCTCACCCGCGCCAAGTTCGAGGCGCTGGTCGACGATCTCATTCAGAAGACCATCGAGCCGTGCCGCAAGGCGCTCAAGGATGCCGGCCTCACCGCCGCTGAAATCGGTGAAGTCGTTCTGGTCGGCGGCATGACGCGCATGCCGAAGGTCCAGGAAGTCGTGAAGCAGTTCTTCGGCAAGGAGCCGCACAAGGGCGTCAACCCGGATGAGGTCGTCGCCATCGGCGCCGCCATTCAGGCCGGCGTCTTGCAAGGCGACGTCAAGGACGTGCTGCTGCTAGACGTGACCCCGCTTTCGCTCGGCATCGAAACGCTCGGCGGCGTGTTCACGCGCATCATCGACCGCAACACCACGATCCCGACCAAGAAGAGCCAGGTGTTCTCCACCGCCGAGGACAATCAGAACGCGGTCACCATTCGCGTGTTCCAAGGCGAACGCGAGATGGCGGCCGACAACAAGATTCTCGGCCAGTTTGATCTCGTGGGCATACCCCCGGCGCCGCGCGGCGTGCCGCAGGTCGAGGTCACGTTCGACATCGACGCCAACGGCATCGTTAACGTATCGGCGAAAGATAAGGCGACCAGTAAAGAGCAGCAAATCCGCATTCAGGCGTCGGGCGGTCGGTCCGAAGCCGACATCGAGAAGATGGTCAAGGACGCGGAAGCGCACGCCGAAGAGGACAAGGGCCGCAAGGCCGCGGTCGAGGCCAAGAACCACGCCGAGGCATTGGTGCATTCCACCGAGAAGGCGATTGCCGAGCATGGTTCGAAGGTCGGCGAAGTCGAACGCAGTGCGATCGAGAACGCCATTGCGGATCTCAAGGAAGCGCTGAAGGGCGACGATGCCACCGCGATCCAGGCCAAGACCAATACGCTGGCGCAGGCTTCGATGAAGCTCGGCGAAGCGATGTACAAGAATGCCGAAGGCGCTGAGCCCGCCGACACCAGCGAAAGCGCCACCGGCGCCGACGGCAAGAAGGAAGACGTAGTCGACGCGGAGTTCACCGAAGTCGACGACGACAAGAACAACAAGAACAATAAAAAATCCGCCTGAACGCAGAGCCGAGCATGACCTGCGCTCGACGAATCATCATGCCCTCGGGATACTCCCGGGGGCATATGTTTTTTCTCCCCGTCATTTCACGCAATGACGGCGGAGAAACGGCCCCGGTGTCCTGATGTCCAAACGCGATTACTACGAAGTCCTGGGCGTTCAACGCACCGTCACCGAGGCCGAACTCAAGGCCGCGTACCGCAAGCTCGCCATGCAGCACCATCCGGATCGCAATCAGGGCGATGCCGAGTGCGAGCATAAATTCAAAGAACTGTCCGAGGCCTATGACGTGCTCAAGGACGGCGACAAGCGCGCCGCCTATGACCGCTTCGGCCACGCCGCCTTCGAGCAAGGCGGTGGCGGCCATGGTTTTGGCACCGATTTCGCCTCGACCTTCTCCGACATTTTCGACGATCTGTTCGGCATGAGCGGACGGCGTGGCGGCGGCGGCCGCGGTCAAGGCCGTGAGCGCGGCTCTGATCTGCGCTACAACATGGAGATCACGCTCGAAGAAGCCTTCGAGGGCAAGACCGCGCAGATCCGTATTCCGACATCGGTCGCCTGCGAAGTCTGCTCCGGCACGGGCGCCAAAGCCGGCACCAAGCCGAAGCCCTGCACGACCTGCGGCGGCGCCGGAAAAATTCGCCACGCCCAAGGCTTCTTCACGCTGGAGCGGACCTGCCCGGCCTGTCAGGGCCGCGGTCAGGTGATCGACGATCCTTGTGCGTCTTGCGCCGGCGCTGGACGCGTCACGCGCGAGCGCATGCTCTCGGTCAATATCCCGGCCGGTGTCGAGGACGGCACCCGCATCAGGCTGGCCGGTGAAGGCGAGGCGGGTTTACGCGGCGGTCCGCCGGGCGATCTTTATATTTTCCTGTCGCTGGCTGCGCACGAATTCTTCCAGCGTGATGGCGCCGACTTGCATTGCCGGGTGCCCATTTCGATGGCGACCGCGGCGCTGGGCGGCGAATTCGAGGTGCCGGCAATCGACGGCAGCAAGGCGAGGGTCAAAGTTCCCAGTGGCACCCAGACGGGGCGCCGCTTTCGGCTGACCGCCAAGGGAATGCCGGTGCTTCGTTCGAAACAATCCGGCGACATGTACGTTCAAGTTGCGGTAGAAACGCCGCAGAATCTCACCAAAAAGCAGCGCGAGCTGCTGACCGAGTTCGAAAAGCTGTCGTCGGAGGAGACGCAGCCTGAATCCGCCGGTTTCTTCAGCCGGGTCAAAGAGTTTCTCGATGGACTGGGGAGCCGGGGCAGCCGTTCCGACTAGCTTCTTGACCCCCCGCCCGTCGCCCTATACCGATTAATGAGCGGCTTTCCGCCGCATTGCACGCGTGACCCCATATCGATGCCTTCGCATTCATTTGTCCGCGTTGAAAAGAAAAATCTGCGTCTCGATGACGAGATGCAGTTCATCCGTTCATGGTTTGAGAAGCCGCTATCGACCGGCGCGGTGATGCCGTCGAGCAAGGCGCTCGCCCGCACCATGGCGAGCTATGTCGATCCGCAATCGACCGGTCCAATCATCGAGCTCGGACCCGGCACCGGCCCGGTGACGCAAGCGCTAGTTCAGCGCGGCATCGATCCCAAGCGTCTGGTTCTGGTCGAATTCAATCCCGACTTCTGCCGCCTGCTACGCACGCGTTATCCGGCGGCGACGGTGGTGCAGGGCGATGCCTACCGGCTGCGCCGCCTGCTCGGCGACACTGTGCGCGATCCGGCCGCCGCGATGGTGTCGGGATTGCCGCTGGTCACCAAGCCGCTGCGCACAAGGCTACGGCTGATCTCGGACGCGCTGGGCCTGCTGGCGCCGGGCGCGCCCTTCATCCAGTTCACCTACGCGATGGTGCCGCCGATCCCGAAGGCGCTGTCGGGAATCAAGACCGAAGCGTCCGAAACGATCTGGATGAACCTGCCGCCGGCGCGCGTGTGGGTCTATCGCGGGAAGTAAGCGCCGCGTGTTATGGATGGCTTCTGAACGGAGCCGCCGATGCCTGCCCCCAAAATCCTGGTCTTCTCGGGCTCGACCCGCAGCGGTTCGCATAACGTCCGGCTCGCGGCGCTGGCGACGAAAGAGCTGACGCTGATCGATGCCGACGTCACCCGCATTTCGTTGCAGGACTATCCGCTGCCGCTGTATGAAGCCGACCTCGAAGCCAAAGGCGGTCCGCCGGCAGAGGCGGTCAAGCTCAAGCAGATGATCATGGCGCATCAAGGCGTGTTCATCGCCAGCCCGGAATACAGCGCGTCGGTGACGCCGCTATTGAAGAACGCGATCGACTGGGTGTCACGCGTGCGCGAGCGCGGCGATCCGACTTACGCGGCGTTCAAGAACCGGGTGTTTGCGATTTCGTCGGCGTCGCCGACCGCGACCGGCGGCTTGCGTTCGCTGATGGCGCTGCGCCAGATTCTCGAGCTCGGCTGCGGGGCGCTGGTGATCCCCGAGCAAGTCGCCGTGCAGCAGGCCGAAACCGCCTTCGACGACATGGACAATATATCCGACGCCCGCACCGCCAATCTGTTTCGTGCGCAGCTCGCGCGCTTGGTGGAAATGGCAAAGATGATGGGTGCCGCATGATCCCGAAAAGTGGGAACCGGTTTTCGGAAAAGATCAGGCGCAAACAAGTATGCGCAATGGAGGAATGCCTTGGACGCGCGTGACCGCCTGATTGTGGCTCTCGATCTGCCGACGGTGAAAGACGCCGAGGCCATGGTGACGCGGCTCGGTGACTCGGTATTTTTCTACAAGATCGGCTATCAGCTCGGCTTCGCCGGCGGGCTGTCGTTTGCGACGAGTCTGATCGCATCCGGCAAGCAGGTGTTTCTCGATCTCAAGCTGCACGACATCGGCAACACGGTGGCCAAGGGTGTCGAAAGCGTCGCCCAGACCGGCGCGACGTTTCTCACCGTACATGCTTACCCGCAGACTATGAAAGCTGCGATGGAAGGCAAGCGCGGCTCCGCGCTCAAGATTCTTGGCGTCACTGTGCTCACGTCCTATGACGACTCGGATTTGTTCGAAGCTGGCTACAAGCTCGGCGTCAGCGGCTTGGTGGCGCAGCGCGCGGCGCAAGCCCGCGACATCGGCGTCGACGGGCTGGTGTGCTCGGCGGAGGAAGCGGCTAACTTGCGCAAGGTTGTCGGCACCAAACTGGCGCTGGTGACGCCGGGCATTCGCCCGGCCGGCAGCGCGAAGGACGACCAGAAGCGCATCATGACGCCGGAGAAGGCGATCGCCGCCGGCGCCGACTATCTGGTGGTCGGCCGGCCGATCGTGGAAGCCGGCGATCCGAAGGCGGCGGCCGATGCGATCGTCGCCGAGATTGCGCGCACAGCAAAATAACGGGAGTCGGAAATGCCGAAGGGCTACTGGATCGGGCGCATCGATGTGAGCAGCGACGAGGGCTACAAGCCTTATACGGCGGCGAACCCGGCGATCTTCAAGAAATTCGGCGGCCGCTATGTCATCCGCGCCGGCAAGTTCGAATGCGCCGAAGGCTCAAGCCGCAGCCGCCATGTGGTGATTGAGTTTCCCGACTATGCCGCGGCGCTGGCTTGCTACCGCTCGCCGGAATATCAGGCCAACATCAAGGGCCGGCAGCCGCATGCGGTGGCCGATATCGTCATTATCGAGGGCTATGACGGCCCGCAGCCGTAAGCGCCTGGGAGAGGTGACGGCGTGGCGTCAGCCCGCTATACCCTGCGCAACGTTCCGGGAGTTAAGAGCCATGGCCGAAATGCGGCTCGTGGTCGCCGGTGCCGGCGGGCGGATGGGCCGCACGCTGGTCAAGGCGATCGCCGACAGCAAGGATTTGACGCTCGCGGGCGCGCTGGAAGACTCGCGCTCGCCGCTGATCGGCTGGGACGCAGGCACGCTGGCGGGCCTCGGCGAGAACAACATCAAGCTCACCGGCGATGTCGGCCCGCTGATGGAGCAGGCCGACGGCATCATCGATTTCACGATTCCGGTCGCGACATCGTCGTTTGCCGCGCTCGCCGCCAAGGCGGGCAAGGTGCACATCATCGGCACCACGGGCCTCACCGAGGACGACGAGGCTAAGATCAAGGAGGCCGCCAAGACCGCGGTGATCGTCAAGTCCGGCAATATGAGCCTTGGCGTCAATCTGCTCGCCGCGCTGGCTAAGCGCGTCGCCAAGACGCTCGACGCTTCGTTCGATATCGAAATCCTCGAGATGCATCACAATCAGAAGGTCGATGCGCCGTCCGGCACCGCGCTGCTGCTCGGCCAGGCGGCGGCGGAAGGCCGCGGCATCGACCTCGACAAGAATTCCGTGCGCAGCCGCGACGGCCATACCGGCGCGCGGAAGGCCGGCGACATCGGCTTTGCGACGTTGCGCGGCGGCAGCGTGGTCGGCGAGCACAGCGTGATTTTCGCCGGCCCCGCCGAGCGCATCGAACTGGTGCACCGCGCCGAGGACCGCATGATCTTTGCGCGCGGCGCGCTGCACGCGGCGCTGTGGGCGCGCAACCAGAAGCCCGGGCTGTATTCGATGGCCGACGTGCTCGGGCTGGGTAACTTCTAAAGTTTGGCAGGCACTGGCGTCATGGGTTTTTTCAGCAGCAACGGCAAGCAGAAGATGTTCGGCCTCGGCCTGCTGGTCTTGGTCGCCAACTTCTCGATCATCGTCGCGCTTTACGGCGTGCCGGCAGTGGCGAAGGCGGCTGGCCTGTCCGAACAGAACGCAACTTATGTGATGGCGGCGGTCGCCTTCGTGCTCGCGGTGGTCTGCATGCGCTGGGCGAAATCCTTGAACAAGAAAGCCGCGGAGAAAGAGTGATGGCGGAGGCGGAACGTCTGCTGGTGCTGGTGCGTCATGGCCAGAGCGAGTGGAACCTGAAAAATCTGTTCACCGGCTGGCGCGACGTCGATCTCACCGACAAGGGCATCGCCGAAGCGCGCGAGGCCGGCCGCAAGCTGAAAGCGCAAGGGCTCACCTTCGACGTCGCCTTCACGTCAGTGCTGAAGCGAGCAACGCGCACGCTCGATCTGATGCTGGAGGAAATGGGTCAGACCAACCTTAAGATCATCAAGGATATGGCGCTCAACGAACGCGACTACGGCGATCTGTCGGGCCTCAACAAAGACGACGCCCGCAAAAAATGGGGCGAGGAGCAGGTGCACATCTGGCGCCGCTCCTACGACATCGCGCCGCCGGGCGGCGAAAGCCTGAAGGACACCTTGGCGCGGACGCTGCCCTATTACGTTACCGAAATTCTGCCGCGCGTGCTGCGGGGCGAACGAGTGCTGGTGGCGGCGCACGGTAATTCGCTGCGCGCGCTGGTGATGGTGCTGGAAAAGCTGTCGCCGGAGCTGATCATCCAGCGCGAGATCGGTACCGGCGTGCCGATCATTTACCGGCTCGAGGCCGACGCGACGGTGAAATCGAAAGTCGATCTGGCCGCGTAACAATGCGCCCCGCGCATAGAAAAAGGCCCCGCCGGGGGAAGCGGGGCCTTTTCCGTTCGAGCAGCAATAGCCGCTTACTGGATGATTTTGATCACCTTACGCGACTTCGGCTCGACGATGACGCGCTGGTTGTTCACCACAGCGTAGCGATACTCGGTGTGCTGCGGCACGGTGCGCAGTTCCACGCTCGCGGGCAACGGCTCGCCGACCACGACGCGTTCCTGCACGACGACCGACGGTCCGGTATCGCGCTGGACGTAGGTCACGACTTCGGTCGGGGGCTCGGCCGCGAGGCCGACCGTGGCGCCGACGCCGGCGCCGACCACGGCACCAACCGGTCCACCGACTACGCCGCCGATGACAGCGCCACCTACGGCGCCGCCCGCGGTCGAGGCCTGGGCAAATGCAGCGGCCGGCGCGAGCGCCGTCGCCGCGAGCAGAGTAAGCATAAATCGAATACGCATCTTGTTCCTCCTGGGGTGGGAAAGTTACCCCCGGCAACGCATGTCGTTTGACATACGTTCCGGGAACTTAGAAGGAACCGTCGAAAAATCACACACGTTTCGTTACAGACGTCGCAGGGACGGCGGCACGATGCCGCGCCGGCAGTTCCCGTGCGGCCGATTCAAGAACTCGCGGCGATTCCCACTTCCCAGCCCAGCATCGCGCGCTTACGGGTGATGCCCCAGTGATAGCCAGTGACGTCGCCGCTTTTGCCCATGGCGCGATGGCACGGCACCACGAAACTGATTGGATTTTTTCCGACCGCGGCGCCGACCGCACGCGAGGCTTTCGGCGAACCGATCTTGGCGGCAATGTTGGAATAGGTGGTGAGGTGGCCCATCGGAATGGTGAGCAGCTTTTCCCAAACGCGGATCTCGAAGTCGGTTCCAATGAGGACGACGCGCAACGGCTGGTCGGGCCGCCACAACGTCTTGTCGAAGATGCGGCGCGCGGTTGCCGCGGTGGCGGCGTAGTCCTCGACATAGCGCGCCTTCGGCCAGCGCCGGCGCATGTCGTCGAGCGCGGCGCGTTCCTCGCCGGGGTCGGCCATCGCTAGCCCGGCCAGACCGCGCGGCGCGATCATCACAAGCGCCATGCCGAACGGGCAAGGATGGAACCCATATTCGATGGCCAGGCCTTCCCCGCCCGCCTTCCACTCGCCCGGTGACATCGCCTCGTGTGTGACGAACAGGTCGTGCAAACGGCTGGGCCCGGACAGCCCGACCTCATAGGACGTATCCAGTACGCTTGCCGAGGACCGCAGTAGTTCGCGCGCGCTGTGCAATGTGAGCGCCTGCAGGAACGCCTTCGGCGTCAGGCCGCACCAGCGGCGGAACAGGTGATGCAGGTCGGTCGCGGACACGCCGGCTGCTTCCGCGATGATGTCTACCTCGGGCTGGGCGCGCCAGTTGCCGCGGATGTGCGCGATGGCGCGGCGCACGACGTCATAGTCGGCGGACGCGGTCACGAGCGGTGCGACGCCGGGAAAGGGGTCGGGCATCGCGTCTTTTGCAAGGGTCATGTTCATGACAGCTATCTAAGAGGGGCCTGCGTAACAAACCACCCGATTTCTGATCTCTTATCCCTCCCCCGCAGGGGAGGGATTAAGAAAGACCCGTCCTTGCCACCCCGCGGCGGGCCTCGCTCAATGCGTTGCCAAGCGCTTGGGCAAAATTGGCCTTTTCATCCGGCCCGAGAAAATTCGCGATCGCAAGCTGCTTGCCGCGCGACACCAGCAGCAGCCGCTCGATGCCGTATTCCTCGTGCGTGACCTTGTCGATTCTCACCCACAGCGGATTGAGCACCCATTCGCTTAGCTGCCCGCGATGGCTCACCTTGCGTACCGTGAGCGCCGACGGCGTGACCTTCACTTCCTCGTAAGCGCCGGCGTGGCGATAGTTCAGCTTGAACGCCCAGTACAGCAGCGCGACGTCAATCCCGAAAAATCCGAACACCGGCCAAGCGCCGGCGATCCAGAACACAATGCCGGCGACAAAGCTGGTACCGCCGAAAATCACCATAAGCACCAGAAAACCGGTGCGGCCGAGCGAACGGTGCGGCGTGATCACCGCGGAAAATATCGTGGGTTCGAGTTCGTCGGCGGCCATGTTGTCGGAAGCCAA